>CAZYME010000006.1:0-5958 GCA_964648115.1 uncultured Legionella sp.
AATTGTTACTAGTTGCTGAGGCGTTATCCAACGAAAAAGGCGTAAGCAAAGAAGTAGTTTTGGAAGCGATTCAAGCAGCGTTGGAGTCGGCGACACGTAAGCTATCAGGTATGGAATTAGGAATACGGGTCCTAATGGATCCGCGCACAGGCGAATATGAAACATTTCGATATTGGGATGTGGTTGAGGACGACGCAGTTGAGTTTCCAGACCGAGAATTAACTGTTGCAGAAGCAGAACAGCGATCGCCAGGGATCGAAGTAGGTGGGCGTATTGAAGAGCCTATGCCCTCAATTGAATTTGGTCGAATAGCGGCCCAAACCGCACGACAAGTTATTATGCAAAAAGTCCGCGAAGCGGAGCGTCAGCTTGTTATTGAGCAATTTAAAAATAAGCTTGGACAATTAATTTACGGTACTGTAAAAAAAGTTACGCGTGACAATATTATTATTGATTTAGGTGGAAAAGCAGAGGCATTTATGCCGCGCAATGAAATGTTACCACAAGAAATGTTTCGTCCTAATGACAGAGTGCGTGCGTACTTATATGAAATTCTAGAGAATGTTCGTGGCCCACAGTTGCTAGTAAGCCGAGTGCGCGAAGAAATGCTGATTGAGCTATTTCGTATTGAAGTTCCTGAAATTGGCGAAAATATTATTGAAATTAAAGCGGCTGCGCGTGAGCCAGGTAATCGTGCCAAAATAGCTGTCAAAACAAATGATGGTCGTATCGACCCTGTCGGTGCATGCGTTGGTATGCGCGGTGCTCGAGTGCAAGCTGTTTCAAGTGAGCTAGGTGGAGAGCGTGTTGATATTATTCTTTGGGATGATAATCCAGCACAGCTTGTGATTAACGCAATGGCTCCAGCAGATATTTCGTCGATTGTTGTTGATGAAGATTCACATACGATGGACTTGGCTGTGCACAAAGATCAACTGTCACAAGCTATCGGTCGCAATGGGCAAAACGTACGTTTGGCTAGCCAATTAACTGGTTGGACCCTTAATGTCATGACCGTTGAAGATTTCGAAGGTAAAAGCCAGGAAGAATCAACAAAAACAATTACTTTGTTTACCAGTGCATTGGGTATTGATGAAGAGATTGCCCAACTTTTGGTTGCTAGTGGCTTTTCCTCATTGGAAGAAATAGCGTATGTACCAAAAGATGAATTGCTTGCGATCGAAGAATTTGATGAAGAAATTGTTGAAGAATTACGAAACCGCGCTAATGATACATTGCTTACGCAAGCATTATCATCAGGACAGGGTGTGCCTGATGCGAGTCTCTTAACTATGGAAGGTATGACGAATGAGCTTGCCGAACAATTAGCGGCTATTGGGATTACAACCATGGATGAATTAGCTGAGCAGTCAGTTGATGAATTGCTCGACATTAAAGGGATGACAGAAGCAAAAGCAGGTGCTCTTATTATGAAAGCACGTGAGCCATGGTTTAGCTCTGAAGCGAAATAAACAGGTCTTTACAAGCTGAGTACAAATTTCAGTATGAGAATAACGGCTGTTCAACAGCCGAAAGGGGATTAAATTATGGCGGATGTGACGGTTAAACAATTGGCTCAGGTTGTAGGGATCCCTGTTGAGCGTTTATTGAACCAGTTACAGGAAGCTGGATTGTCCATTATTGATGAGCAACAAACTGTCAATGAAGAACAAAAACGCGTACTGTTAAATCATTTAAAAGGTGGTGCCAATCGTGAAACGGCGGCGGCACCTCAACGAATTACACTAAGACGAAAAAGCGTATCTCAAGTAACTTTAGGGCATGATTCGCATAGTGGAAAAACTGTCAATATTGAAGTACGTAAAAAAAGAACTTACGAGAAACGTAGTGAAGTACAAGAAGCTCCTCCTGAAATTGAAATAGAAGAAGATGTTATAGATACAGAAGCAGATTTGGCCGTTTCCGCAGAAGCTATTGATGAAATAAATGAAACTCCTGAGGCTGAAACCTCGGAAATAGTAGAGCCAGAGGCGGCTGATGTTGAAGCAGCTATTACAATCACTCCTGATATAATTGTTCCAGAAATCGCAGCTGTTGAGAAGAAAGACGACACATCGCTTACAGAAGAGAGCAAAGGGGCTAAGAAAAAGCAGCCGGTAAAAGAAGAGGCCGAGGGTGCCAAGCCAGACTTTAAGAAAGGTAAGAAAAAGACAAAATATCAACCTACAATGCGCGAAGAAAGTGAGTACGATATACATAATAGGCGCAACAAGGGCAAAAAGCGAAGAAATGAGAAATCAGATAAATACCGAGAGGCTGAAGAATCGTTAACGCATGGTTTTGCTATGCCTACGGCTCCAGTTATTCGCGAAGTTATGATTCCTGAGACCATTACTGTTGCAGATCTCGCAAAACGCATGACAGTAAAGGCTGCTGAAGTAATCAAAGTTATGATGGGTCTAGGTGCTATGGCTACCATTAACCAAGTTATTGACCAAGAAACAGCAATCATAGTTGTCGAAGAAATGGGCCATGTTGCGCGTCAGCTGAAAGAAGATGCAATCGAGGACACTTTAGGCGACACATTAAGTAAAGGTAGTAACAACCTTTCACGTGCCCCAGTAGTTACTATTATGGGACACGTCGATCATGGTAAAACCTCTTTACTTGACTATATTCGTCGAACAAAAGTTGCTTCTGGTGAGGCAGGTGGTATCACGCAGCATATTGGTGCCTACCACGTAAGCACTCCTAAAGGCGATATTACGTTTTTGGATACACCAGGACATGCTGCCTTTACCGCTATGCGTGCTCGTGGTGCTCAAGCTACAGACATTGTTATCTTGATTGTTGCTGCAGACGATGGTGTTAAACCACAAACAATTGAAGCGATACAACATGCTAAAGCGGCGAAAGTTCCTATCATTGTTGCTATTAATAAAATGGATAAGCCAGGTGTCGATCCTGAGCGCGTGATGACTGAGCTATCAGGGCATGAAGTCATTCCCGAGCCATGGGGCGGAGATACCATGTTTGTTAACATCTCGGCAAAGTCAGGCCAAGGTATTGATGAGCTATTGGATGCTATATTGTTGCAATCTGAAGTGTTGGAGCTAACGGCTCACACAGATGGTGCTGCAAAAGGCGTGGTGATTGAATCCCGACTTGATAAAGGCCGTGGCCCCGTAGCTACAGTTTTAGTACAAAGTGGTACGCTTCGTAAAGGTGACATTATCCTGGCTGGTCTTCAATATGGCCGAATACGTGCTCTGGTTGGTGATAACGGTGATCCTGTTGATAGTGCAGGTCCATCTATGCCTGTTGAGGTATTAGGCTTGTCTGCAATTCCGCATGCGGGCGATGATGCAATCGTTGTACCCGATGAGAAAAAAGCGCGTGAAGTTGCTTTGTTCCGCCAAGGTAAATTCCGTGATGTGAAACTAGCCAGACGTCAAAAAACCTCGTTGGAAGGTATTTTTGAGAACATGACAGCCGCTGAAATGAAAGTGCTAAATGTCGTGTTGAAAGCCGATATGCAGGGTTCTGTAGAGGCGATAGCTGATGCGTTGGTTAAATTATCCAATGAAGAAGTTAATGTAGAAGTTATTGCAAGTGGTGTAGGTGGAATTACAGAATCGGATGTGCACTTGGCTATCGCCTCTAATGGCCTACTGATTGGTTTTAATGTGCGAGCAGACGCAGGTGCGAAACGCCTTGCTGAAGTTGAATCAGTGCCTATGCATTATTACAGTGTTATTTATGACATTGTTGATCAAGTTAAAGGCGCATTAACGGGTATGTTAGCGCCGCAATTCCGAGAGCAAATTGTTGGTATTGCTGAAGTGCGAGATGTATTCCGTTCGCCGAAGATAGGTGCAATTGCTGGTTGTATGGTGGTTGAAGGCGTTATTAAACGTAATAACCCAATCCGTGTATTGCGTGACAACGTAGTTATTTATGAAGGAACATTAGAATCTTTGCGACGCTTTAAAGATGACGTTGTTGAGGTCCGACAAGGGATTGAGTGCGGTATTGGTGTCAAAAACTACAATGACGTGAAAAGTGGCGATTTAATTGAAGTGTTTGAAACCATCGAAATTAAAAGAGATTAGATAATCCCTATGAGTAACAATTTTAAGCGAACGGATCGTATTGCAGAAGTGATTCAGCGCAAGTTGGCACAAATCATTCAGCAAGACATCAAAAATCCAGGCGTTCCCCTTTTTATTACGATATCGGCAGTGAAAGTATCGAGAGATTTGGGGCATGCCAACATATATTTTACTGTTTTTAATCAAGACCCCAAAGAAACACTCGTTATTTTAAATAATGCTGCAGCTCATCTAAGAACTGCTCTGGCAAAAACATTGACTTCGCGCACGGTACCGCAGTTGCATTTTATGTATGATGAATCGATAGAATACGGGAAGCGTTTAAGTCGGTTAATTGACAAAGCCAATGATACCGAACAAAGCGATGACCCAATCTGAAATGCATAGCATAAATGGTCTGTTATTAGTTAATAAACCTCCAGCTCTCACATCCAATGCAGTTTTGCAGAAGGTTAAGCGTATTTTTCAAGCGAAAAAAGCAGGCCATACTGGTAGTTTAGATCCCATGGCTACAGGTATGTTGCCTGTGTGTTTTGGTGAGGCTACAAAGTTTTGCCAATATCTTTTGGATGCGGATAAATGTTACGAAGTAACAGGGCTTTTGGGTGTGAAAACCAATACAGCTGATGCAATGGGAGAAGTTATTGCTCGCACAGAAAATTTTGTCGTATCGATAGATCGGCTGCAAACTGTATTAACTCAATTTTTAGGTCATATTCAACAAGTACCATCGATGTTTTCAGCCCTAAAACATCAAGGGAGACCGCTTTATAAATATGCCAGAGAGGGTATTGATATCGAGCGTAAAGCGCGGAATATTTCTATACATGATTTACAACTAAATCACTTTGACGGCCAACAACTTTCCTTAACAGTAACGTGTAGCAAAGGGACATATATACGAAATCTAATAGAAGATATTGGCGAGCAACTTGGCACATTTGCCCATGTTACTCGGCTACACCGGCTGTATACCGCAGGATTTGACAATGAACCTATGTTTACTCTGGATGATTTGCAAAATAAACCTGAAGAAGAATTAATATCCTGTTTGTTGCCCCTAGACAGGGCTGTTAGTCACTTACCTAGACTGGCTATAAGCCCGGATGCAGCGCAAGCGCTTCGCCAGGGGAAGACACTGAGTAATATGAATGATGGAATAGTGCCTGGTCGGATTCGTCTTTATGAAAATGACTTGCAATTTATTGGTTTGGGAGAGCTAGCTGACACTGGTCTATTAAGTGTTGCGCGTTTGTTGAGCTATGGTAGCAATTAGGGCACAATGATCCAGAGAAGTGATGATTCAACGGAGCTCTCACATGCCTATATTAGAAGAGGCTTTTCCCCTCTTGGATAAACTCCCAGATGAAGAGAAAGCTCACGAAATAACAAAACGCTTTTGTCAGCTACCTGATTCATCAATGGAGCTTGGGGTTTCAGCAATCGTTGAGGAGCTAAGAAATTTATTACGCCCGGAACTTGCAGAACCAGAGCATGCTTATATAGCACACAAGCTATTACTGCTGTTGGCTGAATACAGTCCACTTAATACAGTAGATTCTATTACCTTTGATCCTATCCAGCCCGAAGATGCCGTGTATATTTCAACTGGTGATCAATTCTCTTTAACCGCATTAGTTATTTCTCACTATAATCGCCCATATTGGGGTGACCCTGAGTGGGGAGAAACTCCCGTGAGCAAATGGTTGATCAATCCTAATACAAATCATAAATTTAGTGTATTTGATGAGGCTCATATTATAGAAAGAGCAGGACCAATAGAGGATTTGAAAAGACAGATACCATTCGATCTGCAACAAGAATTCGACGTGGTCCAAGAAGAGCAGCAAGTTTGGGAAGAGGGCTCATTCGAATCGGAACCTAG
>CAZYME010000006.1:6058-90957 GCA_964648115.1 uncultured Legionella sp.
CACTTTGGCTTCAGATCAAGGGTCCTTAACTTCTGAGCAAGGTGCATTGGAAAGAGGAGCCCCTCAGCTTTGGGAAGAGGGCTCATTCGAATCGGAACCTAGCACTTTGGCTTCAGATCAAGGGTCCTTAACTTCTGAGCAAGGTGCATTGGAAAGAAGAGCCCCTCAGCATGGACTCTTCAGATTTTTTCGTTTTTTATGTGGTGGATGTTGTGGGGCAAGGGAAGAGCCCGCATCCAGACCTTCTTCCCCGTAATATCGTTTATGTTATGTACGAAGATAACTAAGAATAACCTTGTTTCTATTCTCATGTTTTGGTAAGATTCATCCCTTTAAAAGTAAGACCATGCGCTATGCTGAGTACAATGGGTCAAAGCAGAGCATATTTCCAGGAGTGAACAATGACGCTAACGAGCGTGCAAAAAGCAGAAATTGTGAATGAATTCAAACTCGCTGATAAAGATACGGGTTCACCAGAAGTGCAAGTTTCTCTCATCACAAGCCGAATCAAATATTTGACTGATCATTTTAAAAGTCATACTAAAGATTTTCATTCACGTCGTGGCCTGCAAGAGCTGGTTAACAAACGCCGTAAACTTCTGAAATATTTGAAAAGAAATAACCAGGAACGCTATTCAACATTGATTAAGCGTCTTGGTCTGCGGGATTCCTATTGAGTGCTGATGGTTTTAACGCTCAAACACATTTAGCTAGAAAAGGCGCTGTATTCTGCGCCTTTTTTTTCGCTTTATAATTTAACGAGGTAACTAACGTGTCGATGAAAATTAGCAAAGAAATAAAGTTTGGAGAGCACACACTGGTGCTGGAAACAGGCGAAATAGCCAGGCAAGCTGATGGTGCCGTTTTTGCAAGTATGTGTGGTACACAGGTTTTAGTAACTGTGGTTGGCCGACAAGAGGGCGCTGAAAAAAATAGCTTCTTTCCATTGACCGTTAATTATCAAGAAAAAACTTATGCTGCAGGTAAAATTCCTGGAGGCTTCAACAAACGTGAAGGACGCCCAAGTGAACATGAAACATTGGTTTCACGTTTGATTGATCGCCCCCTTCGCCCATTATTTCCTAATAATTTCTATAATGAAATTCAAATCATTGCTACGGTAATGTCGTTAAATCCAGAGGTTCCTGCAGATATCATTGCCATGATTGGTGCATCTGCCGCTTTGGCTATTTCGGGGATTCCTTTCCAAGGCCCTATTGGTGCCGCACGTGTTGGCTATAAGGATGGTATTTATCTACTGAACCCAGGGCCAAAAGTGCCATCGGATCTTGATTTGGTTGTTGCGGGAACCCAAGATGCTATTTTGATGGTTGAATCTGAGGCGCGGGAATTAAACGAAGACGTGATGCTAGGTGCTGTGCTGTTTGGCCATGAAATGATGAAAGCTGTAATCAAAGGCATCAATGAATTGGCATCAGAAGTTGGTAAAACGGGATGGACTTGGTCGGCACCAGCTATTGACACAAGTTTACAAACTCGTGTTGCAGAGTTGGCAACAGCCGATATTACCCAGGCTTATTTACTTAAAGACAAACAACAGCGTTACCAGCGGTTGGCGGAGTTACGTAAACAAATTATAGATACGCTTGTAGCTGAGCAAGAAGAGACAAGTTGTGATGCAGTAAAAAATATTTTCAGTGCGCTTGAAGAAAATATTGTGCGTAGTCGCATTCTAGATGGTGAACCCCGTATTGATGGGCGTGATCAAAAAACAGTTCGGCCTATTGCTATTCGTACTCATTTATTAGACCGTGCTCATGGCTCAGCGTTGTTTACGCGTGGGGAAACACAAGCCATAGTTGCTGCAACACTTGGTAACGACCGAGATGCACAAATATTAGATAAATTAGATGGTGAAGTTAGAGATAGATTTATGCTTCATTATAATTTCCCTCCATACTCTGTGGGTGAAACAGGCATGGTAGGCAGCCCTAAGCGCCGCGAAATTGGTCACGGCCGACTCGCTCGTCGCAGTTTAATGGCAGTGCTTCCAGATACAACTGAATTTCCTTACGTATTACGTGTTGTGTCAGAAATCACCGAATCAAATGGTTCAAGCTCAATGGCAACTGTGTGTGGAACTAGCTTGGCGTTAATGGATGCTGGCGTACCGTTAAAAGCTCCAGTAGCAGGGGTTGCAATGGGCCTCATTAAGGAAGGCTCACGTTTTGCGGTATTAACAGATATTTTAGGCGATGAAGATCACCTTGGCGACATGGATTTTAAAGTAGCAGGCACTACGAAAGGTATAACCGCATTACAAATGGATATTAAAATTACCGGTATTACCAAAGAGATTATGGCGCAAGCGCTTGACCAAGCTCTTGCTGGTCGTCTCCATATCCTAGATGTTATGAATAACGCTTTGGCGGAGCACCGTGTTGAATTATCGCAACATGCTCCAAGAATTGTAACCATGAAAGTAGCTGAAGACAAAATTCGTACAATTATTGGTAAAGGTGGCTCAACGATCAAAGGCTTGATTGAAAGCACAGGTGTATCCATCGACATTGATGACACTGGCCTCGTTCAGTTGTTCTCACCCAGCGGTGATGCATTAGAAGAAGCACAACGCCAGATCAAAGCGCTGATTGCCGAAGTTGAAGTTGGACAGACCTACCGTGGTAAGGTAAATAAAATCGTTGATTTTGGCGCGTTTATTAATTTACTGCCAGGCAAAGATGGCCTGTTGCACATTTCACAGATTTGTAATGACCGCTCGCAAAAAGTAGAAGAAGTCTTACAGGAAGGACAAGAAATTGAAGTATTTGTCGCCGGTGTTGATAAGCAAGGCCGTGTAAAACTCGAGTGGAAAGATAAGCCTGGCGCACCAGCAAAAGAGAGTCAACCTTCTCAGACTGAAGCATCTACAGATGAAACGGCATCACCAGAATTTGATGAGTAGTTTGTAGGCTTTTAGTAAAATGGATGAGGGATTGATCAATGTACCCCGTATGGAGCGAAGCGAAATGCGGGAGAAAACCATGCATTTAATCCCGTATTTTGTATTATCCCACCCCCACTGCTATTAAAAAAAACCTGTCGTTCCCGCGAAGGCGGGAATCCATTTCTACGATGGCTCCTAGCCAGATTCAGGGATAGTTTCCCGCCTTCGCGGGAATAACAACGTCTCTTAACTTAATGGTAATGAAGTGGGGCGTGAGCTTGTGAGCATTTATAGTTTCGCTCCATACGGGGCTACGAGAGTGTTTTATTTGCTAATTAATACCCCATCACAATCTAACCGTGATGGGGTAGCTTCATTAGAATTTATAATCGGCTGGAGGCGGATATAACAAACCATCTGCCTGAGTAGGTGGATAGGCTGCTGCTTGAGGTGGATACAATGCGCCTGCTGCAGGAGCTGGCATAAACGAAGAATGTGGCGCAAGTGACGCGGCACTTGCTTGTTTTTGCGCAGGATCCGCATATTCTTTTGCAAATTCCGTATAAGCCTCTTCCGTGATGGGCCCTAATTTCGCGCTGATATTTGCCAAAGGTCTTCCACAACGCTCACCATTTAAATATCCTGCGGATTCCTCACGTCGGAGTTGCTCTTGACTTGAAATAATCTGTTTTGCAAAGTTTTCTTCAGTCAAGAAACGCTTGTACTCTTTAACATACAATGCCGCATGCGGATTGTTTTCAAAATAGTACTGATACTCCCTGGGATTTAATTTACGCCCATAAATATTGCTAAGCGTGTAATTTGTAAGCGGAAGATTCTCATCCAGTGCATCGAGGTCATAGGGATTGATTGAGGCAACCAATTGGCTGAGCATCCACAAACCACGGGTGTATGAAAACGCTGGGCCTTGATTTTTTAAGACTTCATCTCGCTCGTCGTTGAAGTCATCAAGTTCGGCAACATAGGGTGCGGTATCTGCATGTTTCATCCAATCAGTCGCGCCATCTTCGTTTGTACAGCTAATTAATGTTAGTGGATGAAGCTCTGGGTTTTTTCGTGTACGAATTTGGTGAGCAATATTTTCGCCACCTTCATCGGGTTCTCCATCATTAAAAAAATAATGACTCCATTTGCCCTCAAGATTGAAGCCAGTACTGAGCGCGGCCTTGACCGGAGTGCTTCCTGATTTCAATCTGGAAAATTGCCTACGAATTGCATCATGAGCATAAGCCTCAAATTGCTCCGGGGTTTTTCCAGTACGAACTAAAGTCAATTCTTCTTTACTGTTTAAAAAACGGATTTGCATGTGTTCCACGGGGATATAAGCTAACAAACCTACCATGGTATGCAACCGATCTTCGGCTTCTTGCAACCGGGTCATCTTTTCACCTGGTCTTGGAGCCCGCCTTAGCTGCTCAGCAATTGCCTGTTGCATGAATTCGCCCGCTGCGGTGATCTCGACATCTGTAGCGGATGCCATAGAGCCACTATCATCAACAAGAAAATCCAGCTTATATTCCGTCAACATCATTAACTTGTTGACCATCCCTAGGGGCGTCTCATATTGTGCAAATTTCGCACCGAGACTATCTAATATTACACCGCCGTCCAGAGGTTGCTTGGATTTGAACCGAAGTAACATCTCTTCATCTTGCATCATTTCAATGGTTTCAGTGGTGCTTTGAGCCATAGGTACAGGCAGGCCTGTTTTTGCCATTTGGATTTCAGATGCAGCCATTACATCCTCTATGGATGATACGATTGCTAAGGGTGCTACCGCGCTTGCTGCAGCAGCCGCTTTACTGGGAGCTGCCCCGTCTGGGTGGTAGTCAGGGTTTTTTTTCATTACCCCGTTAACGGTAATATACTTAGGTGTCTGAGGCATGTGTAAATCTCCTATTAACAACATGTTTAATATTGAACGATCTAAGGTTAATGAAAAAGCAGGTTGCTCAAATAGAATCGTCCATGAGTTTGACGACAGTACGATAGCATAGGTACTTCTGTGGTTTAAAGTGCGGAGGCATAGAAAACCCGGATGTCCGCTTCGCAGCCTGGTTGACGCGATAGCGGCAGCTGGGGAATGGAGCTTAAAGATGGCAAAGTACCCATCACTATAAACGAAATTAATAAAGAGGGGATTTTACAAAGTAACAACGACCCTCTATATTCTTATCTAATTAAATTCAAAAACTCCATACGACTACTAGAATTGCTCCGCATTTCGCCTAGCATTACCGATGTGGTCATCACAGAGTTTTGTTTTTCAACACCGCGCATCATCATGCAAAGATGTCTTGCTTCCATTACAACAGCAACACCGCGTGCTCCGGTTATATCGGCAATACAGTTAGCTACTTCTGTTGTTAATCGTTCTTGAATTTGCAAACGACGCGCGAAATAGTCAACAATTCGAGCAATTTTAGATAGGCCAATTACTTTACCTTTGGGTAGATAACCAACATGGCATTTTCCAAAGAATGGCAGCAAATGATGCTCACACATGGAATACATCTCAACGTCTTTTACAATGACCATTTCGTTCATATCAGATTCGAAAAGTGCGCCGTTAATAATTTCATCCAGACTTTCGTGATAACCTTTGGTTAAATAACGCATTGCACTAGCAGCGCGCTCAGGTGTATCAAGCAGTCCTTCACGATCTACATTTTCGCCGATATCTGACAATAATTGTTTATATAATTTTTGCATCTTAAAAACCTTATATACTTAAAAAACAAGGGAAACAATGTATCTACATTGAATCCACAAAAACCACTACAACCTCCATAAGGCAAAAGATGTGCTGTTTTTGCGCCGATAATAAATCGTAGGATCCTCTACCATTGATGGGAGAGGATGCCATCGTGCCTATATGAGAGTAGCTAACAGTAGCATTCTCAATTTTACCCTGGTGGCCACATCATCTGCCGTCCACCCAAGATATGTAGGTGTATGTGGTAAACCGCTTGACCCCCTCCAGCATTAACATTAAAAACCAAACGATAGCCTGCTTCACTTAAACCCTCAGTTTTTGCCAGCTTTTTGGCAGTGAGCACCATTTTTCCTAATAACCGCTCATCTGTGGTGTCTGCGTCATCGATAGTTGCAATATGCTTCTTCGGGATCACCAGAATATGTGCCGGTGCTTGGGGATTTACATCACGAAAAGCCATAACTTCCGTATCCTCAAGCAGAACTGTTGCGGGTATTTCACCGGTGACAATCTTACAAAACAAGCAGTCCATTATTTTCCTAAATTGGCAGTATGCCAGTAATTATACGCTGTCTTAACGTGTAAAAAAACTATGCGGCTTGTTTTGCCTTTTTAATCTAATTTACGCATAATATTCCGTCTTTAATCATACAGAGGTGAATGATGAGTTTGATGGAAATTGATAGTGGCAGAGATGTACCTAATGAAGTTAATGTCATTATTGAAATCCCTATGCATGGGGAGCCGGTTAAATATGAGGTGGATAAACAATCAGGTGCATTGTTTGTAGACCGTTTTCTAACGACGGCCATGTATTACCCAGCTAATTATGGTTACATTCCTCAAACCTTGTCTGAAGATGGTGACCCAGTTGATGTGTTAGTCATAACTCCCATACCTTTAATCAGTGGCGCGGTAATCCGTAGCCGTGTTGTTGGGATGCTAAAAATGACTGATGAGGCAGGAGTAGATACAAAACTACTAGCAGTGCCAATTAATAAATTATGCAATATGTACACAGGTGTAAAAACGCATCTCGATTTGCCAAAGCACTTATTGTTATCAGTAGAGCACTTCTTTAACCATTATAAGGATTTAGAAGAGGGCAAATGGGTAAAGGTTGACGGCTGGGAAGGCCCAGATGTAGCACATCGTGAAATCATGGACAGCATAGCCAGGTATAACGATCAATTGTAAATTGCCGTCCCTGGATGGTGGCGGTGGTGGGCATCCAGGTTTCTTACGGTTATCCCTCCCAGATCTTTTTATGAAGAATTGACACAGTAGACGAAGAACAGCATAATGTGCTCGCTATTAAATCAATTTATTTGGAGGCCTCAATGCCTAGTTCAACAACAAAGCCTGATTTAGACAAATTATACCGTGAAGCTGGTTTGCGCAATAGCCGGACTATGCATAATGGAAGCATAGTATCAGCTGTTGACAGTTTCTACTCGTTTGGGGATTTTAAACGAGAATTGCGAGCCATATTGATTGTGCCTTTTATTGCTACTAGAGAAGTATTGAAGCAAGTTCTTAATGCTTTTTTTGAGTTCTTAACGGCTGGTGTACAGCTAGTGACTTTTGATGGTCGATTCTTTGGTACCTTATACAATGTTTTTGCTCATATCGGAAATGCTATTGCATTAACATTTGAAGGTGCTTGGGGCGTTATTGGATCAGCGTTGTCCTTATACCTTCGAGCTTGCGCTACTTTGGGTGAGGGTATTGGTAATTTGATATTTGATAATGAGCCAACGGATACTGAATATACTGTAGAGCCACGCAACTATGGATCAACGAATCTAATTCCAGCTGTTGTGGCTAATAGCCCTGCTCTAAGATATAACGAGGCACCTTCAGCTCCAGTAGTAGAAGAAGCAGTAGCAGGGTCTTTATATCCTGCCCTTCCTACAATGCAATCAGTAAGTGCTTCAATTCCCTACAGCGGTCGCAATGGTATGTTCGCACACTCTACTGCGCCAGTATCCAAACCTTCGCTTATGCAAGCTGCGGCGGATCTAGAGAGATTGGGGTTACCAGAAGACCAGGTTGAGGCTGTGTTTCAAAACATGCTCCGAACTAACGATTATAACGATTATACGGATGATAGGCCCTCTAGTTTTGGTCCACAAGGATAACAGCAGTTATTCTTCGAAAGCTACCTGGCAAGAGTCTCTTGTTGGGTAGCTTTATAATTTGCCCGTAGTTTTTCGTATTTCACGATTTTATGGGAGAAAAAATGAGTCTTGCAGCCCCTTCTACTGTTTTTGATCGAGTCGATACAGAAACACGCGCAGCTATTATACAATTAAATCAAAAGCTTGTTGATCTAAAGTCAGAAATCGCTTTGAAACTAAAGGCGCTTGAGACAGCCCAAGATGCAGAGCATGTTACTCAGAAACAGCATTTAACGCTATTAGCAAATGAGATAGAGCGAGCACTCGAAAGTATTGATGAAGTTGTCAATATGGTCGTTTCAGAAGAACTAACACATAGCGAATTTATAAAACTACATCATGATGATTTGGAAAAATTTCGAGAAATGGTTTCCATGAATGCGGATAAAATCGCAAAAATTAATGAGAAACTAGGCTAATATCAGCGGCAACAAAGCGTTACTACAATACTCCCCTATCCTATTAAAATGCGCTTGCTGGCTGGTGAAAAATGCCTGTGTCTGCTGGCATTCTGCTTCACTAGCTATCGAGTAAATTAGATGAGAATCGGCTGTTTTTACCGCCATTGAAAGACCAATAGGGTAATGGTGTTTCAATTGCTTTAAATAATATAGTTCATCATAACGTTCAGAACTGTATAGAGATTGCCAGGGTGAAGATGAGCATAGACTATACCAGTTAGGTTGGTAAGTTTTGTCAAAGCGCCAAAGATTGCTGCTAAATAAATTAAACTCAAGCGAAGGGGTGGACGAGAGGGTCAATAGTCTGGACTGGCTATCAATATGCGATATTGCAAAATGGTTGATCTTGTATAGCCCTAGTATGTCTTTGAATACAGTACTAACTTGACTTTTATGAGCGAAAAGGGTTTCTAGAAAATTTGGGTGTAGAGAAATCTGCTTCATGATACTTCCATGTATGTGTTTATTAAAAGCAACCAGGCTCCGCTGAAACGGCAGTTGTTAAAAATTTTTAAAATGCCTGGCAGATGCTAGGGCCAGGTCAATAATTTTTTTCGATTGTTCTTCATCTGCATTGATTTGACTTACATCTCGGGCTAAATCCAGCAGAAAATCAGAGCATTCATCGGCAGAATGTACCGTATTATATAATTCACTCGCCTGCGTGAAAATGTAATGGAGTAAATTTTTACGGATCGTAATGTTACTGTTTATTTCACTATTGCCATCATGATTATCACCAAAGAGTAACCATCCTGGTGAAACATTAAGTTTCCCAGCTAATTCTACTAATTTTATCGGCTCTGGAATGGCTTCGCCGCGTAAATATTTTCGGCAAATCTGTGGGGAGTATCCGGTAATTTCTGCTAATTTATGGATGTTTACCCCAGAAATCGAACGTTGTGATGCATAACCCGCATGGATCATTGTCTCATGTAAGCGAGCAGCAAACTGTTTCGTTAAATCGATTTTTTCCATAGTGGTATGATTAGGATTCCAAGCAAAAAATGGTAACAAATTGCAGTTAAAAATACAATTAAATGGAAACCAATGATTTCCATTGGAAACTAATGGTTGACATTATTGAATAGATAATTAAAATACAAAACGAAACATAAATAGTTTCAAACAAGTCCAAATCAGGGAGCGATAAGAGGTCTGAGGGAGCAAACTCTTATATGGTTTCCAAGGTTGAAGGATAAAGTGGCATAACCATAGCTACCAACCTCGTTATAATATGGTTGGAATTATTTGCATGATTCCAACCTTTCTAATCTAAAAAGTTTGCTTTGGCGCGATAGCCTTTATATAATGACCGCCTCGCTGTCCCTGACATAGAGCGAATAATAGGCACGTAGCTCAGTGGTAGAGCACCACCTTGACATGGTGGTGGTCGGTGGTTCGATCCCACTCGTGCCTACCAATTTACCCTGCTACGCAGGGTTTTTTTTTGAATGATGCATATGATAAGTTAGCAAAACGCCAGCAAACGAGGGTACAAGGAAAATAAATGCCAACGATTATATTACCTGACGGAAGCTCTAAATGTTTTGATCACCCTGTAACTGTTCATGAGGTGGCACACAGCATTAGCCCGGGATTAGCAAAAGCGGCGCTTGCTGGACGCGTTGATGATCAGTTGGTGGATGTCAGTTATTTGCTTAAGCGAGATTGCTCTTTGATCATCCTCACTGAAAAAGACAGTGAAAGTTTGGATGTTATACGCCATTCTGCAGCGCACTTATTAGCACAAGCCGTAAAGTTATTGTTTCCTTCAGCGCAAGTGACAATAGGCCCCGTCATTGACGATGGGTTTTACTACGATTTTGCCTATGAAAAACCGTTTACCCCTGATGATTTGCAGCGCATAGAAGAAAAAATGCAAGAATTGGTGAAAGCGGATTACCCAATTTCCCGCCGTGAAATGCCGCGTGATGAAGCTATTGCTTATTTTCGTGGCCTAGGTGAAGAGTACAAAGCCAAAATCATTGAAGATATTCCTGTTGACCAATCGCTGTCTCTTTACAAACAAGGTGATTTTGAAGATCTTTGTCGTGGTCCCCATGTTCCCTCGACCGGTCGCCTGAAAGCATTTAAATTAACGCGTCTTGCAGGAGCGTATTGGCGAGGAGATGCTAAAAATGCAATGCTGCAACGTGTCTATGGTACGGCTTGGGCTGATAAAAAAGCACTTGCTGACTATTTGCATCGCCAGGAAGAAGCAGAAAAGCGTGATCATCGTAAATTAGGTAAGACATTAGATTTATTCCACTTTCAGGAAATAGCACCTGGCATGGTATTTTGGCATCCTAAAGGATGGACTATTTATCAATTGCTAGAGCAATATATGCGAAAACGTCTCGCAGATTTCGGCTATCAGGAAATTAAAACGCCTCAGTTGGTCGATAAAATTCTCTGGGAAAAGTCAGGTCATTGGGATAATTTCCGCGATAACATGTTTCTAACTGAAACAGAAAGTCGTGTGTATGCTGTCAAACCAATGAATTGCCCTTGCCACGTACAAGTTTATAATCAAGGAATTAAGAGTTACCGTGATTTGCCGCTGCGGTTATCCGAGTTTGGCAATTGTCACCGCTGCGAGCCCTCAGGCTCTTTGCATGGCTTGATGCGTGTTCGTAATTTTGTGCAAGATGATGCACATATTTTCTGCACCGAAAATCAAATTCAATCAGAAGTAGCTATGATGCTTGAGTTGGTCGAGTCGGTATATGCAGATTTTGGTTTCTCTGAAATCATCTACCGTTTGGCCTTACGTCCTGAAAAGCGTGTGGGCGCGGATGAAATATGGGATAAATCAGAGGCTGCATTAAAGGACGCCATGCGTGGTAGAAATATCGAATGGATTGATGCTCCAGGTGAAGGTGCGTTCTATGGGCCTAAAATTGAGTGCTCTTTGGCCGATTGTTTGGGACGCATCTGGCAATGTGGTACAATACAGGTTGATTTTTCAATGCCTGAGAGATTGGATGCCCAATTTGTAGCTGAAGATGGCAGTCGGCAAACGCCTGTAATGCTGCATCGCGCAATACTTGGAACGTTTGAGCGGTTTATGGGTATTTTAATCGAGCATCATGCTGGGAATTTGCCACTATGGTTGGCACCAATTCAAGTCGCTATTCTGACTATTAGCGAAAAACAACAAGAATATGCGACGAAAATTAGCCAAATTTTGCAAAAAAAGGGTATTCGTGCAAATTTTGACTTGAGAAATGAGAAGATAGGCTTTAAAATTCGCGAGCATACTATACAGAAAGTGCCTTATTTATTGATCATAGGTGACAAAGAGGTCGAAAATAATCTTGTCACTGTGCGATCCCGAGATGGTAAAGACTTGGGTGGAATGACTATAGATACACTTTACGATAGGTTGCAACAAGAAATTAATAATAAACCAGCTGGAGGATTTAACCATTAGTGCATCAAATAAGCGTGAAAGTGATCGCGCACGAATCAACGAACAAATCAATGTACCCGAAGTACGTTTAATTGATGTAGATGGTAACCAGGCTGGTATAGTGTCAACCCGTGAAGCTTTGCGGGCAGCGGAAGAGGGTGGATTTGATTTGGTGGAAATTTCGCCAACAGCAAAGCCTCCTGTATGTCGCATTATGGATTATGGCAAATTTCTCTTTGAAGTGAGTAAAAAGCAAGCTGAAGCAAAGAAAAAGCAGAAGCAGATTCAAGTCAAAGAACTGAAATTCCGTCCTACGACGGAAGATGGGGATTATCAGGTCAAGCTACGCAACCTGGTACGTTTCCTGAATCATGGCGATAAGGTCAAGATCACGGTACGTTTTCGTGGCCGTGAAGTGGCACATCAAGAGTTGGGTATGAAGATCCTTGAGCGTGTACAGCAAGACACAGCAGAGATTGCAGTGATCGAGCAGCATGCAAAGCGCGAGGGTCGTCAATTATTGATGGTATTATCGCCCAAAAAGAAATAGGGACTCTAAAACGTGTAAGTGATTATTGCGTTATTCCCTAACGTAACTGATTGGGTCATGTGTAGAAATCATGTGCCCTAAATGCGGAGTAGTTTGTTATGCCTAAGTTAAAAACACATCGCGGAGCCGCTAAACGCTTCCGTAAAACAGCGAGTGGTGCGATAAAGCGTCGTGGCGCTTATAGAAATCATATCCTCACCAAGAAATCAACAAAGCAGAAGCGTCATTTGCGAGTTGGTTCCGGCACATTGAAACCATGTGATGCGCGATTGGCTTCGCGTATGTTGCACGGTAGTTAAGGGGAGGATGAAAAATGCCAAGAGTTAAACGTGGTGTGACAGCAAGAGCTCGTCACAAAAAAGTATTAGATCAAGCCAAAGGTTATTCAGGCGCCCGTAGCCGGACCTACCGAGTAGCCAAACAAGCGGTTATTAAAGCAGGTCAATACGCTTACCGCGATCGACGTCAAAAGAAACGACAATTTCGTGCATTGTGGATCGTGCGTATTAATGCCCAAGCCCGTGAATGTGGCCTTTCTTATAGCCGATTGATTGCTGGTTTGAAAAAAGCTAGCATTGAGCTAGATCGCAAAGTATTAGCTGATATGGCTGTGCACGATAAGCATGGTTTTGCAGCGGTTGCTGATCTTGCAAAAGCAGCACTTGCTTAGTTATTTGTTGTAGAAAAAGCTACTTTAAACCCCTTTTTACAAAGGGGTTTTTTGTATTAACCTAAGATAATTGTTCGCTCTCCTCTAAACATGACGTCCCGCGGACAAGCCGCGGGACGTTGGCGACACTGCCATTAAGTTAAGGAAAGACTGTCGTCCCCGCGCAGGCGGGGATCCATTTCTCCCATGGCTTCTAGCCCGAGGCAGGGATGGATTCCCGCCTGCGCGGGAATGACAAAGTCTCTTAACTTAATGGCATGGCGAGAGGGGCGAGCAGTTACATCCCAAGTTACTTGTGAGATAACATATGCAAGACCTTACCACTCTACAAAAACAAGCTTTCGATGCTATAGAACACGCTACAGACGCAAATAGCTTGGAAAACATTCGTATTGAATATTTAGGAAAAAAAGGCAAATTAACCGATATTCTTAAAAATTTGGTTAATTTATCTGCCCAAGAAAAACCTAAAATGGGTCAATTAGTTAATCAAGTTAAACGCGATATTAGTGCATGCATTGAACAAAAAATGCTGGAGTTGAAACAGCAAGAGCTAGAGCGAAAATTGGTGACGGAGCAAATTGATGTCACATTGCCAGGGCGAGGAAAAGATGCGGGCTCATTGCATCCAGTGACACAGGTTAGGCTGCGCATTAATGATTACTTTAGCCGTCTTGGCTTTGATATCGTTGATGGGCCAGAAATAGAAACCGAATTTTATAATTTTGAAGCATTAAATATACCCTCGCACCATCCCGCCCGTGCTATGCACGACACATTTTATTTTGGGGATGGGCGATTATTACGAACGCATACTTCGCCAGTACAAATTCGTACGTTGGAAAATCGTACGCCCCCTTTGAGACTGATTGCACCAGGTCGAGTTTATCGTTGTGATTCAGATTTAACGCATACGCCTATGTTTCACCAGGTTGAAGGTTTGTTGATTGATAAAGAAGCAACGTTAGCAGGATTAAAAGGATTGCTACATGATTTTTTTGCACAATTCTTTGGTCGTGAGCTAGCTATACGGTTTAGACCCTCTTATTTTCCCTTTACTGAACCTTCTGCGGAAGTTGATATTGAATGCACACAGTGTTCTGGTAAAGGGTGTCGTTCGTGCAAATACACTGGGTGGCTCGAGGTCTTAGGTTGTGGCATGGTACATCCTAATGTCCTTTCCGCAGTTAATATCTCTCCTCAAGAATACCAAGGCTGGGCTTTTGGCATGGGGATGGATAGATTGGCTATGTTGTATTTCGGCATTGATGATTTACGCATGATGTTTGAAAATGATTTAACGTTTTTAAACCAGTTTTAAGTAGGAAATTCCAATGAAAGTAAGCGAATTGTGGTTGCGTGAGTGGGTAAATCCGTCTTTAACGGGCCCACAGCTAGTTGCTCAGTTGACAATGGCGGGTTTAGAGGTCGATAGCCGACATCCTGTGGCCGGAGAGTTTGATCACGTAGTAGTTGCCAGCGTATTGAAAACCAAGCCGCATCCACAAGCTGATAAATTGACCCTATGCGAAGTTGACGCTGGTACGGGCACCCCGCTTAATATCGTGTGTGGTGCTGCAAACGTCCGCGCTGGCTTAAAAGTAGCTTTGGCATTGCCCGGGGCTAATTTACCAGGAAATATTCATATAAAAGAAACAATGCTTCGTGGGCAACCTTCACAAGGTATGTTGTGTTCGGTAGCGGAGCTTGGTTTGGAAGAGAGCTCTGATGGAATCATGGAGCTTGCAGAAGATGCGCCAATTGGTACGGATGTACGTGATTATTTGATGTTGAATGACTACGTTTTGGATATTGATTTAACACCTAATCGAGCTGATTGTTTTAGTGTTTTAGGTGTGACTCGTGAAATGGCGGCACTAAACCAATTACCTTTGCCGGCCTTACCGTCCGTGGTCAACCAGCCAGTAATAGACGAAACGCTCACCATTAGCCTACAGGTGCCAGAAGCCTGCCCTCAGTATTGTGGTCGCATTATTCGAGCGATCAATCCTGATGCAACAACGCCATTGTGGATGAAGGAGCGTCTGCGTCGCAGTGGTATTCGCTCGTTGCATCCAGTGGTTGATGTAACCAACTATGTGATGTTGGAGCTGGGCCAACCTATGCATGCTTTCAACTTGCGAGCCATTGATACCGGTATTCATGTGCGTTTTGCACGTAATAACGAAACATTGGTACTGTTGGATGGGCAAGAAATCACTTTGAATGAAAAGGTTTTAGTGATAGCTGATAATCAGACGCCATTAGCTATGGCCGGGGTTATGGGTGGTGAATCCAGTGCTGTGCAAGCAGATACAACCGATATATTTCTTGAAAGCGCCTTTTTTAACCCGTTAATAGTTGCAGGCGTTGCTCGTAGTTTTGGTTTATTTACAGACTCCTCACAGCGTTTTGAGCGCGGCGTAGATCCTACGTTGCAAACATTAGCTATAGAGCGTGCAACAGAATTGCTATTGCCGATAGTGGGTGGTCAAGCAGGGCCTATTACGACGGTCAATAAGGTAGCGGCGCTACCGTCTAAAATAACGGTCTTATTCAATCCCGCCAAAGTTAAGCAGTTAACAGGTGTAGATATTCCAAAAAACACGATATTACAGCTATTAAATGGTTTGGGGATGACAGTAGACACACAGCGAGATGAGTGGACAGTTTGTGTGCCTTCACATCGTTTTGATATTGCTCTTGATGTGGATTTAGTGGAAGAAGTTATCCGTCTTCATGGCTACGATAATATAAAAGCAGCCCCGCTGCTCGCGCCTATGCAAGCAGGGCAACCCAATATTTATGAGGGCTTATTCAGCCGTATCGCGGCTTGTTTGAACAGTCGAGGCTATCACGAAACGATCAGTTATAGTTTTGTGGATCCAGATTTGCAGCAAGCGCTTTACCCTGAAGTACCATCCATGCAATTGTTAAATCCTATTTCTTCCGAATTATCGGCTATGCGTGTGGGGATGTGGCCCGGTTTGTTAGCCTCCATGATTTATAATATGAACCGTCAACAGGCCGCTATTAAACTTTTTGAAGCAGGCGTAGTTTTCAATGGCGAAGGGCCTGAATTACAAGAGCGACCATGCATAGCAGGTCTATTAACAGGTGACCATGGCAATTTAAACTGGAGCGAGACATCGCGAACGTTTGATTTTTATGACATGAAAGGTGATTTGCAATCGCTATTCGCTGGATTAAAGCTACATGATGCCCATTTTTATCCAGGAGAACATCCGGCCCTTCATCCCGGAAAAACAGCTCGTATTTTGATAGGTGAAACTGAAATAGGCTGGTTAGGAGCACTGCATCCAGGTTTGACGGATGAGCTGCAGCTCAGTAATGAGGTTATATTATTCGAGCTGTCCCTAAAAGGCTTGGTTGATGAAAAATCAGCTCGTTATGAATCTATATCAAAATACCCACAAATCAGACGTGATCTGTCTTTGTTAGTAGATAAAGCAATCAGCGGACAGCAGATTGAACAAGCTGTGCGTGAGGTTGTTGCATTAGAATGGCTAAAGTCATTTGATATTTTTGATCTATACACGGGTGAAGGCATTCCAGAGGATAAAAAAAGTTTGGCCATAGCCTTGACCTTACAAGACGATAATCGCACACTGATTGATGCCGAGATCAATACGATAATCAGTGCTATAATTAGCAAACTAAATGATGAATTTGCCATTATATTGAGGGACTAATCGTGAATGCTTTAAGTAAAGCTCTTATGGCTGATGCCTTATGTAATGCTGTAGAACTCTCCAAACCTGATGCTAAAGATATTGTTGAGCATTTTTTTGAAGAAATCAGGTTTGCACTTGAAAGCGGTCAACATGTAAAACTGTCTGGTTTTGGCAATTTTACATTACGAGATAAACCGCAGCGCCCTGGCAGGAATCCCAAAACGGGTGAAGAAATTCCTGTGGCCGCACGGCGAGTTGTAACATTCAAGCCCGGTCTTAAATTGAAGACAAAAATAGAAGCTCGAGATAAATAATCCTTGAATCATTATAAAAAGCACCTTTTTGTTTGTACCAATCAGAAACCTTCCGGCAAGCGATGCTGCGCAAACGCAGGCGGCTTGCCTTTCTTTGATCATTTGAAAGCAAAGTTGGTAGAACTTGGCTTGCATGGCCCTGGGAAATTTAGAGTGAGCAAGTCTGGGTGCCTAGGGCGTTGTGATCTTGGCCCTTGCTTGGTTATTTACCCCGAAGGAGTGTGGTATACCTACGTATCTTTTACGGATATCGATGAAATTATTGCCACACATTTGGTTGATGGCGCTGTTGTAGAGCGCTTATTAATCAATTCACCGGAATAAAATAGAGATTTTACTTGTACCTTAATCTTGTTTTGGTTAAAATCGCCCGTCCACGACTATTAAAAGATTATTATTTGGGCGGTACGGAGTTAGTTTAATGAAAACATTTAGCGCCAAAGCACACGAAGTTAAACGTGATTGGTATGTGGTTGATGCCAGCGAACAAGTATTGGGTCGCCTTGCCACAGAAATTGCTCGTCGTTTACGCGGTAAACACAAAGCAGAATATACCCCACACGTTGATACGGGTGACTACATTATTGTTACCAACGCAGAAAAAGTGACTGTAACTGGTCGTAAGTTTAAAGAAAAAGTCTATTACAACCACACTGGATTTCCAGGTGGTATAAAATCGATGACTTTCGATAAGATGCAGGCAAAAAATCCTGCTCGTATTATCGAGCGTGCAGTGAAAGGGATGCTTCCCAAGAATCCATTGGGCAGAGAGATGTTTCGCAAGCTGAAGATTTATGTCGGCACAGAGCATCCACATACCGCACAGCAACCCAAGCAACTTGAGATTGAGGAATAAGTATTATGGCTGAATTGCAGCAATACTATGGTACTGGTCGCCGAAAGAGTTCGTCCGCACGAGTGTTCTTGCGTCCAGGTAAAGGCGAGATTAAAGTTAATAATCGCACTTTAGAGGATTATTTTGGTCGTGAAACATCTTGTATGGTCATCAGACAGCCATTAGAGGCCGTTGATGTTCTCAAGAAATTTGATATTTATGCGACTGTAGTCGGTGGTGGAATATCAGGCCAAGCTGGTGCTATTCGTTTAGGGATTGCGCGGGCGTTGGTAAAATACGATGAAAAAGATATGGCAGAAGATGCTGAAGCCCAACCTGATTCATTCCGTAGAAAACTACGTGCTCGTGGGTTACTCACACGTGATTCGCGCCGTGTAGAAAGGAAAAAAGTTGGTCTGCACAAAGCTCGACGTGCAACACAATACTCCAAACGTTAAAAGTTATTTTATTTTCAAAACCCCGCTTCCTGTGGGGTTTTTTGTTTTTAATAAATCCAAATCCAATATTATTTGTGTGATGCGATGTGCTTGGGACATGGGCTAATGGCGCTTACTTAAGGAAGATAATCGTCGCTCGCAACGACGGACTATTTTTAGCCGTAATTCCCTTAAGTAAGCGCCATTAGGCTCATGTCCCAACCTATATATTCTTTCGTTCCCAAAGATCCAATTATTTGTTATATATAGAGACAATTTGCAAAAGCTACTCGTTCAGAGTGAAGCAAACCCATGGATCCAAAGATTGAGAATCAGGTTGAAGAAACACAAGAAACGCTCGTTGACGAGCAACGTCGGCGTTTCTTATTAACCTCTACCTGTGTTTTAGGTGGTGTGGGGGCCTTGTGTGCTTTAACCCCGTTTGTGTCCTCATGGATGCCAAGCGCTAAAGCCCAGGCGGCAGGCGCTCCGGTTGAAGTAGACCTGAGTAAACTGGAGCCTGGGCAACAAGTTACCGTTGAATGGCGTGGAAAACCGGTTTGGATTATTCGACGCACCCCTGAGATGCTAAAGCATTTAGATGAAGACAAGGTACGCTTGCGAGACCCTGATTCTTTAGTGGAGCAACAGCCCACTTATGCAAAAAATAAGTACCGCTCAATAAAACCCGAGTATTTAGTGTTGGTAGGAATCTGTACGCATCTTGGTTGCTCACCTAAATATAAACCCTACGAAAAAGAGCTTGGGCCCGATTGGCCTGGTGGCTTCTATTGTCCTTGCCACGGCTCAACGTTTGATTTAGCTGGACGGGTTTTCAAAAGCGTACCCGCCCCAATTAATTTAGAGGTCCCTCCCCATCGATTTATTAGCGAACATGTAATTGTGATTGGTGAAGATAAAGGATGATTTGACGATGAATGGATTGGTAAGTTGGCTAGATGCACGTTTTCCTCTAGTAAGTACGTGGAAAAAACATGTCAGTGAATATTATGCACCCAAAAATTTTAATTTTTATTATTTTTTTGGGTCATTTGCCATTATTGTCTTGTTAAACCAGTTGGTTAGTGGTTTGTGGTTAACGATGTTCTACACTCCCACGGCTACGGAGGCGTTTAACTCAGTAGAGTACATCATGCGTGATGTGAATTATGGCTGGATTTTACGTTACATGCATTCAACTGGGGCCTCGGCATTCTTTATTGTGATTTATCTTCATATGTTTCGTGGGTTATTGTATGGATCGTACCAAAAACCACGCGAATTAGTCTGGCTCTTAGGGATGGGGTTATTCATTCTTTTAATGGCAGAAGCTTTCTTTGGATATTTACTGCCTTGGGGACAGATGTCTTATTGGGGGGCTCAGGTAATTACCTCCTTGTTTGGTGCTATACCTTTCGTCGGTGATACATTAGTTACTTGGTTACGAGGGGACTATACCGTTGCTAATGCCACCTTACAGCGCTTTTTTGCTTTGCATGTGATTGGGATTCCTTTGTTGCTGTTACTGCTGGTTTACATGCACTTGGTGTCGCTACATAAAGTAGGCTCTAATAACCCAGAAGGGGTTGATATTAAAAAATATCTGGATGATAAGGGCAATCCTCTTGATGGCATCCCTTTTCACCCATATTACACAGTCAAAGATTTTGTTGGGATCTTGGTATTTTTAATCGGGTTTTTTGCAATAGTTTTCTTCGCTCCAGATATGGGTGGATATTTTCTTGAGCATGATAATTTCGCTCCAGCAGATCCATTGACCACTCCTGAGCATATTGCACCGGTTTGGTATCTCACGCCTTTTTATGCGATGTTACGAGCAATCCCTAACAAGTTATTTGGTGTGATCACGATGGGCAGCTCAATTGTTATCTTGTTGTTTATGCCCTGGCTAGATAAAAGCCCGGTGAAATCAATGCGCTATAAGGGCGCTTATTCAAAATATGCATTAATGGCCTTAGTCATCAGTTTTATTGCACTTGGTTATTTAGGAATGGTGACCATGACGCCACTCAAGCAAATTTTGGCGCGCATATGTGCAATTGTGTATTTTGCATATTTTTTATTGATGCCTTTTTATAGTCGTTATGAAAAATATTCGTCTCCTCCGGAGAGAATATGATTAGGCTTCTCTTGGGCTTTATAATCGCTCTATTATGGGTGCAAGTAGCATATGCCGAAGTAAGCCTGATGCCGGTTAAGATAAATTTGCATGATTCCGCAAGCATGCAGCGAGGGGCAAAACTCTACATGAATTATTGTTCCGGCTGTCATTCTTTGCATTACATGCGTTACAACCGCATGGCGAAAGATCTAGGGCTGACGACATTTAGCGGTGATATCGATAAGGATTTGTTGTTTAATAATCTAATTTTTACCACAGCCAAGGTTGAAGATCCCATAGAGGTGAGCATTCCTGCAGAAGATGCTCGCCAATGGTTTGGTCGTATACCACCTGATTTATCATTATCAGCGCGAAAGTATAGCCCTGCATGGCTATACACGTATTTGAAAAGTTTTTATGTGGATAAAACCCGACCGTTTGGCACGAATAATATATTAATTCCTGATGTGGCTATGCCGAATATTTTAGCGCCTTTGGCTGGGAAAGTAATTGCAATCCCAGCGGGGGGACGTGCTGGCGGTCATCTGCCAACCCGCCTCCTTTTAGTAGAACCAGGTGAAATGGATGCGAAGCAATTCGACAGTGCTTTACAGGACTTAGTGACGTTTATGGTGTATGTCGCTGAGCCCGTCAAATTGGTGCGCTACCGGATAGGCTGGATTGTTATTTTATTTTTAAGCGTCTTTCTAATAGTGGCATACCTGTTGAAAAAGGCCTACTGGCGGAATGTAGACAAACGGTAGTGCGAATAAATTTAGAAATTGTATAGAGGTGTCACCACGAGCAGTGAAAGTGTGGTAAAATACTGACCTTTAACGGATGACGAGGAGTTATTGATGGCGATTGTTGCAAAGCGTACGATTATGTCTTTGTATTCAGATAATGATGATGTCTATAGTCATCAGGTTCGAATTGTATTGGCGGAAAAAGGGGTGAATGTAGATATTATGTCCGCCAAGAATGGTGATGCCTCTAGTGATTTGTTGGCAGTTAATCCCTATGGGACTGTGCCAACGTTGATTGATCGCGAATTAGTATTGTATGAAGCTCGCATCATTATGGAATATTTGGACGAACGCTTTCCACATCCGCCATTGTTGCCGGTTTATCCAGTTGCGAGAGCTGAAACACGCAAAATGATGCATCGTATAGAGCAGGATTGGTATTGTTTGTTGCAGCGGATTAATACTGGGGATGATGTTGAATCTGCACGTCAACTTCTACAGGAAAGCTTAATTAGTCTTGAGCCAGTATTTGCTGACAAGCCGTTTTTTCTCAGTGATGAACTTTCATTGTTGGATTGTGCATTAGCTCCATTGCTTTGGCGTTTGCCTCAATTAGGGATAGAGATTTCACCAGAAGCGAAAGGTTTAAACTCCTATATGCAGCGCTTATTTAAACGCGAATCATTTCAAGCCAGTTTAACGGATGCTGAGAGGCAGCTAAGGGCCGCGTAAATGATAACCATGACTTCGAATAGACCATATCTTCTCCGGGCTATATATGACTGGATTGTTGATAATGATTTAACGCCTTATCTTTTGGTTAACGCTGAATTTCCTGGTGTCGAAGTGCCGCAAGAGCATGTTGATGCTGGGCGCATCGTGCTGAATATTTCACCAAAAGCAAGTCGTGGTTTACATTTGGAAAACGATAGGATCGTATTTACGGCGCGGTTTTCTGGGGTTCCCACGCAAATTTTTGTTAATCCTGCCGCCGTGCTAGCTATTTATGCGAAAGAAAATGGAAGAGGCATGGAGTTTGGCGAGGATTATGATGCACAAGTACCCACCGCGCCTCCCACCCCTTCCTCTTCAGAAACGAAAGGCCGAGGTAAACCCGCATTGAAGCTGGTGAAGAAGGAACCTTCTGACAAGGAATAAGGTCTGCAATGAGCAAGCTTAAGGAAGCGCTCTATCTAACTAAACATCTTCGTCTATGTGAGCAACGGGCTTTGGTCGAGCTAGGCTTAACTGAAGAAGATTTAATGATGCGTGCTGGCGTCGCAGCGCTTAACACGCTAAAAATTCACTACCCTGATGTGAGAGCTATTGCCGTATTTTGTGGGAGCGGCAACAATGCTGGGGATGGATATGTATTAGCAAGACTCTTATTCCAAGAAGATTTTTATGTGGTTGTTCATCAATATAAAGCAGTAGAAGATTTACCCTCTGCTGCCAAAAATGCAGCACTTGCGGCTATAGCGGCAGGCGTGCCTTTCCAATATTCAGACGATATTATTGATAGTGAAGTAGAGTTGGTAGTTGACGGTTTACTGGGCATTGGCATAGAAGGCAATGTCCGTGAGCCGATAGCGCATGCTATTAATCTCATTAATGATAGCGGTTTACCGGTTTTATCACTTGATGTCCCCTCAGGCTTGGATGCGGATACTGGGCGCGTATTGGGCGTATGTGTGAATGCGGATGTAACTATCACATTTATTGCGCCTAAAGTGGGCTTGCTGACGTTAGATGGCCCTGATCATTGTGGTAAAGTCGTCTGCCATAATCTACAGCTCGGGAGTTGTTTGGCCACAATTCAGCCGGTTGGATTTCAACTGAATGAACAATTATTACACGGTATTATCCCTCCCCGTCGTAAAAATACGCATAAAGGTCTCTATGGCCATGTTTTGGTTATTGGAGGCGGTCCGGGAATGCCAGGCGCGCCTTGTTTGGCAGCACAGGCTGCATTAAAAGTTGGGGCTGGGCGCGTGACAGTTGCCACGTTACCCGAACATGTCTCAGCAATCTTGCCCCTATTGCCGGAAGCAATGATTTATCCTATTGAGGATACCGATGCTCTGTTGCCATTGTTAGCGGATGCAACAATCGGTGTGATTGGGCCGGGTCTTGGTGAAACTGAATGGGCCTGCGCATTATTTCAGGCTGCCATTGCTGCGCAAATCCCTCTTGTAATAGATGCTTCTGCTTTACGTATGTTGGCACACAACCCGCAACATGATGATAATTGGGTGCTCACGCCGCATCCTGGTGAAGCAGCGAGTTTGCTGGCCTGTTCAACAGCAGATGTTCAGCTTGATCGATGTAAATCTGCGCAACTTATACAACATCAATATGGTGGGACGGTTGTGCTTAAAGGAGTAGGTTCTATCGTAAAAAGTAGTGAGCCGGAGATTTATATTTGTACGGCAGGCAACCCAGGCATGGCAAGTGCTGGCATGGGTGATGTATTAAGCGGTGTTATTGGTGGTTTGGTAGCGCAAGGGCTAACGTTAGCGGACGCTGCAAGGTTAGGAGTGTGGTTACATGCCAGAGCAGGTGACGAGGCAGTCCTGACACAAGGGGAGCGTGGTTTAATAGCCAGCGATTTAATGCCGTATTTACGTCGTCAAATCAACAAGTGCACATAATTTTTGATAAGATTCGTGAGCATGATTCTAAATGGGCAGAGACCATATGAATTTTACAACAAAGATGCATTTGCCTGATGAGCAGGCGAGTGAAAAAATGGCAGCACGGCTTGCTGTGTGTCTGCATTCGCCATTGGTGTTAACATTCAGTGGTAATATTGGTGCGGGTAAAACTACGTTTATTCGGGCCATGCTACGCAGTTTAGGTGTGCAGACAGTTATTAAAAGCCCTACTTTTTCTTTAGTTGAAAGCTATCAAGGTACCCACTTGCAAATTCATCACTTTGATCTGTATCGTATCCATGATGAGACTGAACTAGATTATATTGGTTTTCGTGATTACTTTTCAGACAACGCGGTATGTTGCGTCGAATGGCCGGAGCGAGCCCCAGGGTACCTTGCCTCGGCAGATGTTAAGCTTACCTTGGAGTTAAAGGGGGTAGGGCGCGAGATGCAGCTAAGTGCATTGAGCTCTACTGGCGCTGCGGTTTTGTCTTGTCTTGCGGGTGAATAATGGGTATACGAATAATCCCCCAAAAAATGATGTTTCTGTTTCTTCTTATATTATTTTGCCCTATTACCATGGCTGCAAAACTTGAATCCCTGGTAGTTAAAGAACAAGCTGGGAAAACAGAAATACTCTGTGTGTTTACAGGTTCTTTTGCTCATAGAGCATTTATTTTAACTAACCCCAATCGAGTGGTTGTTGATATTGATAAAACAACAATGGATATAAATGCGAATAAGATTGCACTCGGTAATTTGATTTCGCATGTACGTAGTGGGCGCACAAACCAGCAAGGGTTGAGGCTGGTATTTGATGTGAAAAAAGCCGTTAGTATTAAAGCAACAAAGTGGGAGCCTGCTAATCCAAAGCAACAAGGTTTACGTATTGAGTTATCGCAAAAATCGGGCGAGCCTATCCAAAGTAAAGCACCTCCACCTGCTTCAAAAAGCGAGCTAAGGGTTGCGACAAACAGATCTCCGGTGCAGGTTAAGCATGCACCATCTAAATCTTTACGAGATGTAATTATTGTCTTAGATCCTGGTCATGGCGGTAAAGATCCGGGTGCAATGGGGCCGCGACGAAATGCGGAAAAAAATGTTGTATTGGCCATTGCTGTTAAATTAAAACAAATGATCGATAAGCAACCTGGCATGCATGCTGTATTAACGCGTAATGGTGATTACTATGTCGGATTACGTGAGCGGTTGAATATAGCGAGGAAATACAACGGCGATATATTTGTCTCTATTCACGCAGATGCGTTTATTAATCAGCACTCAAATGGTGCATCTGTCTTTGCGCTTTCACCAACTGGCGCAACCAGTGAAGCTGCACGCTGGCTTGCGGAAAAAGAAAACTATTCAGAGTTGGGTGGGGTCAATTTGTCGGATTTGGATGATCAGAATGGTGTCATCCGTACTGTATTACTGGATCTTTCACAGACAGCGACGATTAGCGCGAGCCTGAAGATGGGTAGCCAGGTTTTGCATCATATAGATAAAATAACCAGTTTACATAATAGCGCAGTAGAACAAGCGCGTTTTGTTGTATTGAAATCACCGGATATCCCTTCCGTTCTAGTGGAAACAGGTTTTATCACTAACCCACAAGAAGAAAAGAACCTCACTAACCCTTATTATCAAACACAACTTACGCGAGCAATATTCGAAGGGATCAAGCGTTACTTTTGGGAATACCCACCACAAGGTACACGGTTGGAAGTGATGTCTGGCGCGAATCTACATGTAGTACAAAAAGGCGAATCGTTGCCTGCTATTGCTGCACACTATCATGTTACGGTTGCTGATATAAAATTGACTAATCATTTGTCCAGTTTACATGTTAAACCGGGGCAGAGGTTGAGTATACCTAGGTCATTGGTATGACCCTTGTAAGAATTCAGCAATTATCGGCCGCTGTAGCTAATCAAATTGCTGCTGGTGAAGTGATCGAGCGACCTGCGTCTGTTGTAAAAGAGTTGCTCGAAAACGCGTTGGATGCAAAAGCAAGCGCAATTAGCATAGAGATTGGCTTTGGTGGTTTGAACCAAGTAAAAATCAGTGATAATGGAGCCGGTATTATCGCTGAGGATTTGCCTCTGGCTATTGCTGCACATGCGACGAGCAAAATCAGGCAGCTTAATGATTTGTATGCCATCACCAGCATGGGTTTTCGTGGAGAGGCATTGGCTAGTATTGCATCTGTATCAAAATTATCTTTGAGTTCTAAACCGGCAGATCAAGAGCATGCCATGATGTTACGATTTGATAGTGGAGTGCCTAGTTTATTGCCTTGCGCTAGAACCCAAGGCACAACGGTCGAAGTCAACGATCTTTTTTTTAATGCGCCAGTGCGTAAAAAATTTCTCAAAACACCCCGTAGTGAATACCAAGCTATCGAAATGGTTGTCAAACGCTTTGCTTTAAGTGCTCCGAACATTGCGCTAGCGTTAAAGCATGATGGTAAACAATTATTGGCGCTCCCCGCTGCAACGTGTGAGAAAACCAGGTTATTACGGCTGAGAAAACTATTAGGAAAAGAATTTATTGAACATGCTGTTTATCTTGATGTAGAGCAGGCAGGTATGCGGTTGCATGGATGGGTGAGTGGGCAGGCCTATGAACGTAGCCAAAATGACAAGCAGTGGGTATATGTAAACCAACGTATGGTGAAAGATAAACTAATAAACCATGCAATCAAGCAAGCATATGATAATTTACTCCACCCGGGCCGCCATCCTGCTTGCGTGTTGTATTTAACGATACCTGCTGAGTTAGTGGATATTAATGTCCACCCAACCAAACACGAGGTGCGCTTTCAGCAACCCAGGCTAGTGCATGATTTTATTCTTACACACCTTTCACAGGCGCTTACACAGTCTAAGCAGAATGAAGTTCCATCTAAGCAAAAAATTGAGCATGTGAGCCAAGTACGTGAGACGTACGTGCAGCACCCTTTACGCGCAATTGGTCGCACACAAGAACCTTTGCCCAACAACTGGTTTGTTTTAAACAAGCATTTTGTATTGATGTTTATAAATGAAATGCCCTATTTGGTAGATATTGACCGTGCGCACCAACAGTATCTTTTAACCAAGTTGAGACAACAATCTTTCCCATTAACAAGCCGCCCCCTGCTTGTGCCTGTGCATTATACAGTTGATAAAGCGAATCATCAGTTACTCGAGCAATGCCAACCTCTGCTGGAACAATTAGGCATACAAGTGAATTGGGTGGGGGATGCAGCTGTAATTGTACGCACCTTACCTATACTCCTTCCTCAGCTCGATATTAAACAATTTCTTGTGGCAGCTCTGGCCTCCCTTGGCCGACGTCCCGCGGTCAAGCCGTGGGACGTCGGCCAAGAGACTGAGCAATTACAATTTGTCCAGCATTTGAAAAGCAGCTTTTCTACGCAGTCTGAGTTGTTGCAATTATTAGTAACCTGCCAACCCTTTGATGTTTATCAGTTAAATAAAGACGATAAAATGGAGTTGAGCGATTATTTAGAGCAACAAACGCTGTCATCTGGTTCTGCTTACCCGTGGTGTACGCATTTAGATGCAGAAAAATGTCGAGAGCTTGTGCATGGCTAACGTTATTTTTTGTTTGATGGGCCCCACGGCATCAGGAAAAACAGCTTTAGCTTGTGAGCTAGTCCAGCATTTTCCTGTTGAAATTATTAGTGTCGATTCAGCAATGATTTATCGAGATATGAATATCGGCACAGCAAAACCAGATAAAGAGACCTTGGCGCGCGCACCGCATCATTTGATTGATATTTTAAATCCACCTGAGCATTATTCTGCGGCGCATTTTTGTGAAGATGCCACTAGAATAAGCGAACACATTATCAGCCAAGGAAAAATACCGTTGTTGGTGGGTGGAACAATGATGTATTTTCGCGCTTTACAACAAGGATTATCGTCTCTACCAGAAGCAGACGAGGAAGTGCGTGCACAGTTGTTGCAGCAGGCAGAGCAGCATGGTTGGGATTACATGCACCAAGAGCTCACGCGAGTTGATGCTATATCTGCTGCAAGAATTCATCCCAACGATACCCAGCGAATCCAGAGGGCCCTCGAAGTTTATCAAATAACCAAAAGACCATTGTCTGAATTTTTATCTTCCTCAAAAGACAAGTCAGCTTATCGCTTTGTTAATCTCGTGTTAATGCCTACTGAGCGTGCGTGGCTGCATCAACGTATCGCGCAGCGGTTTGAGCAAATGTTGGCAGATGGCTTTATTGACGAGGTAGAGGCATTATTGCAGAAATGGCACCTGACTGAAGCAGATCCTTCAATGCGAACGGTTGGTTATCGACAAGTGCTTGCTTATCTAGATGGTGAGTGTGACTATGCTGATCTATGTGCGAAAGGGGTGGCTGCAACTAGACAGTTAGCAAAACGCCAATTAACCTGGTTACGCCACTGGCCTGAGTCATCTGTTTTTTCTGCGGAAAACGTAAATGAACTTGAAATATTAGAGCTTATGAAAGCTGAGGGGTGTAATTGAAAATGTAGGTTGGGCTTCGCAAGCTCAGCACCAACCTATTTTTGATCTTATCGTTCGAAAACATGGCGTCGAGCGAGAATGCTTGATTAACCTACACATTTCAAATGTACCCAAAGCGGAGGCGTAATTTTACAAAAGGGAACCTCTACTATAGAATTTCGCCATTTGCAGGAGAGAATAATGTCTGAAGCTAAAAAAAAGCAGGCGTGTGCTGAAAAGAATTACACAGTACATCGTTGTGATTTGCCCCTTAGTTGCCCTACCGATGAGATGGAGCTATGGAACGCGCATCCAAAAGTATATTTGCCTATTGAGGAGACTGGTCGCGAAGTCTGCCCTTACTGCGGCTCGTGCTTTACATTAGAAACTGAGTAATGATTAAGGCGAAAAAGCTCCGATCGATTTGCATTGTACGTTTATCGGCATTAGGGGACGTTCTTATGCTTGTCCCTTTGATAAGAACGTTACAGGCTAATTTTCCCGATGCTTCTCTTACCTGGGTCATATCGCGACCTGCGTATGATTTGGTAGAGGGGCTAGATGGAGTAGAGTTTGTTGTTATCAGTAAACCAAATAGTCCTTTGGATTATTTGCGGTTTAAAAAACAAATGCGAACTAGACGTTTTGATGTCTTGCTAGCCGCGCAGGCCAGTTTTCGTGCCAATCTCTTGTATCCGTTGATTACTGCATCCCGAAAAATTGGTTATGATACTTTGCGGGCTAAAGATGGGCACGGCTTGGTTATTCATGAATCTATTGCACCTGGGCATGATCATACACTCGATGGCTTTATTAAGTTTGCTGAAGCTTTGGGTATTAAGAAAAAAGAAATACGCTGGGATTTACCGATTCAGCAAGCAACTCGTGAATGGGCACGCGCGCAATTACCAACCTCTGGACCTATTGTTCTTATCAATCCTGCAGCAAGCAAACCAGAGCGTAGCTGGTTAGTAGAGCGTTATATTGAGGTTATAAAACATCTTCAGTCGCGTTGGGGGGCCCAAGTTGTGTTAACGGGTGGACCAGGCGATTATGATAAAACGATTGGAGAGGCTATCAGTAGCGCGGTTACTGTAATCAATCTTATCGGCAAAACAGTGCCTCCACAATTGCTGGCAGTGATAGAGCAAGCAGATGTACTGCTTTGCCCTGACACAGGCCCTTCGCACATGGGGGCAGCTGTTACAACGCCCGTGGTAGCATTGCATGCGGTGACCAGTGCTGATGTGTCTGGGCCTTATATTTACCGTCATTTAGCAGTTGATCGTTACCCTGAGGCTGTAAAAACAGTATTAAACAAAACACCAGAAACCAATATTTGGGGGACGCATGCGCATGGTGATGAGACCATGGCGCTTATCAGTGTTGATGCGGTGATTGCTAGACTTGATAGTGTGTTAGAGAGGCTCTAAAACTTGCCACGCCACATATCTGTACCTGACCTAGAGATTCGTAGCCTGGTAACAGCTCAAATCCGACCGTTCACCAAGATTTTGACATCCCCCCGGAGCTATTACGCTGCGCTGCATCCAGGCTACAAATGTATATTAGCAACTGCTCCGCTCCCTTACGGTCGCGGCTCAGAGTGAGAATATCTTACTGACTAGACGAATTGACTGGGGCAAGAGAGGAAGCCGTGGGCTGGCTTGCTCGTGCATTTTGTAACAGTAGCAATGTATTAGTTAACAGCAAACGCTCTTCTTGTTGGCGATTTAGGTACAGCTGATAGTTTATCTCTGCAAGTAGAGTGACCATTTCTTTTTCTACAGTTGCTGAAGATGCTTTATTGATTTGGCTGAGCCATGTGGTTTTTGCACTCTGATCAGGGTTAAATAATCGCCATGTTGCCATAGTGAACTCACTCAAAGCCTGGCTGCTTTGAGAGTTTGTTGACGGTGTGCCATCGGTTCCAAGTGTATTTTGAGGTGCTCTTTTGGAGAAAATATAGTAAAGATTTCCAAATCCAACGGAGCTTTGTGCCGCATAAATACGCAGGCTTGCGAAGTAACTAGCTAGCGTTGCCTGAGCTTGCTTCTGCTGAAAAGTAGCTGTGGAATCCGTGCCTGGATCAGTATTAGCGATGTTGAGAAGTTTTTCGTAATCTGCTCGTTTTGGTAGTGCTACAGGAGCTACAGCGCCTGTGACATAGCGAATGAAATTCGCTGCCTGTTGCGCCTGATTACTGGCTGTTAGACCGTTGTTTGCACTAGTTGGAGCAGAGCCTGAACTGCCGGAGCTAGTGGTGTTTGACGAGTCTGAAGTTGTAGTGTACAAAAGCGGTGCAATCAGGGTATTGCTATTAAGCTCGTTTAGAAAGGGCTGATTATACGTATACGTAAAATAAGCGGCAGCATCTTTTGGGAGAGGTCCTATTGCGCCAGTGATAACTGTATTCTCATCCATCACGGCGTTGTTGTTTTGTTTAAGAAGAGGGCACCCATCAACCCAACCGTTATTGTCGTTGTTTGTGCAGTATGTATAATCAGGGGTCGTAAGAATATTCAGTACAGCTTGGCTCACTGGGTCTTGCTGGTATGGTTGTTGATCAATTAGGGCGTTTACCGACACAGCTTGTTGCGATGCAGTATTGTAAGGGGGCGTAGTGAAAGTCATATTAGCTTGTCCGTTAATGGACGAATAAGCTGAGTTAGTAGCAGGAACAAACAACATCGAGCTCGGGCTTGTTGCATTGACAGGGACCGCGCCCAGCATGGTTTCAAACAAGGATTGCTCTGGAGTTTGAATGGCCGATAGATTTAACAATGAGAAACCCGAGCTGGTATCAGAAGGGGGTGGGTTAGTAATGTCATATCCAAAATAAAGGCCTAGATTCTTTAAATAGGTAGCTAATTGGCCACTATCATAATCCGCATGTGCTGGTGTGGATAGGGCTGTTGTGAGCAGTAGGCTTGGTAATAGTGAGTGACGTAAGGCTTTCATCATTCTTCCCCTTCAAGAGCACGCGAAATAAGTTTAAGTCGGTATTCAGAAAAAACCCGAGCTAATAAACGCAGACGTTCAAATACAATATTACGTTTGAGAAAAAAACCGGCTGGATCTTGGCTGCTTGTGCTGGTTTCTTCGGCATGGATTAATATTTTTGATGCGCTACCAGGGTGAGCTGTATCAATTGCTTGCAATAGGCGCAGTCCACGACCTGATTTTATATTCCCCACGATACGAATAAATTTATCTTCCTGACCGAACATATTCATATCAATGGTTTCAATTTCGTCTAATTCTTTACCAAGTTGATTAATTGCTTCTTCGAGTTGGGGATCGCCGTCTAGAGTCCAATCTTCAACACTTTCCATAAAAGTAACGACCCGATAAATCATCGGATCCACATAGTCATGCCAGTATTGAGCTGATGCTTTATGGCTAAGATCGGGCATTTTTTACTCTTTTTTTACGGTCAATGCATTGATAGTTTGCACGTTATCTAACTATTATCATATATTATGATTAATAAATGTCTATTGGAAAACAGTAAAAATTATGAAAAATAACTCTGGTTCCAGAATTGGACGTGTACTTTCTAGTATTATCAACTTACGTTCCTGGTTTGATTGGGATCGCATTAAATCGTTTACTCTATATCTGCTGAGTGGATTTAAAAAATTCTTTGTGCCCCAGAAAGTTAAAAAAGGCGAATCGTTTGAAGCCGCTAAAAAAAGATTAAAATTAAATGATAGCGACATAATTGCTCGGCAAATTGGATTATTAAGGCTTAGCATCCTAATGGTTGTTGTTGCCTTTTTGGTGTTTGCTTATAGTATTTACCTCTTCGCCACAGGTGGGCCTAGGGGCGGAGTTGTAGGATTGGTCGTGATGTTAATCGCCCTGGTTTTGGCTTTTCGTTATCACTTCTGGTATTTCCAAATTAAGGAACGCAAACTCGGTTGCACTTTCCAGGAATGGTTTAAGCAAGGTTTAAAGGGTGATAAATAATGAATAAATTATTGCTTTCTGTACTACTTATCATATTTCCTATCTTAGCCCTGGCAGATAACTCGCTCAGTTTTACTCCCCCGCCCAGTGATTTTTCAGTGGTTTTTTTGGGTAACATTTTTGGTATTGTGGATGGTGTGTTGCACGGTACTGGCAGCCAAATCATGGGGAGCATGTTTGGTGTCTTCAATGCCGCGGTGCTTGCTTTAGGTGGCATTGTCATTATGTACACCCTTCTTGTATCAACCATGAACACAGCTCAAGAAGGGCAAATGCTTGGCCAAAAATGGTCCTCTATCTGGATTCCAGTCCGTTCAGTTATGGGTTTAGCGTTATTAGTGCCTAAGGCCTCTGGCTACTGTCTCATGCAGATTTTTGTGATGTGGATTGTAGTACAGGGTGTTGGGGCTGCCGATAAAGTATGGGATGCAGCATTGAGTTATCTCAATCGTGGTGGTGTTATTGTTCAAGCACAGATAGATCCAACCAAAGCCCTTACTCAAGCCCCAGGAGGGTCGGAAATTGCCAGTGGCGCACAATCCATTTTAGTGGGACAAGTGTGCATGATTGGGATACAGCATTTGTTAGATAGTCAGTTAAAAGCATACCAAAAGCAATTGTCAAATAATTCGGGCCCTTGTTACGGTACGCCCTCGGATGTGATGCAACTTTTCTGTAAAAGTACGGTGCCTGATTTTGTGTCTTCAGTTAGCCCCGTTAAGGCCCAATCTCTTCGTCCTAATGATACAGATTATACGTTGAAAATGCCTAATTTTGATGCAGGTCCTTATCAGGTTCTAAACGGTATTTGTGGGGCTATACACTGGAACGCCTTTCCTCAGACAAGTTTGGATTCAGTTAAATCAAATATTCCTACAGTTACCGCAAGCGATTTGGACACAGCTTCTTTGTCACGGGTGATTGCTATTCAGCAAATGTATACGGATTTGACCAGCGTTGCTCAGGCTATTGTAGGCAATTTCCCGGGCTTTGCAGATGTAGGCAATTCCACATCTAATGACTTCTCAACTGTTGCTGTTCAACAATTTGGCGTGCCTCATACTTCATCTGGTACTGTATGCACAGATAGTACCACGCCAAAATGTATACTCTGGGGAAGTGCGTCAGGTACCACGAGCGCTCCTTTGTTTAATGGTACTGAATTTCAAACTGCAATTGCAGATTACAACGGGATTATGCTACCAACATTGAATTTAGTGCATCAGGCCAAGACGCAATCGTCAGCAAATGACAGTCGAAAGTTCATCGAGGATGCAACCACAGAAGGCTGGATCATGGCCGGTAGCTACTTTTTTGATTTAATCAATCTTAATGCGCAAGCTAACAAAGCTGGTGATCTAACTGACTCCAATACCGGCCTAGATAAAAGTAGCAATACCATTATTTCAGCGCTGGCGTCTGCTTTTGGCAATGGAGCAAGCGCGCAATGCACAGGAACTTATGCAAATTTGTGTGTTTGGATGAATCAAAATGCGGCCGCAGTTGCTCCGATTTTGGGCTTGCTAAATGGATCAGGTGTTGCTGGTGTAGCTACCCCTATACCTCCACCCGCATTAGCCAAATCACATAATGTGATCGACGGCCCCGGGTCGTCAACGGTTTACGGTTTCACAAATAATGCCACTATTTTGCAATTGCCTGGCCAACCAGGAATGCAGCCATTGCAATTTGCGAACATGATGAATATTAGTGTGGATACCACTACATTCCAGCTTCCTGAGGCAAGTTTCCCCTGCGGTAACCTAAAGGTTATGTTTTGGTCTACCTGTTTGGGAGCTATGTTTGGTGACATATTCTACAATTTTATCATTCGTAATGTTTATAACTTCCTTTTGAATTTATTCCAGACCATGATTAATCAGGTTCTGATGATGTTTTTAGTGATTCCGCTACAAGGAATGGCATCTATATTCAAAGAGGGATTGGACATTATCTCAAAGCCAGGCATCAACCCCATCGTGGCGCTTGCAAACATGGGAACGTATTATATTAATTTTGCTATCAACCTTTGGATGCAGTTGATAGAAATGTCCATTGTTTCCGCATTACTTCCAGGCTTTGGACTGTTTATCTTTGCGTTGATTGGAATGACTATGCCGCTCCTATTGGCGTGGGTGGGTATTATGTTAACCATCGGTTTTACGACAGCGTACTATGTTCCTATCTTGCCTTATATGATATTCACGTTCGGCTCGATAGCATGGTTAATGGCTGTCATTGAAGCGATGGTGGCTGCACCCATTGTGGCACTTGGTGTCACACATCCAGAAGGGCACGATGCTTTTGGTAAAGGCGAGCAGGCTGTTATGATTTTGATGAATGTTTTCCTTAGACCATCAATGATGATCATCGGATACATCGCGGCTATTGCTGTGTCTTATGTCAGTGTATGGATTATAAATGCGGGATTTGATCATGCTATTGGTTTTGTCCAAGGTAGTAGTACTTTTAACACCGCATATGATTCTGTATCTACGCAAGGTGGGGGCACTATTACTGGAGGATATACAGGATGGGCTGGCATCTATGCCTATTTCTTCTCTATTCTTATGTACACGATGTTGTATCTCACCGTTGTGACGAAAGCATTTACTTTAATTGCAGTTCTCCCTGATAAAGTCTTGCGTTGGATTGGTGGCCAAGCGGAAACCGCTGGCGCAGATGCTTCGCAATGGGGTGATGAAGCTAAAGGAAAAGTAGGTGATGCTGGGAAAGAAACCCTTGGCGGACAGAAGGCTATGGATAAGAAAATGCTTGGTGCAGCAAGTGATAAACTAGCTGACGCAAAAAATAGCGGTGGTGGAGATGTTAGTGCCGATGGAAGCAAGAGTAGCGGCGGTGGTGGTGGCGGCGGTGGTGGTGGTGGTGGCGATGCTCCCCCAACCCCACCTCCAGAAATACCCCCAATCCCACCATAGGGGAATGCTGAAAACTAAAAAAGGTTGGGCCCTTGTAAGGACCCAACCTTTTTTGTAATAGCTCACTCTAAAAAAGTCTGTCGTTCCGGCCTTCGCGGGGACGACAGACTTTCCCATAATTTAACGGCGGTGGGCGTGAGCTTGTACCCTTTTTTTATGGGGAGAAGAATTAGCTGAAAGTGGCAACCAAGGGGTTGCGTGCTGGGTTACTGTTGATACTCTTTTGTCCCAGCAATAATTAGCTTGTATACCCGCTCACTAATAAGACCTTCATTGAATTTTGCTTTTGCGTCCACGGTCATTAACTGGCCGCGTTGGCGAATGAGTTTTCGGGTGGTTGAGGTTACTTCGTTTGGGTCGCCTTCCAAAAGTATATCGCGCGCCTCTTCGTCAAACACAAGATATTCTCTTAAGGCTACCCGCCTCCCATCTACTGTAGGAACTAGTTTCTGCCAAATACACAAGCGAATCGTTTCTAAAATATCAATGGTGCGGCCTAAACGCTCCTCGCCGGTAAAAGAGGTTACAAGTCTACGCATCGTTTCTGCTACGCCTGAGGTGTGTAGTGTGGTATATACTGGATGACCAGTAAGCGCCGCCTCTAATGCGGCACTAATGGTTTCTGCATCACGACACTCACCAACCATGATTAATCTTGGTTTTCGTCGAAGCGCGTTACGAACTCCTTCGGCAAAAGATGGCAGGTGGCGAGGAATTTCAGATTGACTAACCACGGATGAAATAGTTTCAATTTCGTCATACACAAATTCGATAGGTGCCTCATAAGTCAAGACTTTGCGGTTTGAATCCTCTGTCTCGATGAGATCACGAATGATAGATGCTAACAAGGTTGACTTACCAGAGCCTGTCGCGCCTGTTATAAATACAATGCCTTCTTGTGGTGCGATTGCCTCAAGAATATTGTCTGGCAAATTCATTGTTTCAAGCCTAGGCGGAGTAGTCGGGATAGTTCGTAAAGTGATTTGAATCGCATCATGCCCCTCTACCAGGCAAGCAGTTGCGTTGACGCGATAGCGGTAGCGTATACCACGATTAGGCCTAAACTCATAATGAGTGTCAATATCTTTACCTGAGAGCAATTGAGTAGTGGCATTAGGTCCATAAATGGAGTTAATTAAATCGCCTAGCTCGGTATTTGAAAGACGGCGATTCGTCATTTTAATTAATACACCGTATACCTCAGCATAAATAGGCTCGCCTGTTTGAATGGTGATGTCGGATGCGCTGAGTTTTTCAGCGTGTTCAAGCACTCTATCCATAAAGACAGGTGTGAAACGGGTGGGTTCATCCGGCATTAAATTAATATGTGTTGTGTCCAAGAGTAACTCCCTGAGCTGTCAATTGGTTCGTAGTAATTGTGTCCAAATGGGGCAATTCTCCATTGGAGCTTATTCATTGCTAAGACGTTGTATAATAACTATACGCTGTCTTCCCCGCGCAGGTGGGGATCCATTTTTAAATTGGCATGGAGCCACATCGTAGATGGATCCCCGCCTGCGCGGGGAAGACAAAGAAAATATGCAATTAATAAGCTATAGGTGGAGAAATTAATGGGTCTAATCGCTTTTAATTGACAGGCGTTATTACCGGTTGCCAAGCTTTACTAGTAATCGTAATTTTAGCTGTTTTAATCATTTTTTCCATATTTTTGAGTTGCTCTAGGGCATCCTCATCTTTGTCCACAGCAGCGCGCCATTCGCTACTATTAACATTCAGTGCTGGTAAAGCCGTAATACGTAATACTCTGTCGTCGATACGAATTTCAGCCCCATCTCCTGTTACGCCTAGATCAGTATCAGAAACAAAAGGTGCTGAAACCATGTTCATGGCTAGTAGCTTGCGATACAAAATCATGCCCGCAAAATCTTCTTTAATACGAGCAATACTTTCCTCAAGGATAGTGTTAGCTTGGTCTACGCCTTGCTTCCAACCTCTATCGATATAAATACACCATACTTGGCGTTCTTCTCGTGTTTTAGGTAAAAGCGTCGCATTGGGATACTCAGGAGGTTTATAGTCCATCCATAAATATTGCCGCCAATTGGGTGGTGTAGTTACAAATCGTGCTTGTTTTGAAACTTTATAGGTGCGATCAGATACACGGATAGTTTGCGTATCAGCAAGGTTTAGCGTATTTCGCCCTTCCAGCAAGACTGGAGGTAAAATATTATGCTCAAGAATCAGTGCGTTAAAATCATAAATCGCGTCAAGGTTACGTGTTTGCTTAATTAATTCATCATCAATATATTTAGCTCGCCAAGCTAGTGCGGATTGGGCTCCTAAACTCAAAGCGGTTTCTTTTAGGGCCATTTCCCTAATTTTCCCCATCGAAGGCAGGCTTGCACCCCGTCCGCCGCTACCGGCCATTTGTTGTAATCCAGCAAGCGAAGTTGTATCTCCCCTTTGCTGCACCGACGAAGAGCAGGCAACAAGAAGGGCTATCATCGAGAAAGAGATATTATTACGAATAAATTTTAGCATAGCGCAATTCGATAACCTGACTGTTAGGATAAACGTGAATATCTGCCCTCTTTCCTGCTTGATAATCTATATCACGCAAAATCTCAGCCAGGCTTTCATCTTGGACATTTAGACTAATCAGCACTGGAATAGCCGGCTCTCTTCCAAGGATGCGTATACGAAAGTGGGCGGCTTTAGCAATCCGCGAGCAAAGCTCAGCGATTGGGCCCGCCCAGTCTACAGATGCACGGACTTGTAGGTTATAAGCATTAGGAATGGTTAATGCATTATCTTTATGGGGCGGTGTAATTACTTTTTCAATCCGCGCCATTTGCAACATGGAATCACTAACCGAATCGGCCGCCTCAGCGAGTTTGATGCTAGCGTCATCACTGGGCCTATTGTATGGTGGTTTTTTATAGGTAGTGCCATTTTTATAGGGGGAACTAGCACAGCCTGCAAGAAGTGTGCTTGCAAAAAAAAGCAGCATTAGCTTTTTGTTCATCTATGCCATATTTGTAAAGAATAAGATTGTATTGATTGAAACAGGAGCCTGCCCCCTTGTCAAGCAGATATGGTTTATTCCAGCAATTCCCGCCGTAAAACCAATGATCAGCCGGATCGCCCTCTACCATTGATGGGAGAGGGTGCCCGACAGGGCGGATGAGGGTAGATTAAATTGTAATGTTTTGATCTACCCTCACCCGCCTAGTAAAAAATTGAATTTGTTTAAAATATGACGTATTATGCTCATTTAAAATCTTCTTGAACTATTTTGGTTCTGATTTAAGTATATGGAGTAAACAAATGGCATATTCTAAACCCCACCATGATGCAGACTACGGAGTGCTCCGTGATCAAGTGTATCAGCTAGGGCAGAGCTTCACGTTACTCCAAAAAAATGGGAGTCTAATTTATACTGACACAGCACAAAATTCCCTTTTATTCCAACATATACATGATTTATACAATAAGCTTCCGCGAGATCCTTCTTGGGATGCAAGAGGATTGTGTAATATGCTCCACCTCTTTTTTGAGGCAATGGAGAATCCTTCCAAGGAAAGCTGTGCCAAGTTAAGTTCGGTTGCGAATAATTTGCAGGGGGCTCCTGATTACGTAACACAAATTTGTGTGGTGCTTGCTATTATTGCAGGGTTATTATTGTTCGTGATTCCTGGGCTGATATTGAATGACGTATTAAGAAATACTTGGCGAGATAGTCAGCGCAGAGGTCTATCAAAGGCTGTGGATGACGTGAGTGCTGATATAAAAAATGCAGCTTCGATTAGTGTTTTTGGTGTTTTCTCGCCAGCTGCCCCTACTGCAAACGCTCTACTGGATATTTCTAGTGCTGCAGCACCTAATAGCTCTCTTACATAAAAAAAAAGAATAAAATATATGGTTGGTGCCATCGGCCCAACCTACTTTGTGTACTTATTAAGTCCTCAATTTCTTATACAACCCATAAACAATCTGCCCCGCACGTTTTAATTTTATTTGCTGCCAAATGGTTTGGTCTATTTCTACTTCGCAGGGGGATTCAATATAGAGTAAACCATTCGATTTCAGTAAAGAGGAGTTAGCCAGAATTTCGAGGCAAAGTGGTAAGTAATCTTTTGCAAAAGGAGGATCGAGAAACACTATGTCAAAAGGTTCGGTTGTTTCTTTTAAATATTTGCACGCATCCATTTTTTTAATGGTTAGATCGGGGGAGTTGAATGAAGCGGCGGCTTTTAAAAGGTTGTTAAAAACTTGGGGGCTTTGCTCTAGCAAGACTACATGTGCTGCTCCTCGTGAATGGGCTTCGAAACCAAGGGCTCCGCTGCCGGCAAAAGCGTCTAGGCAGCGGGCATCACGAATGTCGTGCATTAACCAGTTGAACAATGTTTCACGCACACGATCGGGGGTGGGGCGCAATCCCTCGCTATCAGGGAAATGTAGTTTTTTGCCTCGAAATTTCCCGCCAATAATTCGAATGGTTTGATTCATTTGTTATGTTTTCCCGACACATAGCTGAAGCAAGGTGTTGGGAGTTATAAGTTGCTGAAATGACTCTTGTATTTTCTCAGCGCTAACTTCATTAATATGGTCAACATAAGTGCGTAAAAAATCATCTGGTAAGTGATAGAACGCTATTTTTAATAGCATGTCCGCAATACTTCGGTTACTGGCTAATGAAAGAGGGAAGCTACCGGTCAAATATTGCTTTGCTGCTAATAAGGTGCCCTCATCCGGTTTAGATTTCATGAAAGAAACCAGGGTTTCTCGGGTTAGGTCTATCGCTGTCTTGGTTTGGCTATTTTTAGTTGAAAAACTTATCAAAAAAGGGCCTCTACCTGGCATAGGGGAAAATTGGCTATATACGCCATATGTTAGCCCTCTTTTTTCACGTAATTCATCGGATAATTTAGAGACTAAAGCGCCGCCACCCAAAATATAATTTCCAACCATGAGGGGGAAGTAGTGGCTATCATGATGCGAGATACCCAGTTGTCCTAAACGCAATATCGTTTGTGAAGAAGGGAAAGGGACTTCTACGTCCATTTCCTCGGTTAATGGTTGGGCCTCAGGAATTTTCGCGGCAGGGTGACCTTGGGGGAGATCTTTAGTAAGTTGTTCGGCTAATTGTTCAGCAGTAGGTTTATTAATGGCTCCCACGAGCACGATGACTGCATTACTGCTCACAAAAAATTGGTGATAAAAATTACGCACTTCTTCGATTTTTAGCATTTCAACGCTATTACGATCACCGATCACGGGATGTGCGTAGGGATGGTTTTTATAAAGGGCGCGAAAAAAAGTTTGATTTGCAACTTGATCAGGTGATTCTTGCGTTTGAGTAATGGCCATTAATAGTTGGTTTCTTTCTCTTGCGAAAGAATCCATTGGAAAATCCGGGTGGTTGATAATTAATGTAAATATGTCGCTTGCTTTGGTGAGATTATCGGGGTTGGTTAATGTCTTCAGGTTGAAGATAACCATGTCTTGGTTGTTTGCTCTTTCATATTGGGCACCCGTATTTGCTAATTTTTCTGAGATAGCATTGGCCGTAAGACCGCCATTACCCTGGTTTAATAAACGAGTAGTTAATGTGCTGAGACCGGGTTTTTCATCGTCGTATGCTGAACCTGCAGCAAAAGCGACGCTAATATCCAGCATGGGGACTTCCATAGCTTGATAAAAAACCACATGGGCCCCATTTTTGGTTTGCCATTGCATGGTTTCAAACGGCTTAGCAGCCCAGGCTGGGTCTATGGTGCACAATAAAAGACTGGCTAGTAGGGTATATTTCTTCATCGGTTTTTCCCCGAGTGGTTAGCTGATAAAACCTTGGCCGTACTATTCACAGGTTCCAATACAGCTTCTGTCATATTGTTTTCTTTAAAATAGCGTTGCGCTGCTTCTTGTAGCTGTTGCGGAGTTACACTGTTGATTCGTTCCACATATTTTTCAGCCGTTTGCCAACCAAGCCCAACTGTTTCCAGCAAGCCTAGTTCCATGGCTTGACCAAATATAGAGTCTCTTTCAAACGTTTTTTGCGCAATGATCTGCGTTTTTACGCGTTGCAGCTCATCTTTGCTGACTGGTTGGTTTTTGAGAAGCTTTATTTCAGCAAGAATTTCTTTTTTGAGCTCCGCAATCGTATGGGATTGATTTGGCGTGCCGTAAAGGATGAATTGAGCTTGATGGCGCGCATATAAGTTGTAATAGGTATCAACATCGCTTGCCACTTGCTTGCCGCGCACCAGATGAGTGGTGAAGCGCCCGCTGTCTCCAGCGTCAAGAATGCCTGCTATGATTTCTAGGGCATAAGGATCGGCCGCAGTTTTTGTTGAGGCAGTTTTTACGGTAGGGGTGGTAAAGCCAAGCATCAGCATCGGCAATTGGGCAGGGGCATGCACAGTGACCGCTTTTTTACCTAGGCGCGGTGGCTCTAATTGTGGTTTGCGCGTTACTTGTGGGCGTTTTTTAAGATGGCCAAAATATTTTTTGGCCAAGTTAAAAACGCTGTCTGCATTCACGTCGCCAACGACAACTAATACGGCATTGTTGGGTGCATAAAAACGATGGTACCACGTTCGGGCATCTGTAACGTGCATTTGTTGTAGATCGCTCATCCAGCCTATGACGGGATGGTTATAAGGGGCTGTAAGATGCGCGGTAGCTAAAAAACGCTCAAAGGTTAATGCTTGTGGGTTGTCATCTGTGCGTAATCGCCGCTCCTCTTGGATTACTTTGATTTCTTTACCGAACTCTTTTTCATCCAGTAACAAGTTTTGCATACGATCAGCTTCAAGCTCAAAGGCAACGGCAAGGTGCGGAGCTGCGATTTTCTCATAGAAGGCTGTGTAGTCGTTGTTTGTCATCGCATTCTCTTGTCCGCCAAGAGACGCAATGGTTCTAGAAAAAGTACCTAAGGGATATTTTTTTGTACCCTTAAACATTAAATGTTCTAATGCATGGGAAACTCCAGTTAGCCCGCCTGGTTCATCAGCGGAGCCAACGTTGTACCAAATCATGGAGACAACAACGGGAGCTCGGTGATCTTCTTTTACAACAATTTTTAATCCATTGTCTGAGGTAAATTGCCGTACCTGGCTGAACGATTGGCAGGAAAGCAATGTTAATATTGTCATTAACACAATGCGCATGGCACACCTCATCAAAAAAAGTGATAGAATTTCACATTTCCCCTACTTTGTATACTTATGATCAAATGGTTTAAACGAAATCAAGATGCGCCCACCTCTGAAACCATGCCTGAGGAACCCGCAAATCTACCAACCGAAGTTGAATTAAAAAGCACCGAAGAGGTTGCTGAGCAGGGAGGTTTGTTCACTCGATTTAAACGAGGCCTTAGTAAAACACGCCATCAACTCGGTGATGGTATTGGTCGGTTGTTGCTTGGAAAAAAAGAAATCGATGCTCAATTGCTTGATGAGTTAGAGGTGCTATTGCTCAGTGCAGATTTGGGGATTGATACCACAAAAGTTATTTTAGACCAGCTAAGCGACAGCTTAGCTCGCAAGCAGCTAGCTGATGGCGATGCTGTGTTTGCAGCGTTAAAAACGCGATTGCAAGCAATGTTGATTAAGGAAGCGCCCCCTTTAACACTAACTACAGAGGATAAATCACCGTTTGTTATTCTTATGGTAGGTGTTAACGGAGCTGGAAAAACCACCACGATTGGCAAGCTTGCGAAACTGTATCAGCAGCAGGGTAAAAAAGTAATGTTAGCAGCTGGCGATACATTTCGAGCGGCAGCAGTTGAGCAATTACAAGTGTGGGGGCAGCGTAACGAAATTGCAGTTATTGCTCAGCATACGGGAGCTGACAGTGCGTCTGTGATTTTTGATGCGGTACAGGCTGCGAAAGCTCGAGGAATAGATGTGTTGATTGCAGATACAGCAGGGCGGTTGCACACCCAGGGTAATTTAATGGAGGAGTTGAAAAAAGTTAAGCGTGTGATACAAAAAATCGATGCGCATGCTCCTCACGAAACCATGTTAACTTTGGATGCTAGCATTGGCCAAAATGCGTTAAATCAGGCCCGTCAATTTCACGAAGCCATAGGTTTAACCGGGATTACGATGACTAAACTTGATGGAACAGCCAAAGGCGGAATATTATTTGCCATTGCTAATGAATTAGATATACCATTTCGTTACATAGGCTTGGGTGAGGGAATTGACGATTTGCGACAGTTTGATGCGTCGCAATTTGTTGATGCAATATTCAATGATGATCACATTTAATCAAGTCAGTAAACGTTATGCCGGTGGCTTTGAAGCCCTGAGCGAGGTTAATTTTTCTCTGGAAAAAGGCGAAATGGCTTTTCTTACCGGCCATTCAGGGGCGGGTAAAAGTACCTTACTTAAGCTCATCGCTATGTTAGAAAGGCCATCTACAGGCCAGATAATCGTCAATGGCGTCCATTTAAATCAACTCAAAAAACGTGATATCTCCAGTTATCGTGGTAGCTTAGGGATAACGTTCCAATCCCCGCATCTACTGAGTGATCGCACCGTTTTTGATAATGTCGCATTGCCGTTGCAAATTCAGGGTGTTGCTCCCCAGATGATAACCAAACGTGTGCATGCCGCGCTCGATATGGTGGGTTTACTTAATAAAGCGAAAGTACAGCCTCCGCAGCTCTCTAGTGGTGAACAACAACGAGTAGGTATCGCGCGTGCAGTCGTACATAAACCGGCCCTTTTGTTAGCAGATGAGCCGACTGGGAATCTTGATCCTGGCTTGTCCGCGGAAGTTATGAAGCTATTTGCGCAATTTAACCAAGTGGGTGTGGCGGTGTTAGTAGCAACGCATGATTTAGCCTTGATTGCGGGTATGAGGCATCGTATCGTAATGTTGAAAGGCGGGCATATATGTTAACTAAAGTACGAGCGTTGTTAGCCTATCACCTGCAAGCCGCATTAATGAGTTTCAACTCGCTTTATACTAAACCACTTGCGACGATGATGACGGTTTTGGTGATTGCTATCACTTTAGTTTTACCCGCGCTCTTTTGGGTGCTGAGCGATAATATGCATCAGCTAACCATAAAATGGCAGCATGGTGGCCATATTTCACTCTATCTCAAATCGCCTCTTTCCGCAGCGGATGAGGCCGCTCTCTTATTACGCGTACAAAAGACGGCTGGTGTAGGTGATGCCACTTTAAAATCGTCTGCTGAAGGGCTTGCAGAGCTCCAGAAACAGGAAGGTATGCAAGATGTCATGCGTTATTTGCCGGAGAATCCTTTGCCAGCTGTTATTGAGGTGACTCCAGTGCTTGATGTGAGTACGCCGATAAAATTGGAGCATCTGAACGCGCAGCTAAAAGCTTATCCACAAGTGGAGCAAGCTAAACTCGATATACAATGGATCAATCGCCTACAAGCCATTCTTGGCTTTATAGATTCTCTTGCTCAGGGGTTGATGATATTGCTGGCATTGGCAGTGATATTAATTATAGGTAACACCCTGCGCCTAGCTATCCATAACCGTCACGAAGAAATTCAGGTATTAAAATTGGTGGGCGCCAAAGACTCTTTTATTATTCGCCCTTTTTTATATTCAGGAATTTTGTATGGTTTGTTCGGCGCTATTTTTGCTGTGCTGTTAGTTAATATTTTCATGCTAAGCCTGACATTGGTCGTTAACCAACTCGCTGCTGCTTATGAAATGCATTACTCTTTGATCGGCTTGTCTCTGCGACAAATATCTCTCCTCGTTTTAGCAGCGACTATTCTTGGTTGGCTAGGTGCTTGCCTGTCAGTTAAAAAACAGCTCGCGAACATAGAGCCTCTTTGAGTCTTAAAGAAATTCACAGCGCAAATAATTATGCTATAATAGCTTGCCTGATATTGGGTTAAAGCAATTTTAACCACAGTTTATAAGTTTTAATTTTACCTGTTATGTCGTTTATAACTGGAGAGGTAACATGAATCTGCAATTGCAGCTTTCAACAATGAACGTCCCCGTGGGCAGCCTTGATGCCTACATTTATCGTGTTAATCAAATCCCGATGCTTTCTGCTGAAGAAGAGCAAGATTGTGCTCAACGTTTTCGTGAAGAAGGTGATGTCGAGGGTGCTCGTCAGTTAGTCCTTGCTCATTTGCGCTACGTTGTTCGTGTAGCTCGTGGGTATTTGGGTTATGGCTTGGCGCTAAATGATTTGATACAAGAAGGCAATGTGGGTTTGATGAAGGCAGTTAAGCGCTTTGACCCTAAAATGGGCGTGCGTTTAGTGTCGTTTGCGGTGCATTGGATTAAAGCCGAAATCCATGAGTTTGTTTTGCATAACTGGCGAATTGTTAAAATTGCCACAACAAAAGCGCAACGCAAATTATTTTTTAACATGCGTCAGATGAAAAAGCGTTTAGGTTGGCTTAGTCGAGAAGAGGTGGACGCGGTAGCGAATGATTTAGGCGTGAGCCGTGAAGAAGTTTTAGTAATGGAGCAACGCTTAAATGCTATGGATGCGCCCTATGATGGGGCAAACTCCGACGATGATGAGCAATCCTACAAAGCAGTTCCTGCCGGGTATTTGCATGATGTAAACAGTGATCCCGCTCACTTATTCGAGCAAGAGAATAGCGGTACTCAAAATCGCGAAAAACTGCATCTGGCGTTGGCGCGGTTAGATGAGCGTAGCCAAGATATTTTACAGCAACGCTGGTTGCTAGACGACAAAGCAGTGACGCTACACACCTTAGCCGAAAAATATGGTGTATCTGCAGAGCGCGTACGTCAACTAGAAAAAAACGCGATGAAAAAGCTGCGTGAATATATGGAAGAAGTTTAGTTTCTTATGATAACGATTGTAGCCTGGTTGCTTGCAACCGGGGTTTCGAATGTAGGGCTTTCCGTGAGAAACGGTTCCCCGGTTACGAAATAAACGGAGTAGATCTAATGTAGCCCGTATGGAGCGAAGCGGAATGCGGGAATGGCCCCAGGTTTGATCCCCGCATTCCGCTTCGCTCCATACGGGCTACATTAGATGTAATCGTTCACGGAATTCACATACCCCGTGAACGGAGCTTACATTATTGCCTTAAACCTCGCTAAATCCAGCTTTCTTCAGCTGTAAAGGCCACGATTAGCCAACGCTGAGGGCTATCTCCGCCTACGACTTGTGTTATTTCACGGCGAATTTCATCCAGCGCTTCAATGCTTGAGATAGGGTAATTGGGGGGGACTACGATATGTATTTCAATAAATTGTGCACGACCTATTTTTGCTACGTAGCTTGAATAGGTTTTAAAACCCTGTCGTACCATTAATGCATCCAAAAACTCTCTTATCTTTTTATCCAGCCCAAAAGGGGCAATAAGAAAGATATCACGCATCGCATCCCGTACTGCGGCCATGGGTACAAAAATCAAAAAAGCGGCAAGAACAGCGAGAATGAAAGGATCTACATAGGGAGTGAGGTAGCTATATTGTGTTTTTTCCATAAAGGTGGCAACACCAAAAGCAAGTAGAAGTGAGGAAGAAATGAAAGCAGAAATCAACCAGCTGTGGGTATCAAGTCGCAAAAACTCAGATTTCAGTTTAAGGTTTTTTTGTCGTATATAAACATACATCCCAATCGATAATACAGACGTCAATAAAGCAAAAATGACAGCCCAGTCAAAATTTAATTCGCGTCCGCCCGTCAATAAACTGTCGATGGCATTAATTAATGCATACGCGCAAACTAAAATTAGAATCCCACCATTAAAAACTAGTACCATCGGCTCCACATGCCAATAACCATATTGGAAGCGGCTGTTGCCTTCGCTAGTTAAGAGACGTGTAACCATTAAAGCGAGTACTGACATAATCATGTCAACCACATTAAACATACCATCAAATATGATAGCCAATGAGCCTGAGAGCAGTCCAAATACAATGCCGGTTACTGCTAGTAGAAAGGTTACTGCTATCGATATTTTAAGAACACGTTGTTCGACAAGCTCTGCTATTTTGATGGTCATGTTGTTTCGGTCACTAATTTATTGCGCCTTGCTCGGCGGCTCTCTTGCCAGTTTTGGAGTAGAACGTAGCATACTGGAACAAATACTACGGCGAGACAGGTGGATGCTAACATACCGCTGCATACAGCGATACCAATAGAACGCCGTGCGTTGGCGCCCGCGCCTGTCGCGAATACGAGGGGCATCATTCCCATAATAAAAGCAAACGATGTCATGAGAATAGGGCGAAAACGTGTTTTTGCGCCAAGAACAGCCGCTTCCATGATCGTTTTATGATGGATCTCACGCTGTTCGCGCGCTACCTCAACAATTAAAATTGCATTTTTAGCAGCTAGGGCAATAAGCAGTAAAATACCAATTTGAGTATACATATTGTTAGCAACCCCGAGCAGCAACAAGGCTATTACCGTCCCGATTAATGCTAATGGCACGCTAAAAATAATAGAAGCGGGCGTGACCCAGTTTTCATATTGGCCAGCTAAAATCAGATAAACCAGCACTAATGACAGTGCAAATATATAGTAGCTGGTATTGCCTGCCAATTTTTCCTGATAAGCAGTACTGGTCCACTCATAAGCCAATCCTGCGGGCAAAACAGTTTTGGCCACTTTCTCCAAGGTTTGAATTGCTTGACCAGAGCTAAAACCGTCAGCTGCCATGCCGTTAATCGAGCTAGAAGGGTAGAGATTGTATAATGAAATAATAGATGGCCCGACTGCTGAACCTATATCAGTGAGCGTTCCCAATGGCACCATCTCGTTTTTCTGATTTCGCACATAAAATTGCCGCACATCATCGATTGTCATACGAGCGTTAGCATCCGCTTGTACATACACTTGGAATACCTGCCCAAATTTTGTAAATAAATTCACATAAGATGAGCCTAAGTAAGTTTCTAGCGTATCAAAGGCATCACCCAGATTGACGCTTAAGGTCTGAGCCTTGGTGCGATTAATGGGCGCTGAGACTTGCGGTACAAAAGAGCGGAATGAGGTCATGAGTTTTTGCAGTTCTGGCTGTTGAAGACCCTGCTGAATCAACTTATCCGTTACGTATTGTAGTTTGTGATAATCAAACGTGCCATCTTGCAACTCTAGTTGCATTTGATAGCCTCCAGATAGCCCCAGTCCTTGAATAGGCGGAGGGACTACTACTAAGACTTTAGCTTTCATTGTTTTGGTAGCAATCTCATTAAGCTTGGTATATAGCGTTTTTATATCCTGCCCTTTACCCCGAACGCTCCAGTCTTTGAATATCACATATAAAATTCCTGCATTAGCCAGCGTAGTGCTATTATCAAGCAATGAAACCCCATCGATGGTAATGACATTTGCCACACCCTCAATTTTAGATGCTTGCTGGTTCAGCTCCTCCATAACTTTTTCGGTACGTCCCAGTGTGGCTCCATCAGGTAACATAACGCTGAGGATCATATATCCTTGATCTTCAAGAGGAATAAAACCAGTAGGGATCTTGCTTAGGCCAAAAATTGCTAATAACACCAAAGCTGCACCAATAATACAAACGCGCCCGCTATGATGTACAAGCCGGTCAATAAATCCTATATATGACTGCTCGATGGGATTATAAAAGCGATCAAACGCACGAAAAAAAACATTTTTTTTCTTGTTCGGATCGATAGGTCTAAGCCATAAGGCGCATTGGGTGGGTTTTAGCGTCATGGCATTAATGGCACTAATAAATGCGGTTGCGGCAATGACTAACGCAAATTGAGCGTACATTGCTCCCGTTAGACCCGGCATAAAACCTGCTGGAATAAATACTGCCATTAGCACCAAGGTAATTCCTAAAATAGGCCCCAGAAGTTCTTTCATGGCATCAATTGAAGCTTGCCTTGGGGAGCTACCACGTTCAATGTGCTGGGAAACACCCTCAACAATAACAATGGCGTCATCCACCACAATCCCGATAGCGAGGACTAACGCAAAAAGGGTCAATAAATTGATACTGTACCCTAAGGCTAACATGGCAATAAACGCACCAATGATCGTGACCGGCACGGTTGTTGCCGGCACCAATGTAGCTCGCAGATTTTGTAGAAAAACTAAAATTACGATCAAGACTAAAATCCCTGCCTCAAAGAGAGTTTTGTATACTTCATCAACGGAGGCTTTTACAAACATGGTTGTATCAAAAGGAATCGAGTATTGCAGCCCTGGCGGGAATTGCTTCGCCATTTTTGCGACAGTTTTACGTACTTCTGCCGCCACTTCTAACGCATTTGCACCTGGCAGTTGGTAAATACCAATAGCTGCTGCAGGTTTACCGTTTAATTTAGAGAGCTGATCGTAACTCGAGGAGCCAAGCTCCACACGACCAACATCACGGAGGCGCACGATTTGTGCACTGCTGCTATTATTGGCTTCTTGATTAGAATCTGTGGCTATAGTTTTGATGATTATATCGGCAAACTCATCAGGATCAGCAAGTTGGCCTGGTACGTTTACGGTAAGTTGATAAGATTGTTGCCCCGCGGTTGGTGGGGAGGCAATTTGCCCTGCTGAAATCTCTTTATTTTGGTTGCTTATAGCATCTAGCACATCACGAGGATTTAACTGAAATGCGTACATTTTTTTAGGATCAAGCCATACACGCATGGCATAAGAGCCTGTTCCAAAGATGGCGACATTCCCTACACCTGGTAAGCGCTCCAATTCATTTTGCATATTAATGGTCGCGTAATTATTAAGAAACAAGCCATCGTATTCCCCATGCTCGGCAGTTAATGTAATAAACTGCAGAATTGCTGTGGATTTTTGCTGTGTTACCACGCCTTGTTGTTGAACTGGTTGGGGTAATTGTGCCATCGCTGCCTGAACACGGTTTTGCACAAGCATTTGAGCAAAATTAAGGTCAGTTCCAATTGCGAAAGTGACAATTAAATTATAGGAACCGTTATCATTACTAGTAGATTGCATATAAATCATGTTTTCAACGCCATTGACTTGTTGTTCAATGGGTAGCGCTACGGTTTTAATCAGTGTTTTTGCATCGGCCCCCGGATAACTAGTAGAAACTTGTATCGTTGGGGGGACAATCGCTGGGTATTGAGAAATCGGTAAAATTTTGATGGCAATCAGGCCTACAAATACCAAAAATAAGGCGATTACATTCGCTAATACAGGCCGGTCAATAAAAAATTCAGAGATCATGTTTTTTTCTCAGGTTGAACAGGGGTAACCGGCTTACCAGGTATGGCATTTTGTATCCCGGAAACAATCACATTATCCTGAGCTGTAAGTCCTTTAATTATGGCGCGCGCATCACCTTTTAATGCACCGACTGTCACGCGTTTTACGATAGCATTATTATCTTTATCAGCAACTAAGACATAGGCGCCAATTTGGTCGTACTGTACTGCCGTATCAGGGATCGTCAGCTGAGGAGCGGGTTTTGATGTGGGGACACGTACTTGCACGAAAAGGCCTGGTAACAGGGTGTTATCTTTATTGGGTAAGAGGGCTCGGAACTCCATAGTTCCTGTCGAAGCGTTCAGGCCTGTGTTTACAAAGTTGAGCTTCCCTTTGTGTACAAATTCGGTTTCGTTTTGCATCTTCACATAAACTGGAATTTCATCAATTTTTGCGGGGTTAAATGCTTGGCTTTTGGCTATCTCACGGACTTTAATTAAATCGAGCTCATTAAGATTAAAGTACACATAAATAGGATCAAGCTGATCAATGGTCGCTAAATTAGTGGCTTTGCCATTCCCCACAAGATTACCAGGGTCAACAAGGTGGCGGCCAATGCGTCCATCAAATGGGGCAAGGATATGGGTATAGCTGTAATTGATTTCAGCGACAGCTGCATTTGCTACAGCTTTATCAATTTCCGCCTTAACTTCATCCGTTTGTGCTCCCCATTTTTCTACATTATTCAATGAAGTGGCATTTTGTTTATACATTCTTTTTTGGCGCTCAAATTCGGCTTTTGTATAATTATAAGAAGCACGTTGAACGGCAACTACGGCTAGCGCCTCCTTCCATTTTTCCATGTAGGGCGGCGGTTCTACCACAAATAACTCTTTGCCTTTTTTGACAAATGTTCCGTCAGTAAACTCAACCTTCTCCAAGTAACCCTCAATACGCGCAACTAAATCGACAGAATTGTAAGCAACCATAGTGCCTGTTTGCGTTACATAATTAGTGATCTCCATCAATTTCGGTTTTTGAACAATTACGGGTGCTGCAAGAGGAGGGGGCGTTTTATTAGTGAAATGTTTAATGACGCTATGCAGGAGAAAAATCGCAATAAGCCCGATGATGGCTACTTTAATGAATTTGGTTCGCTGTTCAGTTGTCATCTCATCACCAAGTTGGTAAATACCGTTCTTTTGTTCGCTGTGCCTTGGTTGCCGCAGGCTCATGCTTTTGTTGCTTAAGCAATGTTCCCCAGTTGGTTCGAGCAGCCATTTCTCTTTTAATACCTAAAGGAACAATATCATTGCAACCATGAAGTTGCCACCCGCCACCGAGTGAGCGATAAAGTGCTACTAAGGCCTTAGGAATATCGCCTTTTGCATTGATCAATGAGGTTTGTACTTGTAATTGTTGACGCTCTGAATCTAGCACTGGCGTATAGTCGGACTCGCCCTCCCTGTAGCGTGTGAGCGACAGTTTTGTAGATTTAATAGCGGAGCTATTCGCTATATTTAGCAAGCGCGCGGCATTTTTTGCCTCTATAAATTGGGTAATATTGTCTTGGACTTCTTGTTGCGCTTTTAAAACTACATTGATGTAATTTAAAACGGCTTGCTGGTAAACAGCATCCTGCACACGCACAGCGTTGGTGATTTGACCATAATTAAGAAGTGGCCAATTAACACTGGGACCAGCGGTAATATTTCTATTTGACCAGTGAAATAGATCACTAATTGATTGACTACCAATGGTATTAGAAGCAAAGGCAAATGATCCGGCTAGTGAGAATGAGGGGAAAAGATTCGCTTTGGTTGCTCCTATCAGCTCAGATTGGGTAATTGCTTCCAACCGGGCTTGATAAATATCGGGTCGTTGGATTAATGTTTCTTTAGGGATGCCCACTGCAATTCGAGGCGGGGCTATGGGAATGCCTTTTTTCTTTACCAGTAAACAATCAACTTGATCCGGAGTGGTCCCTAACAGTACTGCCAGCGCATCTTTTTGATGCTGCAAATTATTTACGTATTGGGGCAAGCTGGCTTCGGTTTGGAATAGCTCCGTCTTTGCTTGTTGTACGTCTAATAGACTGGTTTCACCAGCGGTAAAACGAGATTTTGCTATCTTGTACCCGGTAGTTTGCACTTGGATATTTTGTTTGGTGACGGATATCAGCTCTTCAGTGGTTCGAATATTTATATAGGTCGTAGCAATATCGGCAACTAGAGTTACCAACGCATTATCATAAGCAGCAAAAGATGCGAGGAAAGCTGAATCATTGGCGAGAATCGCCCTGCGGTATTTGCCCCAAAAATCAATTTCCCAATTGGCTGTAAAGCCTAGCGCTGCGGTTTTAAAATTGGATGGCAGTACGTTTTGTAATGAACTTCCGCCAATGCGGTTGTAAGTGTAATTACCGATTAAAGCTTGCTGTTGTGGAAATAGCCCACCAACGGACTGAGCCAGTTGTGCCCGCGCCTGTAGCACGCGAACGGCAGCACTTTGGAGTGTTAAATTATTTTGATAACCTTGATGAATTAAAGCAGTTAGCGTGGGGTCATGAAAAACATCCCACCAGTTAGCAGTTTGAGCAGGAGCGGTTTTAACTACCGCGTTATTTTTTTTCCAGGAACGGGCGGCTGGTTTCAGCGGCTCTTTATAATGCGGGCCGACTAAGCAGGAGTTAAGAAGCAAACAAAAGATAATTAACAAAATCCTTGGCATAGATGCTACATGTCCATTTTTATGTAACTCCCTGAAGTAGTACCCAGTCTAAATGGTATTGTTGCATATTGCCAATAGGCTTCTTTTAAAACTCTAGGGCTTGTTTTAGCGAAGAGGATTCTACCCGCAAACTTGATCTCGCCCACCTTTTTTTGCTTTATATAAATTTTTATCCGCCATCTTGAGCAGTTTATCAGAAGAGTATGGTTCGCTTGCAGAGCTGACGGCAACACCGATACTACATGTGACTTGACCTACGCCTAGTCCACCCAGAGACCGCGAGCGTAGGCACTCGATAAGGCTCGTGGCTCGCTTGATGGCGCCCTCCAATGTGCAACGAGACAAAATCATAACAAATTCTTCACCACCGTAGCGTACGCAAATATCCGATCGCCGAACAAGTTCAAGCATTAATTTGGCTAAGTCTATTAACACCTTATCACCAATATCATGCCCATGTGTGTCGTTAATTTTTTTAAAAAAATCGAGATCAACCAACAAACAAGCTAAAGGAAAATCATAGCGATTAGCCGCTAACATTTCTTGACTTAACCAGGTTGTCATAAAACGACGATTATACAAATTTGTAAGTGGATCTCGATAACTGCTTTCTTTTAAACGAGAGGCTAACTCTTGCAGCGATTTTTCTTGAATCGCATTTTCTGTAACATCAACCACGGTGATCAAGGCAATTGTAGAGCCATTATTGATTGTTAAAGGGGAAATTTGCACCTTTTGCTGCATCATATCTAACCCAAAATGATTCACTAATTTTAGCGGTATTGGAAAAACATACTGATTTAGTGCTTGAGACAACAACTGTGGCGCAGCGTTTGAAAGTACCATATCCAAGGCCCAATCAAATCGATCATGACTAAACGCATAAAAAATATCTTTTAACTCCTTTCCCAATGCATCTGATCTTTGTATGGAGGTTTTTTCAGTCATCCAATAATTCCACTCGCAGATTTTTTTTGATTCATCCAATATAAAAAGTCCTACTGGAAGTTGATCCATGACATTAATAAAAAAATCAGTCATCATTTTAGTGGTCATAGACGTAGTCCTTTTAACTACTCAGTTTTTTAATCCAATCATTAATTTTCTGCAATAAAAAATCCAAATTAGTGTCTGATATTAATAAAACAATAGCGCCTGAAACATTGCGGCGCACTGCTTGAAGCTCAGTTTTCATCACAAGAACATAGACTTCATTTTTTTGGGTTTTATCGGGGAAACATAGCAAATCATTAAAGGGGCCCTCAGCATAAATTGGTAACGATAATGCAATTTTTCCCTCAAAAACATCAGACATTGCTTTGATGCAAGAAGCAATGACAATATTGCCAATTTCTGTAATAGCATCATACTGTAGAGCGCGCATATCAACGCTAGGTTCTATAACTTGGTTTTGGCCTATTAAATCTTGCGCCAATGCCGCGCTATCTTCCGAAAAAAATAAAAAGGTAATTTTAGCTGTTAATAAACCTTGTAATTCCTGTTCGACCCCTACAAAAACTTTTCCAGGATCGCTCTCTAACATGTTTGGCAGGTTATCTAGCTTTCCATGAATCACTTTAGGCACCGTCATTTTAACGGTGTCATTAAGCAGGATTGATAACTGCTTGGCAGCCTTCCCCGCACCAATATTCGCAATCTCCGTTAATGCGTCTGCTTGTGCTTGTGAAATTTTCATGGGTATAACCCTTGAGCTATTTGATCAATCAATTCATGTGTAATAGGCTTTTCAAATACAAATGGCACTCCAGCTAAATGAGCCTCATCAATAACTGATTGTTGAGCATTTGCGGTTAATATCACCATAATCGCTTTTACACCATTGCCTATCAATAACTTTGCAATATCGACCCCACTTTGTTCTGGCATATTATAATCAAGGACCACCAAGTCAAATTGATGCTTAGAGGCCATATCTAAGGCACTTGCAGCATCATTAGCCTCATACACACCAAAAGTATGCCCAGCCGGTAAATGCGCTTTAAATAACATGCGAGATGTCGCACTATCATCAATAATTAATATATTCTTCATTTGGTTCTCCATTTCCTTATTATGCCGTCTTTTTGGGTTGAGCAAATACTGACAAAAAATTAGCCATATTATTTAATGGTATTGTTTCATCAACCGCTCCACATTCTACTGCTGCCGCAGGCATTCCATAAACTATAGAACTTGCTTCATCTTGCGCGATCACATAGCCACCCGCATCATGTAATGCTAACAAACCTAAAGCGCCGTCTTTGCCCATTCCGGTTAATATCACACCGATAGCTGATTTATTGCAGACAGATGCTACCGATTGAAACATGGGCGTTGCAGAAGGACGAAAACCATTCACCAAGGGCCCATTATTTAGAGAAACCAGCAAATCTCCATGCGTGTCACGACAGACCCCCAGATGCTCGCCATCTGGGGCAATATACACATGTCCCGGCTCCAATCGACCCCCATTTGCGGCCAACTCAATAGGGAGGCGGGATGTTTCTTGCAACCAACTGACAAGCCCACTGACAAATCCATTCGACATATGTTGCGTTAATAAGATAGGTAAAGGAAAAGTGGCTGATATTTGGCTAAGTATCATTTGAAGGGCTTGCGGTCCACCTGTTGAAGCGCCAATAGCAACCAATTCGAAAGAACGTTGTATAAGTTTAGGAGGAGCAGGCTGCTTTGTATCAACATTTTTTTCTTTTAAAATAGTACGGCGTCGATGAACTGTCTTAATTTTTGACATGGATCGCACTGTATCTATCAGATCACGATGAATCATTGTAAAATCAGGCGCCCCAGTAGCGACTGGTTTGGTAACACACGCAAGGGCTCCAGCGTCTATCGCATTAAAATTGGTTCCTATCACCACATCAGCAACAAAAGCGCTCACGACCACAATAGGACAGGGTGCATCACGCATGATAATACGAGTAGCTTCGATCCCATCCATTTTTGGCATTCGAATATCCATGGTCACGAGATCGGGCTTAAGGGTTTTTACCAAGCGAATAGCTTCTTCGCCGTCGGTGGCTATGCCGACAACCTCCATGTCTGTTTCAGCTTCAAATATCGCCTTCAACAGCAACGTAATCACCATCGAATCATCTACAATCAGAATTCTTATCATCGCAAACTATCCTTTTTGCTAGAGCTGGTTTTTAGCCGTACCTAAATCAATTGATGAATCACATCTAAGAGAACCTTAGTCTCAAATTGTCCCTTAACAATATAGGCATCAGCACCCACTGCAATACCCCGTCTTTTATCTGTCTCATTGGCTAATGACGTCACAATTACTACTGGAATATTGCTATAAGCCTCGCTGGTTTTAATTCGCTCTGCCAACTGAAATCCATCCAAGCCTGGCATTTCTACATCAGTTACAACCAAATCAAAAACGCCTTGATTTAAAGCCTCCCACCCTTGGAGGCCATCCAGTGCGGAGGTAACTAAATAACCATGCGCCTCGAGAATATTTTTTTCAAGCGTTCGTGTGGTAATTGAATCATCAACAATCAATACACGCTTTCTTTCTGTTGTATTTTCACTAGGGGCCGTTTCATGAGTTATGTCTAATGTACTGTGGTGAAGCATAGCTGAATTAATCAAATCTGTAGGATTAAGCACCACCATAACTTCTCCATTACCGGCTAGTGAGCCACCAGCAACATTTCGAACGGAGATTAATGGAGACTGTAGCCGCTTGATAACAATTTCCCGCTCGCCAATAATCTCCTCAACAAATAACGCAATATTTTTCCAATCTTTTGTAATAATCACGATTGATAATAGATGATTTGTGTCTATTTGTGCGCTTTTCAGCTCCAGCAAGCGAGCTAACTCAAAAGCAGGAATGGCTTTGCTGTCCAGCATAACGGCCTTGCCTGCTTGTATATCCACCAAGTCTGATGCATTAATTTCCATCACACGCGTAACAACTGAGGTTGGTATTGCGTAGCAAGTGCCCCCAGCCTTCACCATTAGCCCACGATCAGTTGATAAAGTTAACGGGAAGCTTAAGGTAAATGTTGTTCCCTTGCCCTCATCGGTGTCCACTTTAACCAGGCCTTTCATCTCATTGACCCGAGACAACACCACATCAAGACCTACACCCCGACCTGAAACATTCGTGATGATTTCTTTACTAGAAAATCCAGGCCTAAAAATCACATTTAATTTTTCCTCTCGACTCATCATGTCTATCTCAGCGGCACTAAGAATGTTCTTTTTTATAGCGACTTCAGTAATTCTATCAACAGAAATACCATCGCCATCGTCTTGTATGCTTAAGATAATCCGATTACCTAGCGCCGTGACATGGATATGAATGCACCCTGTTTCAGATTTTCCTTTGGCGCGTCTATCAGTAGCAATCTCAATCCCATGATCAATCGCATTTCGTAAAAGGTGGACTAATGGATCCTTAAGCCCCTCCAAAATAGGACGATCAATTTCAATCTCATCACCTGAAATTTTATAATCAATTTTTTTACCTAACTCTTGAGCAATATCTCGAACCGATCGTGCCAGGGGGCGCAATAGAGTGGCCATAGGCACCATGCGCATCAACCGCACTTGATTTTCCAGCATTTCAGATAAATGATTAATCCGTATATTGGTCGCATTCAATTGTTTATAAATATGTTGGCTACTAGAAGATAACGTATTAATACCTTCGTTTATTTTGGCTAAAGATGCTATTCCTGCGAGATTTTGCTCTAACTGCGGACGCTGTGATAAAAAATACGTTGAGGAGGACCATTGTTTTGAAAATTCGACTAACTTTTTATCTAATAATTGCACGCTTTCCAGATGATCTTGCATCTCAATTTTTGTAGAGAGTAAATCCTCAACTAAGGCTGAAAGTCGATTTAATTTATCCAGAGAGACCCTGGTCATTTCATTTTCTATGGGAAGATTTGAGGTTTCTTTAGGCACCGAGGGAGCCACACTCTCAGTTAAAGCCTGCTCTACCACAGCGCCCTGATCGAGCGCTTTAATAAAAGCATCCAAATCAAAAGATAACGCTGTATCCGTATCAAACACCGCCATGGCTTCGCGCATGTGGTCAAGACTTTGCAAACATAGAGTAACAATGGCCCCATTAATGAGAGATTGATCACGGCGTAACAGACCAAACAACGTTTCTAGGCTATGCGCAATAGCAGCTACGACTGGAACATCAACGCCACGCGCTGCACCTTTGATATTGTGTGCATCACGAAACAGAGCATCCAAACAGGCGTTATACTCTGCACCTTCAAGGCCTTTTTCTAACAAAAGAAGCCCATCGGTCAGTGACTGTAATTTTTCATCCAGTTCACTACGAAAGACTTGGATCAACTGCTTCATCAGTTCAGGATCAAGTGCCATGCCAATTCCCTATCCTGTTAGAATCGATTAGTTATCATTTTATGCTAGTTGATAAATAGCAACTAAACCCCTCAATTTTTCGGCCACTGAAGATAACTCAGTCGTTGCTGTCTTGGTTTGCTGGGTACTATTTACAAAATGCTGGATTACTTTATTAATTTCTTCCATCGCCGCATTGGTTTGCTCTATCCCAGCCACCTCTTGTCGAACAGCAACAATGATCTGTTGATTGGCAGAACCTGCTTCATGAATCACGGCGCCTAATTGCTTCATCATTTCACCACTTTTTTGCACTAATATAACCCCAGAGTCCACATCCTTACGCCCCTCTTCTGTCGCCATAACAGCCCGGTCAGTCGCATGACGGATGTCTTGTAATATTTTTTGTACTTGTGCGGTAGATTGTTGTGATTGTTCCGCTAACTCTTTAACCTCTGAGGCCACCACGGAGAAACCTTTCCCTGCTTCTCCGGCCTTAGCTGCCTCGATCGAGGCATTCAAGGCCAACATCTTTGATTGTTGCGCTAGATTCGTTACCACATTGGTAATTTCACCAATTTGTTGTGTTTTTTCTGATAAGACTAAAATAGTTTGGGCAATATTTTCCATTTGCTCACGCACCGACTCAATGCCCTTGACCGCATCATCTACGGTTGCAATACCCTCTTCACCCTCTTTGCGAGTTCGCTCAGCAATTTCCGCTAACTGTTGGGTTTTGGTCAGCGTTTGTGTAGAGGCTACTTTGATTTCTTCGAGCGTTGAGGTGGTTTCATTCACAGCCGCCGCTTGCTCCGAAGCGCCTGATGATTGTGCACTGGTTGCGGCTAACAATTCATCTAACATTTTAAACATCAAGTCACTAGACTCTGTAATTTGACGCGCCATGCTGGATAAGCTCTCGATCATGGCATTCAAACTTTGGCCGAGTATCATCAACTCATCATCACCTGTTACTTCAACCCGCTCTCTTAAATCGCCAGCAGATACCTTTTCCATCATGCTGCTAAAAAGAGTCACTTGTTCTTTGTATCGTATGTCTTTGTTTTTTTGCGCTGTAATATCCGTCGCATACTTCATTATCTTAATAGGCTTTCCTTCCGAGTCAAAAATAGGATTGTAGCTGGATTGGAGCCACACCTTATTGCCACCCTTATCAATACGAGCATACACTCCGGCATCGTATTCTCCACGCCCTAATTTTTCCCAAAAAGCAGTATAGTCTTGACTCTTGGCGTAGTTAGGGTCGACAAAAATACGATGATGCTTGCCTTTTATCTCATCTAAAGTATAACCCATCGCTTTTAGAAAATTAGCATTGGCATTTATAATCGTTCCATCCATTGCAAATTCGATAGCAGCCATTGATCGATCTATTGCTTCAATTTGCTCTTTAAAAGTATTAGTTTCCTTGTTCATTGAAGTTGTATTGTACGTTTCCATTACTAACTCAGTGTCAATCATAATAATTTTATAAAAAGCAGATAGGGCGCGATTTCGTTTGGTGTTGCTTAACATGTATTTATGGATGATTAATGGAGATATGGCTTGGAAATACACACTATAACTGCCTAGATACCAACGCGCCGACAAACCAATTTTTGTATGCATGGCTCCGATTTTTAAGCGCGTCGCAAAATAACTTTCACCGTACTCACCCTCAAACATGGAAAGCAAATATTTTCTTTGGGCGGCCTTTAAGCGGTCAATATTTGAGCCAGCCTTATCAATAATATCCATTAATTCAGGAAAATGCATAAGGTTGTCATAAAATCGATCGACAATCAGGCCCAGATTTTCACTGATCAAAGGTAATAATTCTTTAAGCACAATTGCGTCATCTTGGGTAAAGCCAACAAACTTTTTTATTTTTTCTTGCTCAGCTGAAGTTATGCCTATTTGAGTCATCAGCGAGTCGTTTTTGTTTGCTTTTTCCATGTCTTTTCTCTCTTCAATGCGTTAAGGTTTATTTTTTACGAAGCGATTGGGTTAAATCACATTTTCTTCAACTTGCAATAGTGGGTCGGTTAAAATGGCCTGTACATTCAATATGGTTACTCGCCCTTGATGAATGCCTTGAACATAATTCAAGTTTGATACACCCCCAGTATGCATTGGCGGCTGAAGTTCTGCCACCATAAATTCATCACTCCCCTCGACCTCATCTACTAAAAAACCAACTCGAAAATTATTAAATCGTACTACGACCACCATATTTCCTTTAGACGCCTCGCTTGTGTCTGTGCGAAATAACTGTTTTAAATCTAATATTGTTAATAATATCCCGCGATAATTCACAACCCCCGCAATCACCGGTGGGGTGCAAGGAATCGGAGAAATAAAGTCAAATTTAGTGATATTTTCTAGATAGGCGAAGGCGACCCCATAATACCCAGACAATCCCAGGCGAATACACACAAAATCCTCACGAACAATACCTTCTTCCTCTTTCACAGTGCTTGCCAGTTGAAGGGCTCGCTCATGCAATATGCGTTGTATCTTTTCACCCGTTGGCATTCGAGAGCAAAAGGCACTGGCATGTAATGGTTTACTTACCGTCGTCGTTTTCGTCTTTGTGCCTTTTCGCTTTGTCGGCGCTTGTTTAAGGGGTTTATTTTCATCCATCAGATAGCTCACTTATCATCGTTTGATTTTGTCAATTGTGAATCACGCACTTTATAGAGAGCGAGCTCTTTACGCAGCATTTCAGCAAATAGGGTATGGGTCATCCCCGGAACATTTTCCATTTCGGTAGAGGGATCACTTTTCTCGGCCAGTATGAGGGCATTTTGAAAGCTTTTCATCGCCAAATTACCCTTGCCCATCCGAAACAATAACAAGGCAAGCTGGTAATGCGCCTCTAAAAATGTATGATCTAAATAAATAGCCTTACGAAACGCCGTTTCTGCATCAGCTAAATTGTCTTGATCCATCATCACTATACCCATTATTAAATAGGTACCTTTATTGGTCGGGTCTTTTTCTAAACTCAGTGCACATGAAGCAATTGCCTGTTTTATTTGCCCAAGATTAGCCTGTGCCCTGGCTTTGATCTGCAAGTACGATCCAGATAAACCAAATTTATTTATCCCTTGTTCAACAACTAATAAAACCTCACGCCAGCGGCCTAGCTTAAGAAGTTCGGACAGTCGTTGATTCAACAGATGCGGACTATTTAAACCCAAATCAGTAACTAATGAGGGCAAAGAGTGAATAGGGCTTTTAAGAGTGGGATGCTTATGACTCCCTGCATGCACCCTCTGAGAGGGCGTGGAAATGAGTGATTCTTGAGACAGTGTCAATATTGGCTCTATTTTTCTATAATAAGCGGACTCACTCTCTTGGACCCTCTGGAGTAAAGGATTTAATTCATTAATGTGATCGGAAGGCCCTGTTAACAAAATACCATCCATCACAAGACACTCCGCAAATCGAGATATAATTTGTATGGTTGTTACAGGTTCTATATAAATTAAGACGTTTCGACACAAAATAAGATCCATCGCATAGGTATCTGTTAATAATGCTGGATAGACATCATCGGATAAATTTAGATAGTTAAATTTTGCATATTGTTGCAAAGACTTATCAATCACATAATCGTTACCCGTGACGGTAAAGTATTGTTTAATGGCCGTGGGGGTTGAGGAACGGAAAGACCATGCACCATAGGTGGCACTATTAGCATTTGCTAAGGCCTTCGTGCTAATATCAGTTCCTAACAAGAGAATGCTCCATCTGTTCATATCCGGCAATAACTCTTTCAAAATGATAGCAACGGTATATAGCTCTTGGCCTGAGGAACAACCGGCGCTCCAAATCCGTAGTGTTAGATCCTGCGCTAAGCGCTTTTGACGAATGATCTCCGGTAATAATTTTTTTCTAAGTAAAATCATTTGTGCGGGATCACGAAAAAAATAGCTCTCTCCCACAGTAATTTCAGCGACTAAAAACTCGATTTCAGGCGACAATCCCGGTTTACTACAAAGTGCGTTGTAGAAACTATTGGGATCCGAATAGCCAAAGTTCTGACAAGCTTTTTTTACCGTATCATGCAAACCAATCATCTGATGATCCTGGATAACAATCCCGGTTCGCTTGGTGATTAATCTACACAATGGGGTAACCCAAACTTCAGGGGATGTCACCAATATTTTTTGGTGAGTATCAAGAGGCTCATCGTGCCGAGCAATCATAAGCCCTCCATGATTTTAGGCAGCTGAGCTCGTGCTGAAAAACAAGAGCTCGAGGATGAAAAATTAAGGGTTAACATGCCGGGCATATCTAAGAGTAAAGATAAACCTGACTCTAATTGTAATACAGCAAGAAAGGGCAAAGAGGCATCCTCAAATACGCTGACCATTTGAAGTGTCGCATCTAAGACTGTTTCCACATGAAGGACCTGATCGACAATAAAACCAACGTAATGCTGCCCGTCACTACATATAACTATAGGGGTATCTAACGTATAAGGGGTATTGTCTTCCTGACCAAACCACAAGCTTAAATCAACAACAGGAACACTCTTGCCGTGATAATCCATAAGGCCGACTAAATAGGTAGGTGCTCCAGGAGTTGGCTGCAAAGCTACTAATGAGATTACCCTCTCAACCAAAGATAAACTAATCACACATGGAGCGTTTTGCACTTTAACGTGTAAGACTTGCCGGATATGTAAGTCAGTCTTAACAACATCGTCCACTAAATCCACGGTTGACATGTTAGCCCCTTAAAAAAATACATCATTCTGATAAATCGAACAAAAGTACTTTTTATTAGTATAGACTAACTATGACGCCTGCAATCTTAGGGGCTGTTGAAAATTCATACCTTTTCTTTTAGCGCTTTTTTTGTTTCCTCATCAACAAAAGCACAATCGATAGCCATTTTTGTAATAGCTTTCATCGTATCGTCGCTGTAGTTATAGGCTTTTTGTGTGAGGTTATATTCACGCGCTAATGTGGTACCAAAAAAAGGCGGATCATCTGAATTTAGGCTGATTTTAATGCCTGCTTCCATTAGTTGGGGGAAGGGATGGGTGTTAAAGTCATTGAAAAGGCCAAGTTTGATATTGCTCGATGGGCAAACTTCTAAAGCAATGTCGCGTTCCTTAAGCAATGCGATAGTTTCAGGTGAGTGAATCGCTTGTACACCATGACCAATACGTTGAATGGGTAAATGTTCAATAGCTTCCAACATGCCGCTTGCTGGTGCAAATTCACCCGCATGTACAGTACAAAATAACCCGGCTTCTTTTGCCGCAATTTGATACGCTTTACTAAACAACTTGGGTGGGAAGTTAATTTCATCGCCACCTAATCCAAAACCTGTCGCGCAAGGTACAGATGCTTTGCTCGCTTCTTTAGCTACACGAATAGCAGCGTCAGCTCCGAAATGGCGAACGGCTGTGATGATAATCCGTCCAACAATATCAAATTGTGCTTTTGCATCATCAATAGCTTGCTGGATAGCGTGCAAATGTTCAATAGATGGCACGCCACTGACTTGCTCCGCATGATCAGGGGAATACATCATTTCTACGTACAGCGTATTCTCAAGTGCGTTGGATCGAAGGTAATCAAAGGTAATGTCATAATAATCTTGCGGGGTTTTTATCAACGCGGCTAAGGTATCATAGACGCTTAGAAAATGTAAAAAATCTCGAGAAAAATAGCTCTGACCATCTGCTGCAATCAGGCCTTCAGGCATGGAAATTTTGTTTCGCTTTGCTAGTTTATAGGCTAATTCTGGGCTGATGGTGCCTTCTAAGTGAACGTGTAGTTCAGCTTTTTTAATCGACATAGTTTATATCCCTAGAGCATTGTTTAAGTTGGGTGGTAACTTTAATAAAAACCCGATAAAATTACCAGCAGAATGTGTTTCAGGAATAGCTATGACTAAACATGATATTAATAAAGCTTACGTAAGCCCTTTTGATAAATTTTTGTATAAATACGACGCTACGCATGCTAAAACAGAATCGCAATTGAAGGAAATTAAAAAGCACAAGCGCATTGCTACGCTGCGTGATGAGCCGAATCCTGTCAAAGGCGAAGAAGAGGTCTGGACAGGGTTTTAACGAAGGCACGTCGTTCCGAGCGGGCCACGTCATCCCGAACGTAGTGAGGGATCTCAGAAGGATAGCACAGTGTTACTCCCGGAGATCCCTCACTACGTTCGGGATGACGTGGCTACCCCATAATCATGTGTATGACCTTATAAGATAAAATCGTCAACAATGATGCTGCTGGAAGTGTAAGAATCCATGAGGTGAAAATATTTCGGATTACCAGCAGGTTTAACGCGCCAATACCACGTGCTAAGCCAACGCCCAGCACGGCACCTACCAGAGTCTGTGTTGCAGAAACGGGTATACCGACACTGGTGGCTACCACAACCGTTGTGGCTGCAGCTAAGGTTGCTGCAAATGCGCGACTGGGGGTTAATGCAGTGATAGAGCTCCCCACGGTTTCTATGACTTTTCTGCCATACATCAAAAAACCACTTATTACTCCAATACAACCTAATAAAATAATCCATCCAGGGTAATTAAGTGGGCCAATGGGTTGATGCGCATGTAACACCAAATTATATACAATGCTCAAGGGCCCTACCGCCAAAGCAACGTCATTCGAGCCATGAGCAAATACCATTGCGCAAGCGGTCATTGCCATAAGAACGGCAAAGTATTTTTCCACTTGCAGAAAACATTCCCTTCGCTTCATGTCGGCTCTTTCGGGAATCCTTCGAATAAAAATCATGCCAATCAGCGTAATAGTAATACTAGTGGCCAATGTAACTGCTAAATTTTGTTTAAAGTTCAATTGAATACCGAAGTGGTGTAAGCCTTTGAACACGGTAATAAATGAAAGAATCGAGCCTATCAAAAACAGATAGATTGGCACATATAACTTGGCCTTTACTAATGGGTCGCTTTTAACAAATATAGCCTGCTGAATGGTGCTAAATAAGACGTAACCCGTAATGCCTGCGATAAGCGGGGAGGTAACCCAGCCGATGGCTATATGAGAAACTTGATTCCAATGTATTGCGTTACTGCCCAATACCACACTGCCAAAGCCTACCATTGATCCGACTAAGGCGTTTGTGATCGATACAGGTACACCTATGTAACTGGCTAGATTCATCCATATGGTACAAGCAAAAAGAACACCCAGCATGCCCTCAATAAGAATAATCGGTTGCTCTGACAACTGGCTGGTATTAATAATGCCATCGCGCATGGTTTCGGTGACTCCGTTGCCACCCAGAAAGGCGCCAGCAAATTCAAAGATAACTGCAATGAGCATGGCTTGTTTGACAGTCACTGCCTTTGAACCCATGGTGGTGCTCATCACATTCGCTAGATCGTTGGCACCAACGCCCCAAGTCATGAGAAAACAGAGTGTAACTGCTAGAAAAAGAAATAATATAGAGTAATCCATAAGGGTAGTTTACCGGGCAATTAAAATTTGAAGTCGCCCGCCCACAGTTTGGGCATGGTCGGCCAAGTCGCCAATCCATTGAACTAGTTTATAAAGGAAAATCACTTCAATAGCAGGTAAATCCTTTTCCAGCTCAAAAATACGGTGTCGAATTTCAGCCAATTTATCATCGCTATCATGTTCAATTTCATCTAGCGTAACAATCATGTCTTCAACAATTTTAACTTCACTACCGCGAAAACCACTTTCTAGCAAATCGTCAAGCTCATTGATTGCTTGACAGGCCTGCTTGGCAGCATCAAGGCAACGACTCAGAAAGGGCATAAATAACCCTGAGAGAGAGTCAGGAATCACCATTTGGCGGCCAATAATAAGGCTTGCAATATCTTCCGCTCTGTTTGCAATACGATCTTGCGCGCTAAGTAGCTCCAGTAAATCCGTTCGTGCAACAGGAAGAAATAACCCTGTTGGTAAATGCAGGCGCAAATCACGCTTTATTCGGTCAGCCTCTTTTTCAATGGTGACTATTTTATCTTTTAAAGCATTAGCGGTTTCCCAGTCATGCTGCAGTACCGCCTCAAAAAATGGGTAAAGTTGTTTGGCGCACAGATAGGTTTTGCGCATGTGCTGCTCAATAGGCCTAATGGGCGATGGCCCAAACATATTAAATATGCTACCCATGTTCATTATACCTTTTTAATAAAGGATCTTTTGAGTGATGGGGGATTATACCTAAAATTTCAAACTAACTAAACAGTGTGTATAATCCTAAAAAAAGCAGTTGAATCTACTTCGAGCAGCTACTGCACTGAATCTTAACGTTTTTTTGATGATTTTTTATCTCACCGTATGAATGATACGCCTTCAATAAAAAATCATCAAAAAAACATTAATCTTCAGCACATTAGCAGCTCTCGCTACGATTCAACTGCTTTTTTTAGGATAATCTTCAAAATTTTGAGGGACAAACCATGCGCATTGTGAGTATCAAGGGACGCGAAATTTTAGATTCGCGTGGCAATCCGACTGTAGAAGCGGATGTTATATTAGAAAATGGCGTTATGGGGCGGGCCAGTGTGCCTTCAGGGGCTTCAACAGGCAGTCGAGAGGCATGTGAACTGCGAGACAAAGATGCTCATCGCTATGCGGGCAAGGGTGTTTCTAAAGCAGTTGAGTATATTAACGGGGAAATAAATCATGCTTTGCACCATTTTTCAGTTGCAGAGCAGGAGCTTCTAGATACACGCTTATGTGAGCTGGATGGGACAGATAATAAATCGCGATTGGGTGCAAATGCTATTTTGGCGGTATCGTTAGGAGCTGCACGAGCGTGTGCAAATGCTGCGAACCTGCCTCTTTTTGCAGCGCTTAATCAGGATGACGCAATGATGATGCCGGTGCCGATGATGAATGTCTTAAACGGTGGTGCGCACGCTGATAACAATGTAGATATTCAAGAATTTATGATCATGCCAATTGGTGCTCAAGATTTCCCTATGGCACTACAAATGGGAACAGAAACGTTCCACGCGCTTAAGTCAGTACTTAAAAAGCAAGGTTTACAGACTTCCGTGGGTGATGAGGGTGGTTTTGCCCCAAATCTTAAGTCTAACCGCCAGGCGCTTGATATTTTAAGTGAAGCTATTGAATTAGTGGGTTTTCAGCTCGGGAAGGACATGGTTTTTGCCCTTGACGTTGCAGCATCTGAATTGTTCAAAAATGGGTTTTACCACTTAACCTCAGAGAATAAAAAACTAAACAGTCATGAGTTGATTCAATATTATGCTGAGTTAGTAAAGCATTACCCCATTATTAGTATTGAAGATGGTTTGGATGAAAGTGATTGGCAGGGTTGGAAACAAATGACCTTGCAATTGGGAGATAAATTACAATTGGTGGGCGATGATTTATTTGTGACCAATCCAGCTATTTTGTCGAAAGGGATTGCTGAGAAAACGGCGAATGCTGTTTTGATTAAATTAAATCAAATTGGCACGCTAAGTGAAACACGGCAAACCATACGTCTGGCACACAGTAATAACTATCGTTGTGTTATTTCTCACCGGTCGGGAGAAACGGAAGATACATTTATCGCAGATTTAGCCGTGGCAACTGGATGCGGCCAAATCAAGACAGGCTCTCTTTGCCGAACAGACCGCGTAGCAAAATACAATCAATTATTGCGTATCAATGAGCTGGTTTCATTACCATATGCAGGTAAAACCATATTGTAGCCTGATTGACGCGGAGCGGCAGGCGGGGGCAGTTTGAGTATGAAAACCCGGATGTCCGCTACGCAGCCATCCAGGCTACAATTCATCAAACTATTTTGCAGGGCGTAAAACTTCCTTCAAAAACAGCTCAGCATTCATCCACGAGCGTCGATCGGCGCTTTTATTGTAATGCAATCCTAACGCATCGTCGTTCGCTTCTGGATTGGTAAAAGCGTGTTGGGTATGGCCATACATATGAATTTGCCAATCAACTTTTTTGACCGTCATTTCTTTTGCAAATTCATTAACTTGCGCCGGAGGGACCATTGGATCCTCATAGCCATGTAATACCAGGACTTTTGCGCGCACTTTTTTACAAACGGGAATTTCCGGTGCCGTTAGTACGCCATGGAAGCTTACAACGCCCTTTACATCAGCCCCAGAGCGAGCAAGGTCTAATATGCATAGGCCGCCAAAGCAATACCCTATGGCTGCTATCTTAGTATTATCTACCCAGGGCGACTCCATGGCAGCTTGCAAGGCTGCTTGCATACGTGTTGTGACTCTCTTCCTATGGCTCAGGATAGGGTTCATCAATGCTCTTTTTTCTTCCGTAGTATGCCCGAGCTTAGCATTACCATACATATCAATAGCGAAACCTACATATCCAAGAGCAGCTAATTGTTTAGCTTTTTCACAAAACGCATCACTGCGGCCTGTCCAGTCATGAGCCACCATGACACAAGGCTTGGGCGAGGCTTTTGCCTTATCTCGAGCAATGAAACCACGGCAAACTGTGTCACCCACGTTGTATTCAATTTCTTCCGTTTGTAGCATTTGTCTATCGCCAATAGAAAAGGTTGCTTGCAACTTTAGCGAAAAGTTAAAGGTGGCACAAGTAATCTGAGCGGCATAGCTACCTAGATTTGCTTACTAATCTACTACTTCATTTTTACTCAGTATATAATAAAGGAAAATCCTCAGTAGGTTTGCTTATGCGCCCCATCCTCATTTTTTTGTTGTTAGCGCTAATAGGCTTGCAATACAAGTTGTGGTTGGGTGACGGCAGTGTGCTGCAATGGCACCATCTTGAAAATAAATTAGCAGCTGAGGAGCAAGAAAATAAGCAATTAGCGGCGAGAAACCGTGCTATTGAAGCGGATATTCTCGAGCTTAAATCGGGCGAGCAAGCTTTAGAAGAGCAAGCCCGCTATGAGCTTGGTATGGTTAAAGATGGTGAGGTCTATTATCAATGTGATGAGAGGCCTTAGTAAAGAAAATCGATGTGTAATAGGTCACGTGGCATGCGAATTTTTATTGCGCCTACAAAAAACAACCGTCGTTGCGAGCGTTAGCGAAGCAATCCAGCGTCTTTAAAGCCACTAGATTGCTTCGCTAACGCTCGCAACGACGGCATTTACATACCACGTGACCTATTACATCAATATAGCCCGTATGAAGCGAAGCGGAATGCGGGATCCCTGCTGAAATATTTTAAATAGAGATTAACTCAATCGCCATTTCAGGCGGCTCTGTTTCCCATAAGCTGATAACATAACCACCACCGCCTGAGCCTGTTGGCTTAACTGCTACAGCCCCTGCTTCCCATAGATTTTGCATGTGGCGATGTAGGCTTTCACTTACCAAACCCCATTGTTGAAAACAATCAGCTGCATCATTTATGGCTTTTATAAGGATTTTCTGTGAGTCAGGCGTGTGTTTTTCAAGGGCGCATCTTGCTTGTAATACACAGTCAGCCATTTTTAGATCAATTTGCGCAGCGTGAGATTCGTCTTCATCCCATAGAGATTGCACCTGATTAATACAATGCGAGGTAATACCAATTTGCCCACAAGATGATAAAAACCACTTTGGTTGCCAAGCTTGGTCTAGAGGGAAGGAAACTCCTTGTTTAAAGTAGAGGCCTGAGGTAGCTGCTACACCGCTAATATCCAGACCGCTACTTTGACCATGAAATAAATTTTCTAATTGTCTGGCAAAGGCATGAATCTCTGCATCGGCTAGCATGTCCATCGCAGAAAACCAGCGTGCCATCGCCACGCATAACGCTGCAGATGCTCCCATCCCAACACCGACTGGAATAGTACTATACAAATTGAAATGGCCACTCAGGCTGTTTAGCGATCGACCTAAGGTTTGCATACCTTGTTCCAACACACTCCAAAACAACAAGTGTGTGTCTGCGCCACTATCACCCTCGTAATTTGCGCTTAGCTCGGAAGTCGATTGGTGGTAACTCAGATGCAGTTGCTTGGCTTTAATGGGGAATACAAGAGCCCCTTGCCCTCTGATTACAGCGTGTTCCCCAGCTAAGATCCATTTACCGTGTGTTGTTGTTTGAAAATCATAAGACATCATAATTGCCTATCAAATAATCCTGTTTAAATTTAAGTGCCATTTCTGCTTGGTCAGGACGGTAGAGTAAATGAATATTAGGGCCTGCGTCCATCGTTACTAAGGGGCCATCGCCTTCTCGTTGCCATAGCTCTTGCAAAGAAATTAATGCGGCTTTACTTTGGTCAGTCATATAAGAAAACGGTGATGAGCAGCTTGAAAATAAGAGATGTAAATCTTGGAATTCTCGCCAGCAAACTTTATAAGCATTTTCCCAATCTTTCGCTTCAAATGCATTTAGCAATACCTTCAGATTTTGCACAGCTCGCACAGCTCGTGTTGAATAATGTGGGCTAGTATTAATACGTTGATGGGCTTCACTTGACGAAACTTCTTTTTCTTTGTGACTTATCACAATGACTTGGTGAAGTAAGTGTGTATAAGGCAAATCTATCGCTTTTACATTATCATCATCCCACAGCGCCCATGGTGAAAAAAATGAGCGACAAGATGAGCCCGAACCTGCACGGCTTAGTTGAGCTTGTATTTCTACAGATGGCATTGGTGTGTTGGTTAGCTCACTTAGGGCTGTAACAGCGCACTTGGTTAAGGCTGCAAAACTTGAGGCGGAGCTTGCCAAACCACTGCTGTGTGGGAAATTATTGCTAGAACGTACAATAAATGCTCCAGAGTAATTAACTTGCGCTTTCAAGCGCGCTAAGTGATATAGGAAGCGCTCTTGGCCGGCCTTTGATAGTAAAAAATGCAATGCTCCAGGGGTATTTAATGGTTCCCATAAATCTTTTTTTCCTGAATGTTGCTCAAGCATGACGCTGCTTAATAAGTTAGGTAGCGTGTAAGAAAGGGAGGGGTTAATAGGGAGGTTATTTTCACTGTCTTTTTTTCCCATGTATTTAATAAGAGCAATATTAGAGGGGGCTTGTGCAAACCACTGCATTGTTATTCTCCATATTTTTTTTGTAATTATTCCCCAAGATTTTAAATTATGGTGAATAGGTAATTATGTTTTAATGTCCTGGCGCGTCATTCCACAATATTTTATGCAGCTGTAGCTGAAAGCGCACGGATAATCTATCTTGTATTATCCAATCAGCAAGCTGGGTAGCGTTTAGTTGCTCAAAGCTCGGTGAAAAAAGAATCTGGGCATGATCTGTAAGCTTATGCTCAACTATCATTTGTTTTGCCCATTGATAATCCTCACAGGAGCACAGGACAAATTTAATTTGGTCGCTTTGCTTGAGATAGGGGATATTAGACCATTTATTTTTGTCGCATTCATTAGAGTCAGGTGTTTTTAAATCCATTACTATCATCACCCGCTGATCAACGTTAGCGATATCGCGCGCACCACTGGTTTCTAACGATACAGCATAACCAGCATCACATAAGCGCTCTAGCAAATGGATACAATCCGGTTGTGCCAGAGGTTCTCCCCCTGTGACACAGACATATTTGCATTCAAAGGAAGCAACTTGCTCCAAGATGCCGTCAATACTCATCATGTTTCCGCCACTAAATGCATAGGCAGTATCACAATATTGGCAACGCAGAGGACACCCTGTGAGTCGTATAAAAACCGTTGGTAAACCAACGGTTACTGATTCGCCTTGTAATGAGTGAAAAATTTCAGTAATGCGCAACTGGTTTCGTTTCATTAGCTATTCAAAGCATCCAATTTAGCCTTTGCCAATTGTGCTGTATTGGTATCCGGGTAGTTTTTTACAACTTGTTGCAAACGTTGCATTGCCTCTGCTTTTTTGCCTGAGGCGGCTAGAGCATATCCAATTTTCAACATACTTGCGGCAGATTTATTGGAAGAGGGAAATTGTTGCAATACTATTTCAAAATGTTGAATTGCCTCGGGGTAGCTTTTCTTGACCATGTAAAGCTCACCAAGCCAATATTGAGCGTTACCAGTGTACCCGCCTTGCGGATATAGAGTAACAAATTTTTGCATGGCTTCTTGGGCCTCATCAAAGCGCTTATTTTTTACTAGCTCATAGGCAGCGAGGTAACTAATTTGCTCATCAGCTGGGTTCATACGGGCTGCATGAGGAGCTGGAGTGACAACTGCTTCTGGTGTGGATTGTTTATCAGATGATATTGCAGCGGAACTCTTGGGTGTTGTAACACCGATTGGTAAAGGATTTACAGCCACATTTTTTGCAGAGCTTGCGGCTTGGTTTGGTAGTCGCGCATCTAAATCTTTATAAAATGCTAATTGTTGCTGTTGTAGTAATTTTAAATCATGTGCTTGTACTTCTAATTGGCCACGCAGCTCTTGTACTTCTTGCTGTAAGCCCTGAACTTTGTCTAATAGCATAGCATTTTTGCTATTGCCGTTACCGCTGGTCTCAATATTATCACTGGCAAAAGCGGTTTCTTCATCACTACCGTAGTCTCCACTTTGCGATTTGGCAACAGGCTGCTCAAGAGCAACCTGTTGTTCATCAAGAAGTGCAAAATTTTCGCTGTCGTCAACTACCGGAGCTTCAGAAAATGCATTGAAGGGCAGTATACAAGCGAAACATGTAACAAGAAGAAAACGACGTATTATCATCTGGTAGCCTCATAAGTTAATTCAACTCGTCGATTTTGGGCATGCGATTCGTCATCATGGCCAAGATTTGCTGGACGTTCTTTACCGTAACTAACAACGCGCATTTGGTTTCTACCAACGCCTGCCATACGCATTAATTCTGCTACAGAATTGGCGCGGCGCTCACCTAAAGCAACGTTGTACTCCCGGCTGCCGCGTTCGTCAGTATTTCCCGCGATAAGAATGCGTGCGCCTGGGTTTGCTTTGATATATTCAGCTTGTGCATTTACAGAAGGAATATATTTAGGTGCTAAGGTACTGCTGTCATAACTGTATCGATAAATTTGGTTGTGTGGAGCTTGCGTCGTATACATTTCACCTTCTTGCTGTCCTGCAAAGCGGTTGGATAGACCTAATCCATGAGCCTGAAGACCACCCTCACTCCCTACTCCATCAGCGCCACCGCGCGTTTTAGAGCAAGAGACTACTAGTAGTACACTGGCGGCAACAAGTCCTATTTTTAGAAAAGATCTGACATTCATTCCGTTATCTCCTTTATATATGTATTAAATCGCAAGCACTTCAATTTATTTTTTCATGCCTAATGGCGGCTCATTGTACAATTGTTTTGAATTTTTGGCTATGGTCATTTTAGGGTTAAAAATGACCATAATGCGAGGAACGGGAGTTTAGATCAATGTAGCCTGTATGGAGCGAAGCGGAATGCGGGATCTCTATTTAACTTAAGTGCAGCTGCCCGCACTTTGCCATGATCCTTGTTTATGTAGGTGCTCTTTGCTAGCATCATTAAAACTGTTTAGCAAGGAGAGCTGTAATGGTGGTGAACAAGCGCGAGCTTAAAAAGAGAGTCCATACACATTCCGCTGAAACACCCCTTCCCCCTCTAGTTCCTTCCTTTTATGTGTGTCCTTATGCTGATTCGGCCCCAGGCCAATCAACAGATTACAGCTTAACCCGTTATCCATCAGGCAATTATGATGTTAACTTGGCTTTTTTTACACTCAATGACAATATACCCACAGGTAATTTTGGCAACACTATAGATGACACGTTTCTTTGTCATTTGAGAGATCGTCCTGGTATTCAGTCGTTTATTACCGCTATGCAGAAAACCGATCGACGAATATTCAACTCTTTTATTGATACGCCCAATATTGATTGGAGTAGTGCTAATATTGAAAATTTTGTTCGTAATACTGAAGGTGAAATAGGCCCAGACGGGACAATTTTTACCAGTAACCTAATGCAATACTACCCAGCTGTTGGGCGAATGTGGGATGCAGAGACACCGGCGTCACCGGATGATTTTGCAGCAGTGATGATGGATTGTTTTTTGCACGGTATTACGCGTGATCCTGAGAATTATGTATTTATTTATACTACATACGCAGATCGATCAATTGATCAGTTGTTAAATAAGGTATTTGACGCAGCTAACAGTCCCACAGAAGCAGCATTAATAGAGTTAGGTTTTTTACGTTTTACCGATCTTTTTACCAAGCGTGGCCCTAATTTATCTTGGATAGAAACCATGAGCTACGGTGGCACTGCTTCGTCACGTTTTGCGGAAGCAGACAATTATGCGGTTAAATATTTGGCGCAAGGTGATGCAACGCGGCTCAATGAGATGCGCAAATATCTTTCGATCGGTGTGGCGCCTGGTTTGACATCACAGAGTGACGCGGTCGCGATTGGGTCGGCTTGTGATCCTTCGAAAGAGGAGGGCTATGGTAGGTTTATGGTGTGGGCAGGTAACTGTCCGGATGGTGTGAGTCTTTTTGATAGTATGATCTCGGCCAGGGAGCTTGCCCTTACACCACTTTTGCCTAAAGGTGATGCGGCCCTCGAAGCGGTTAAAGCAAACCTACCTTTCCCCCGTGATGCCCGCTCGGGAAACCGTGCTAGATTTTTTAGTAAGCAACACATGACTGATAAGCAGCCTACAGTTGCCGACATTAAAAAAATACAGCAAGTTGGTAATGATAAGCCAGAGGAAAGTTGGCTGAGTCGCATGACGTGTGGCTTGATTAGCTCATGCTGCTAAGTAGGTTGGGTCATTGACCCAACCCACATGTTTACTAAATTAACTATGCCGGTTATCCCCACTTACTCGATCCACAATAAATTCAGACAAATGGGCAGTAAATGCTTGTGTTGCTCGGTTAGCTGCTATAACCCCACCGTACGGTGTATCCATAGGACAACTAACGCGCTCGTTGATAATTTGAGAGGACACAACACGGTTATCTTCAATATGTGTTAATACTACTTTTACAACCAACTCCATTGTACTTGGTTTAGTGAGGAAATTTTGCTGTAAGGCGATGAGTTGTGTATCTAAGCGATAGTCTGCTTTTTCTACATAAGGGCCAGACGCTACTGCATAAAAATAACCTGTTTTCTGTATGCTTTGCATAATCAAAGAATACAGCATGTTAGCAGGAGGGCTAATCCACGTATTATGAACGAAAGCGGTTATTTCGTAAGGTTTTTGAATATACAGCATCTGCTCTGTTTGATAGCCCGCCATTGCTTCTGGTTGGGATATTAAAATTGATTGGGCTGTTTTTTGATGCGAGAATTTTTTAGTATTAAAAGCCTCTAATTTATATTGGTTACTGGTAGGGAGTTTAATAGGCGAGCAAGCAGTTAATACAACTTGCGCACACAATATGATGACGATACTGACCTTATTCAACATTATTCTCCAGGTCCAGATTTAGGGGGGGCACTGCCGCGAATTACCACCGCCGGGTTTTGGCGCATTTGAGCACTCACTTTTTCAAGGTTGGCTGCAATGGAATCGAGGCGCTGTATCAACAATACTACTGGCGGTATGGTTTGCTGCGATAATTTGTCGATGGTATTTTTACCTGCCTGCATTGTGGAAGATACGCTCTGACCAGCAGACGACATGCTATCTGCCATAGTATTAAACTTATTGACGCCAATTTTAAGACTCTTTAAAAGTAGAGGTATATCTTTCAAACTTTGATCAAGACTCTGCTTGTTTTCAGCAACAACATCAGTCACTTTTTGTAAATTTGCTAGTGCCTTTTTTAAAGATTGAGCGTTATCTTTGTCAAAAACACGTTTGATTCCGACACTGACATCATTAAGGTTCTTTTCTAACTGACTAAAAAATGATGGTGTATATGGAATGACGGGATATGGCTCACCGGGTGTTTTTTGCAACGGGAAAAGTGATGGTGATGTTGCGGATAACCCTAAATAAGTGGTGCCGGTAATTCCTTGGCTAATTAGCGTCGCTCGTGTGCTGGTGGTTATTGGTGTACCTTCTTCAATCTTTAGTTGGATTTTAACCTGTTGAGGATCAAATTGATTGAGCTCAATTTTGTTAACGACCCCAACTCTCACGCCATTATATTTCACGATAGAATCGTCACTCAAACCTGAGACTGCTTCTCGTACATATACTGTGTAGATATCGTATTTTTTTCTATCAAAACCAACAGATAGCCAGAGACCAGCTGACAGGAGGCCTGCTACGAGAATCAGTACAACTAGCCCGACAAGTGTATAATTAGTTTTCGATTCCAAGCAACATGCTCCTTTATAATTACACTAGTTTAAGACTCACTGAAGTAATCGGCAATCAATGGATGCGAGTTTTTCATTAATTCATTGATGGGTTGTGCACTTAAAATCTTTCCCTCGCCTACAAACGCAACTCGATCGGTGCAACGTTTTAGCGATTCAATATCATGGCTGACAATTACTATGGTTAAATCTAAAGCATCCCGTAAAAAAACCACGAGATCATCAAATCTCCTCGCACTTAATGGGTCAAGCCCCGAAGTCGGTTCGTCAAGAAATAATAACTCAGGATCCATGGCGATTGCACGTGCAGCTGCCGCGCGTCTTTGCATACCTCCGCTTAATTGAGAAGGAAGTTTTCCAGCAGATTCTTTGGGAAGGCCCACCATGCTTAATTTAAGCATGGCTAATTCTTGCATAAAGCCTTCATCAAGCGAGGCGAGTTCTTGCATTGGAAACATGATATTTTCCAATACACTCATTCCTGAAAAAAGGGCACTATGTTGAAACAGCATACCCCAGCGTTTACGCAAAGCGTCAGCGGCTGGCTCATCAAGTTTTTCTATATCTTCACCAAAAACGCGTATGCAACCAGCTGTTGGTTTTTGCAGCATTAATACGCTACGTAAAATAGTCGTTTTGCCGCTGCCGCTACCTCCTATGATGGCAAGAATTTCGCCTTTTTCAACAGTCAGATTAACGTCAGAATGGACCCATTGGCCACCTAAATAGTTTTTCAAACCTTTAATTTCAATAATAGGCTCTGTCATAGGTCTAACCAGCTATAAACCACAGAAAAACATGCATCGGCAATAATAATTAAAAATAAAGCCTGCACTACGCTTTTAGTAGTTTGGCTGCCTACGCTGTCAGCGTTGGGTTGCACACGAAAACCTTGAAAACAACCAACAAGAGAAATGAGCAAGGCAAAAGCAGGCGCTTTGTATAAACCTAGCATCATTTGTTTAAAGCCTACTGTATCTCTTAATCGTGTTGCAAAATCAAGATAGCCAACGTGCAGCATGAATTTAGACATTAGCATTGCACCCATAGTACTAAATGCATCAGCCCAGAAAATCAATAATGGGAAAACAAGGAGTAAACCAAGTACTTTAGGCACGACTATCAGTTCGATTGGGGAAAGGCCCATGGTATTCAAAGCATCAATTTCTTCATTAATTTTCATGCTACCAATTTGGGCGGTAAAGGCGGAGCTCGTTCGCCCAGCAACAATAATAGCTGTAATGAGGGGCGCAAACTCACGAAAAATAGCCATCCCTGATAAATAAGCAATAAAAATACTGGCGCCATACGTTTCAAGTTGTAGCCCCATTTGATAGGCAAGGACTACCCCGATGAGAAACGAAAGTAAGGCTACAATGGGTAGAGCTCTGATACCTGAAGATTCAATATTGGATACAATGCTGGGAAACTGGAAGCGACGCCAGTCTGCAAATGCTGAAAAGAGTTTGTCACTTAAACTGCCTATCAAGATGATTAACCCATCTATTTGGTGCAGTTTGTTAATGGCTTCTTCGCCTACCTGATATAAAACGTTATGTTTTTGAGGCGCCGCAGCTTTGTAGGTAAGCGTGTCGTATTTGCTTTCAACCAACGCCAGTAAATCACGTTGTTGTTGATTAAAGTCTACTAAGTCCACTTGGTTTTCTTGTTGTTTTAATCCCTGGATAAATTCTGTTAACACCAGCGCTCCAGCACTGTCGAATTTAGTGAGCGATGCTCCACTGATAACCCATTTTTCGCCGGTTGGTAGAGCAATGTGTTTAAATTGTTGTGTGAGTGCGTTTACATCAAGAATGGACCAACTGCCTTCGCATAGACAGCGCTTATTATCTTTGTCAAAAACAAAGGAATGTGTTGACTGTGTTTTAGTCATGATTGCTATCGTCTCACATAATAGCCTAGGATAATACGATATTCTGTGTTGAGAGCCTAGGGGCTACTCGAAAATAGGAATGGATCAATGTAGCCCGTATGGAGCGAAGCGAAATGCGGGAAGGGACACCAGTTTAATCTCGCATTTCGCTTCATACGATCGACGAAGGTGTTTTTTACTCGGCATTTATGGTGATCAAATTGTGACTGTCAACCAACTACGAACTTATTTTTGGCAAATAGATCCTGGATATTTCAATTTAAAACAGGCAACCAAAACTATTTTGGCAGTTTTGCTAACCTTGTGGTGGATGCGCGATGAAGAGCTATTAACACAAGTTATTGCTGGTATTGCGAGTGGTACTTCCTTACAAGGCGTGGTTGCTAAATCACTCGCTATGCGCCTGGCGCACATTGTTATTTTTGATGCCATTTATTTTACCGCATTGGCGCTGGGCTTTGCAGCGCGCGATTTTCCTCATTGGACAGCTATCTTATTAATAGTATGGGGATTTCTCGCCAACTACATTCGCCGATTTGGTTTGGAAAACAGCAAAGCACCTATGATGGCTTGGGTGCTGTGTTTCTTAGCCACAGTGGTGCCTTACACAGGGAGTGCAGAGGTACATGAACTTATTTATGGGGTGGTGGTTGGGTTCCTCGTATCTGCACTCGTGATTATATGTATTTTTCCTGAAAATTATCCTCGGTTATTTATTAACAACTCGAATCGATTTTTTAAAAATTTGGCCCAAGGATTGGAAGAGATGAGGCGTCACGTGATAACGCCCAAAGCAGGCACTGTTTTTGCGAGTCTACCTTTTGTAGCTAGAAAAGCCACTTTAGAGAAGCTTTTAAGCAGCAACCAGGCTATACAACAAAGCTCAGTGTTTGCTAACCAACAAAAAAGGGTGGGTCATATTTTGATACAACAATATGCCTTGTTGAACGCGTATGCGTTAATGGTAGAGGTTTATCACTCATTATGGACACACAAGCGCCAATTACCCCATGAAGCAATATTAGCACTGGACTACATGAGCGATGAATTCACGCGCTTATTCTCTACAATGAGAGTGCGTGCGGATTACCTTGTTGATACAGAATGCCCCAATATTATTTTACCAAACTTAGCAGAGAAACTTGGCAGAGTGCCGCCGAGCGAACCTGCAATCGTTATGGCATTGTTAAATTTTAAGCTTAGCTTTGATTTACTAAACCAGCATGAAGCTAAATTGTTGCGAGGTGTCGATGAAGCTTAGACGCACAACAAAAATGGCCTATCAAGCGGCTTTGGCTATTGCCTTAGCTGAATGGGTAAGTATGCATTTTTACTTGGAGCGAGGTTATTGGATCGTGTTAACCGCCATGGTGTTGACAACACAAACGTGGGGAGAAAGTGTTAAACGTGCTCTGGAACGGGTTGGAATGACGGTTTTAGGAGGTGCTGTAGGAACTGCCTTGTATTTCGCCATTCCTAATCATGAATCCAAGACGCTGGTCATTCTGATGTTGATTTCTGTATTTTTCACCATATACATGGCGCGAATACAGTATCTGATCTCTATGTTTTTTACGACCTGCTTTGTCGTGTTTTTATTTGCTTTGGTCGGCGATTGGGATTTGATGCTGTTGCGGGCGCGCATTATTGATACAGCTTTGGGTGCTGTAATCGCATTGGCAGTAAGTGGGGTATTTTTTTCACTAAAGACGAATATAGCCGAAGTGTTTATTGGTTATCTGCAAAAAATAAATGCGTTGATGACAAACTCATTTAACGTGAAGGGGCAACCCAAGACATTAATTTCTGGACATGCGCTTTTAGCAGATTTTCAAACCATAAAAAAAAATGCATTATCCATAAGATATGAGTTATTGTTCCATCGTTTAAATCCACGTGATTTTAATGCTTTACTTAATCAAGTTGAAGTTTGTACACAATTTGTAGTGAGTTTGATAGAGGCTTATCACTGGTTGATACCGCATCTGACAGAAGACGAAATTAGGATAATCGCTGTTGCTGTAAAAACGACCAGGCGTAATATTAATATTATTATCAATAGGTTGCAGAAAAATAAAAAAGCAAAAATGTTATCCTCAACTAATTTAAAAAAACTGTTACAAGAAGAAATAGCGGGGGATCCAAGTCGTTTTGCTACCCTGGAAAGCGATGCGCTTGGCTTTTTTAATTTGATTTACTTTTTTAGACGCTTGAACATGCATTTAACTGAGGTTTATTGCATTGTTGATAAAGCTTATTAAAATAAGGAATTTGTAATGCCTTTGAGTGTTGTAATCATTACCTTAAATGCAGCGGAGCACATCCGAGCTTGCCTTGATTCTGTCAAATGGGCAGAGGAAATTGTGGTGCTGGATTCGGGGAGCACAGACGAAACCATTAAAATTTGTCGAGAATATACTCCCCACGTACATCAAACAGATTGGCCTGGATTTGGTAAACAGAAAAACCGCGCTATTGACCATGCCACTCAAAATTGGGTTTTGGTCCTGGATGCAGATGAATATCTCACCCCAGAGTTGCAAGCAGAAATTCGTTTTGTGATTGAGCAGCAAACTACAGCCGTTGCTTACAAAATTAAGCGTTTATCCACGTTTATGGGCAAGCTTATTCACCATGGTGATTGGGGAAAAGATTGGATTACTCGTCTTTTTCAAAAAGGTACGGCGCGTTTTACTGAAGCTTTAGTCCATGAGAGTCTGGTCGTTAACGGAGAAGTAGGGAGCTTACGTGGAATTTTGCAGCATGACACCGTAACGAGCTTAGAATCTGCTTTGCGAAAATTGAACGAGTACTCCACCTTGGGTGCCGAACAAATGAAGGCTCGGGGCAAACATGCTAGCGTTACTCAGGCCTATGTGCATGGCCTCTGGTCTTTTTGCCGCTCTTATTTTATTAATTTAGGCCTTCTGGATGGACGAGAGGGTTACTTAATAGCTCTTTTAATCGCACAAGCTAGCTTTTATAAATATGTGAAATGCGCTTATTTGAACCATTAAAAGTAGGTTGGGCCCATGGCCCAACAACTGCGCGAAGCGCTACAAAACATGGTGCCCACAATGGGGCACTTCGTGCGCTTGTTGGGCCATGGGCCCAACCTACTTCTAATGGCCCAGTGAATTTTTCATTAAAGTAGTGGCTTTTGCCGTGTTATGGTAAAATCCAAGCCATTTTCCATGGGTCGTGGTAAGTTTAATGTCAGACGACTACAGTCAATTTGAAAAACGCAAGCAAGATCATATTGAGCTTGCGCTCATGCAAGCGAATCAGGCTCACGAATTAAATACATTTGATAATGTGTCATTAATTCATGAAGCCCTGCCAGATCTTGATTTTAGCGAAATATCTATAGCCGGTAAGCGCTTTGGCTGTGCCGTGGAAAAGCCTTTCATGATAAGCTCGATGACAGCAGGGCATCGTGACTCATTTAATATTAATCGCCACCTTATTACCGCATGTGCTCAAAGTGGTTGGGCAATGGGAGTAGGCTCACAGCGCCGTGAATTAACAGATGAAACAGCCGCTTTTGAATGGCAACCGCTTCGTCGTGATTATCCAGACGTTAGCCTATTTAGCAATTTGGGTATTGCTCAACTGATATCGACCCCAATCGCTCAAATTCAACGCTTGACGGATGCTTTGCAAGCGGATGCGTTAATTATCCACTGCAATCCACTTCAAGAGTGTATTCAACCAGAAGGCACTCCCTCCTTTAAGGGAAGTTGGAAAGCCCTGGCTAATTTAGTCAAAGCGCTGCCGTTGCCTGTCATCGTTAAAGAAACCGGTTGTGGGTTTTCGCGGCCTACGCTCACTCGATTAAATGAAATTGGAGTGGCCGCGGTTGATGTCAGTGGATTAGGTGGAACACATTGGGGGCGGATCGAGGGGCATCGCGCCATAGATGAGCCTGTGCGCCATAAAGCTGCTGCAACCTTTAGCAATTGGGGCATTGATACTGTGCAAAGTGTGATTGATGCATCCTCGCTTAAACCAGCATTTGAAATCTGGGGATCAGGTGGCGTTCGACACGGTTTAGATGCTGCGAAATTATTTGCTTTGGGTGCTTCAACAGTCGGTTTTGCTAAACCAATGCTGAATGCGGCGTTACAAGGAACAGATGATGTGCTTGCAGTCATGACGTCGATAGAATATGAATTGAAGGTTGCTATGTTTTGCACAGGTAGCCGTGTACTAAGTGATTTGAAGGAGAAAGCATGTCGTTAGCTAAGAATGCTACCCAGTTGTTTCAAGGGTTTTCCAAATTAACACGTGAAGAGCGCTTTCAGCGTTTATTAGATTTGGGAGCGATGACACCGGAAGATGTGTTGTTTTTACGCCAAGGTGGAATTGGGGAAACGACACTTGCTGATAAATTAATCGAGAACGTTATCGGTTATTTCCAACTACCTTTAGGCGTGGCCACAAATTTTTGTATTGATGGCCTTGATTATGTGATTCCCCTAGCTGTTGAGGAAACATCTATTATTGCGGCCCTGTCAAAAACAGCAAGATGGATACGGCAACACGGTGAAATCACTACTTCTATAAATGGCCATTGTATTCTTGGTCAAATCCAGCTGGCCAAAGTGCGCGATTTTGCCGAATTTTCACGTATTTTCGACGAAAATAAGCAGTTTTTCATCGAGAAAGCCAATGAAGATGTTGCTGCAAACATGGTACGCCGTGGGGGTGGTGTAATTGATTTACAATTGCGCAAATTGCCCCGTGCAGATGGTGGGGATATGGCTGTTATCCATTTGATGATGGATAGTTGTGATGCCATGGGCGCTAATATCATTAATCAAGTGCTTGAATATTTGAAAAACCCAATTGAGCGCTTGACCGGTGAGCAAGTAACCATGTGTATCCTGTCAAATTTGAATGATCAAAAGCTCACAACAGCTCGAGTTACTATTCGTGATGTGGATCCAGTTTTAGGTGAGCGTTTGCAAGAAGCATCTTTTTTTGCTGAAACGGATCCTTACCGCGCAGCTACCCATAATAAGGGTGTAATGAATGGAATTGATCCGGTGCTTATAGCAACGGGTAATGATTGGCGTGCTGTAGAAGCGGGTGTTCATGCATATGCCGCGCGCTCAGGCGTTTATCAAGCCATAACACGTTGGCGTTTTAAGGATGGAGTATTAACCGGTGAATTAACGGCGCCTATTATTGTAGGTACCGTGGGTGGCGTAACCTCACTACACCCAACTGCAAGCATGTGCTTACGTATGATGGGTATTAAATCGGCCAACCAATTATCTCAAGTTATTGCTGCAGTTGGTCTTGTGCAAAATTTAGGTGCCATTAGAGCGTTATGTACGGAAGGGATTATTCAAGGGCATATGAAATTACATATCGATAATTTGCTTTTGGTTGCTGGCGCGACTGACGTCGAAGTACCCTTGCTCAAAGTACAGCTACAAGACTGGTTAGTAGCTAATAAACGCGTGAGTTTAAATAATGCGCATGAGCTGCTCGCTGAAATCAGACAGGCATGAAAAAATGGTCTATTCCAGCAAAAACATTTTTGCTGGGTGAGTATGCAGCGATAGCCGGTGCTCCAGCCATCGTTTTAACAACATCTCCATGTTTTGAAGTAACCTTATCCGATAAGATTGGTTTGCATGACATTCACCCAGATTCTCCTGCAGGAAAGTGGTGGTTAAACCATGGACCAAGGGATATTGGGTTGGAATGGAAAGACCCATATCAAGGACGTGGCGGAATGGGGGCCTCCAGTGCTCAATTTCTAGGTGCTTATCTTGCAAGCATGCAGGCACAAAAAAAAATGGTTAAACAGCATCATATGCTGGACGCTTATTTGCAAAGTGCTTGGTCTGGAGAGGGCTTACGTCCTAGTGGCTATGATGTATTAGCGCAATCACAACACGGTTGTGTTTATATTGATAAACAAAAAGATTTTTTTCATGATTACAGCTGGCCTTTTCAAGATATAGCGTTTCTATTACTACACACAGGCCAAAAATTAGCTACACACAGCCATTTGCAAACCATTGCATTACCCAGCCATCTGGGCCAATTAACAGCCATCGTTGATAGTGCAAAAGTTGCTTTTGAACAGGTTGATAGCCAACGAATGGTAGATGCGGTAAATGCTTACCACCATCAGTTAATGCGTATGGATTTAGTCGCAGAACATGCTGTGCGACATATTGAATCTTTTAAAAAACAGCCGGATATATTGGCCATTAAGGGATGTGGGGCCATGGGCTCGGATGTTTTATTGCTGGTTATACCAACGAACCAGCAAGCTGAGTTGAGCCATTATTTGTCTAAGAAAGGTTGGAGTATTTTAGCAACCAGCTCAGATTTGTATGCTGGAATGCCATTAATTGAAAATTAATGCTTAAAAGACTTGAAATTTAATGTCTATTCGGTATGATCTCAACCTCTTTGGGGCCGTTAGCTCAGTTGGTAGAGCAGGAGGCTTTTAACCTCTGTGTCATAGGT
>CAZYME010000007.1:0-76411 GCA_964648115.1 uncultured Legionella sp.
ACGGTGACGTTTGTCCCAGATGAATGATTGTCCTCGACAGAACCCGGCTTACCGACCGACTTTTACTTTATTATCCTAGCTATGCTCACCGAACGGCCATTTTCATTCAACCTGCGCTCAAATCCGACCGCTCCTCGAAAGTTGATATTTCCCCCTGAGCTATTATTGGTTTTCTAGCCTGTATCTAATTTGTTTTCTATCGTGCTGTCTAATTTTAGTTGGGTTTGCTGGCAAAATAGTGTTAGTAGAGCACCGGTGAGAACAGTAACTACACCGAATACATATTGCAGTTTCATGGGTTCACCCAAGAGTGTGATACCAAAAATCAAGACGAAAATAGGTTCTAATACGGACAAAATGGCCGTTTTTTCTGCGTTAATGTGATTTAAGCTATATAGTAATAATAAAATCGGTACTGTGGTGGAGAGAACGCTAATCCCTAGAAGATTAAACCAAATGGATGGTGTAGATGGGATGCTGAGGCTGTGATTAATAAGTGATAGGAACAAAAAAGTTATTGTACAGCCGAGGCAGACCATGAATGTGGAGATGTATGGTGAGAGAGACGAGATTTTTTTGCTGGATACAATGTAGCTTGCATATAAAAAGGCGGACAGAACTGCGAGCACAATTCCAATCATATCAAACCGCGTTTCGCCTGGATCAATGAAGAGGCACATTCCTGCAATAATGATTATTACCGCAAAATAATAGATAGTAGGGATGCGTCTTCCATATAAGAAATGATTGAGCACCATGATCATGGCTGGGTAAGTGAAAAATATAACCATAGCCAGTCCTGACCCTATGTAGGGGCAAGCAAAAAAATAGATCATGCTCGACAGACCGTAAAAAACAGCTCCGTTGATAAAGGCTGTGCCTATGTCTTTGCGCGAATATGGGATGCGTTTTTGCTGTAATAGTAGAAGAAGCCCTATGATTAAGCTTGCAATAAAAAATCGCCAAAATAGCATGTTGGTTACAGAAATAGATGCCTTAATAACACTGACACCAAAATAGCCAACAAAGCCGTATAAAAAACCTGAGATAATGGCATATATAGAACCGCGGTGTTCGGCTGAAATCATGTGTACCTCAATTTAGATTTTACTAAAAAACAATGTAGCCCGTATGGAGCGAAGCGAAATGCGGGATCACTACCTCAGCTTGATCCCCCGCATTCCGCTTCGCTCCATACGGGCTACATGAATTATATTAACTAACCACATCCCGCCCGCCAGGAGCACTCCCTTCCTGGCCACCCTTCGTTTAACATCATATAGTGAAAATATTATTCTGGTTAATGTACTATTTTTAAACTAAAAAGTAAAAGCTCGCTCTTGATTCTCGGCTTGACTCCTCTTACTATCGCATTTTTAGTCTTATGAGTCGCAACATTATGATGCTTTGTATTGACGTGGGAAACTCTCATATCTATGGCGGTGTATTTGCTAATGGGGAAATATGTTTACGCTTTCGTCATACATCTAAAGCCAGCACTTCTGATGAATTGGGTATTTTCCTTAAAAATGTTATTCGGGAAAATCAATGTTCGCCTGAAGCAATTCGAAGCATTGCTGTATGTTCTGTAGTGCCACAATTTGATTATTCTCTGCGCGCTGCTTGCGTTAAGTATTTTTCAGTCGAGCCGTTTTTTTTACAGGCAGGGGTTAAAACGGGTTTGAACATTAAATACCGTAATCCATCTGACGTAGGTGCAGATCGGATTGCTAATGCGATCGCTGCAACGCATGGTTTCCCTGGGAAAAATTTGATCATTATTGATTTTGGTACCGCAACTACTTTTTGTGTCATCAATGCCCAAAAAGAGTATTTGGGAGGGGTGATTTTACCTGGAGTTCGTTTGGCGGTTGATGCCCTGGCACTTAATACTGCAAAATTACCTTCTGTAGAAATCATTAAAGTAAAGCAAGTTATAGGGCGTTCTACGATTGAAAGTATTCAATCGGGAGTTTTTTACGGTGCAATAGGCGCTTGCCGAGAATTGATTGAACGCATTAAAAAAGAATCGTTTGCAGGCCAAGACGTTTTAGTTTTAGCCACAGGTGGTTTTGCATCGTTATTCGATAAACAAGGGATTTACGATCAACATCTCCCAGATTTGGTTCTACAAGGTGTAAGTATTGCTGCAGAAATGAATGGCTGAATATCTTTCTACCGAATAACCACTGCTCCCGGCTGCCGCTTCGCGTCAATCAGGCTACGATTTCCAGGATAACGATCGTAGCCCGGATGGCCGCAAAGCGGACATCCGGGTTTTCAGAGCACTATACTTACACCACTTACACCCCTCACCATCTAAATCCTCCCACTTAATTTCCAAGAATTCAGATCTAATACTAAACTGATACGGTAATGTTTCTCTTTATTGCAGGATCCGTATGAAGAAAAATTTGCCAAAAATAATGGTTACTGATCTCTTGAATCTTGCAGGTATCGAGATTAATGGTGACGCTCCCTGGGACTTGCATGTGCATAATGAAAAGTTTTATGCGCGTGTATTAAATAACGCTGATTTGGAGCTGGGTGAAGCTTATATGGATGGTTGGTGGGACTGTCCTCGTATTGATTTGTTCATTACACGAGTGCTCCGATCCCCTATTGAAGCAAAAATAAAAAATAGTCTTAAATTTACATTCCAATTAATACTCACCAAGTTTTTTAATTTACAAACAAAAGAACGCGCGTTGCAAGTTGGTATTAAACACTATGATCTTGGCAATGATCTTTTTGGATTGATGCTTGATAGCAATATGAACTACACATGTGGCTATTGGAAAAATGCGGAAACATTAGAGCAAGCACAGCAAGCGAAATTAGATTTAACCTGTAGAAAATTATTACTTAAACCCGGGATGCGTATCCTCGATATTGGCTGTGGATGGGGAGGTTTGGTTAAGTATGCAGCGGAAAACTATGGCATCCAAGCTGTCGGTATTAGTATTTCTCAAGAGCAATGCAAGCTTGCAAGAGAGCGTTGTAAAGACTTACCGATTGAAATTCGCTTTCAGGACTATCGGGATCTAAATGAGAAATTCGATCGCGTCGTGTCGCTTGGGATGTTCGAGCATGTAGGTTACTTAAATTACCGCACGTATATGCAAATAATTCATCGTTGTCTAAGTGACGAAGGCCTATTTTTATTACATACCATTGGTGGCAACGAAAGCACAACACAGGCGTCACCCTGGATTTCAAAATATATCTTTCCCAATGGTATGTTGCCTTCAATTATGCAAATAGGCCAAGCCGCAGAAAAATTATTTATTATGGAGGATTGGCATAATTTTGGTGCGGATTACTACAATACTCTCATGGCTTGGCATCAAAATTTTAATGAGGGTTGGGACAAAATAAAAGAAAATTATGATGCGCGGTTTTTTCGTATGTGGAATTATTATTTACTCTATTGCGCCGGAGGTTTTAAGGCCAGAGAGCTTCAATTGTGGCAAATCGTTTTTTCTAAAAAAGGTGCTATTGAACGTTATGACGCACCTAGGTGATGCCAGATAAGAGCGGCTATTTATAGCACACAAAGTTCTTTTAATGCTTAATTGTTTGAAAATTAAAACAAAAGCAGATATTGTGATAAAAGTGCAATCTTAAAAAAGGGGCTGGTCCGTTGTATCTTTGGTAAAACCTAAAACATTCGATAAACATGAATATGGAATAATGACACTCAACGAGGGGACCATTATGAGAATATTTACTGTTGGTAGAGGTTCGTTACAAAGGTTGGAAGTTCGCACATCCGCAACAAGTTCTAAAGCATCATTGTCTTCCCCACGTTGGTCCGATACTCACCCATATCCAAGCCGCATGGCCCAAGAAAAATTAGTCCACCACGAACAATTGAAAAGAGAGGAGCGTAGGCAATTTGATAGAAGACGTATTCGCTTTGGTTATCAGTCTAATGAAACATGTGCTTTAGCTTTAGATTATTCAGAAGCACAGTTAAGAAGCAAATTAAATGATGAAATGGCTTTATTCAGTATGTGTGAAACGTACATTATCGAACATGCAAATCGGAGAGCTGATTTATTTTTTTATACCTTAGTCGCGTATTATCAAACATCCATGTTGCCTGTTGAAGGGCATACTAATTTCCAGTATGGGATAGGTAGGAGCATTGAGGCTTCTGGGATGCAAGCTTGCCACAGTAGTTTTACACCATCCTTGCTAGACGAAACGATATTTGATAATGAAGAAGGCGAAACAAAATATAAAAGTTTACTTTCTAGAACGCATTTCTTACAAAGTCTTAATGCAACGGTCGAGCTACCGGCTTTTGTAAATGCATTTGATGATATATTAGAGAGTATTTGTAGACCCCAGTGCCTGGAAATAATTCGTGAAGTTTCTCTAGCTAGGATGACTCCTATAGAGGGATTAGCTGCCTTCCTAGGTATGATGGATACTATTTTACAGGATTTTAAACAGCAGGCTGCAAGCGAAAGATACTCCTCACTGACTTATCCTAATTTTTCTGCATTTCGTCCAGTAAATCCTAGGCTTATAGACCTAGTTATCAAAGGAACCTTGGAGGATTCTTATGATAGCGAATCAAATACGGTACAAGATCGCTACCTTCAATTACTATTAAGAATGAGCCCTGAAGAAAAAAGGTTATGCGGAAGAAGCGCAAAAAATAAAAATAAAATATACCTCGAGAAAATAATGGCAATTCAAGCCGAGATTTTAGGAGCAGAGAGCGAAGAAAGAATTTGTGCTGTTTAAATTAAAAACCCTCACATCCAGGTAGGTTGGGCCCATGGCCCAACCTACATTCTGTGTTCAAAAAAACCACATTAGACCAAAAACAATCAAATGGCCCGCTTGCGTAAAAATTATCCCACTATTTTTAACAAAAAGTGGCGTTTTGCCTTGACGCTAGTGAAAATGTGTTTCTATAGTGTATAAAAGTGGGTTAAAATAACTAAAAAGTGGAGAATTGTGGGATCTTGTTTCCACAAGGAAAAAATCATGTTTCGTGGAATAACTGCAATCAACATTGATGGAAAAGGACGCCTTGCAGTGCCTACGCGTTATCGTGAGGCGTTAGGAGGGCAAGAGCGCGCGTCATTGGTGGTTACTATTGATACTGAGGAAACATGTTTGTTGCTGTACCCGACGGCGCAATGGCAGGTGATAGAGGATAATTTGCAACGTTTGCCAAGTTTTAATGCAGCTGCCCGGCGAATTCAGCGCTTGTTGATTGGTCATGCTACGGATGTTGAGTTGGATGGAAATGGCCGTGTCTTATTACCTCAATTGCTGCGTGATTATGCGCACTTGGATAAACACATAGTCATGATAGGGCAGGGTAATAAGTTTGAAGTCTGGGATGATGCTTTATGGCAATCCAGACGTGAGCAGTGGTTGGTAGATGAGGCATCTAGAGAAGATGGATTGCCAGATGAAATGAAAACGTTTTCTCTGTAATTGGAAAATATTATGACCGCACATTATTCGGTCTTATTACAAGAATCAATCAATGGCCTAGCAATTAAGGCTGGAGGCACCTATGTCGATGGTACTTTTGGTCGCGGTGGTCACAGCCAGGCTATATTGCAACACTTAAATCAATCAGGACGGCTGATTGCTATCGATAAAGATCAAGAAGCTGTTCAGCATGCTCAGCAACTTTTTGCCAATGATCCTCGTTTTAATATCGTTCAGGGCTCTTTTGCTAACTTGGCTGAGATAGCGCATCAATACAAAGTATTTGGTCATATCAATGGGATTTTGCTTGATTTGGGCGTCTCTTCACCGCAATTAGATAATCCAGCGCGAGGGTTCAGTTTTATGCAGCAAGGTCCGCTGGATATGCGTATGGATTTAGAGCAAGATTTGGATGCTGCGCGTTTTATAAACAAAGCACAAGCGGCTGAAATGGAGATGGTGTTCAGAGAATATGGCGAAGAGCGTTTTGCACGCAGAATAGCGGGAGCTATCGTTAATGCGCGCGAAATAAGCCCTATTTTAACAACAGCAGCTTTAGCTGAAATTGTGAAAGCGGCTAACCCTAAATGGGAAAAACATAAGCATCCAGCAACACGCGTATTTCAAGCCATTCGTATCCATATTAATCAAGAATTAACAGATTTAACGGCCTGTTTGAACCAATGTCTAGCTGCATTGGCTGTAGGAGGTCGATTGGTGGTTATCAGTTTTCACTCTTTGGAAGATCGTATCGTTAAGCAATTTATGCGTAAAGAAGAACAAGGAATGTCTCTACCACCAGGGGTACCAGTGAAAGCTGCTGATATTAAAACGTGTTTCAAAAGGATTGGTAAAGCAATTAAACCACAAGATGATGAAATCAAACAGAATGTTCGTTCCCGGAGTGCTGTGCTTAGGATAGGAGAAAAAATAGCATGAACGCTGCAGCCAGACAAATCAGTCAAAGTAATCTTTTTAGTGGGCAATTTTCGGATATGAAATTATCTAGATCACTTTGCCAACATATTGCTTTATTGCTCGCAGTTTTGATCAGTGCGTTGGCCGTGGTGTATACTACCAATTTGCATCGTTTGGCCTTCGTTCAATTACAGCTTGCGGAGCAACAATCGCATCAATTGCAGCTTCAATGGGGGCAATTGCTGCTTGAACAAGCAAGTCTAGCTACACCTGGAAGAGTACAGCAATTGGCTTCTGAAAAATTACATATGATATTGCCCGCAGATAAACAGACCTTTATTTTGCGTGTGCGATGAAAAAACCGCGCCACCAAGCCAGGGTAGTCTTTATAGCGGTTTTTTTTGCACTGATTCTTAGTTCTCTAATTTGGCGTATGTTTGATTTGACGATCCTGGATCGTCAATTCTTAATGGGCCAAGGTGACGCTCGAAGTTTACGGGTTGTTAGCCTTCCTGCCTATCGTGGCATGATTATCGATAAAGAAAGCGCTCCTATTGCTGTAAGTACGCCGGTGCAATCTGTATGGATCAACACAAAAACATTTACTGCTAATAAAAAGCAATTAGCTGAGTTGGCGAAGTTATTAGGTATTCCTACTAAGCAGTTATCTAAGCGAGTAGCCAACACCCGGGGGCGTGAATTTGTTTATCTCCAACGTCAGTTACCACCCATGCTTGCAAAAAAAATTGAGGCACTCAAAATCCCTGGATTGAATTTCCAGGAAGAGTTTAAACGTTACTACCCAGAAGGAGACAGTGTAGCCCAATTGGTTGGTTTTACAAATGTTGATGATAATGGCATAGAAGGCTTAGAGCTTGCTTATCAGCAATGGCTCATGGGTATTAGTGGTAAAAAACGCGTTGTAAAAGACAGGCTGGGGCGAGTGATTGAGGATCTTGGTGTCATCAAAGAACCACGACCGGGTAATGTGTTGCAACTGAGTATAGATAGACGCATACAATTTTTTGCATACCATGAGTTAAAAAACACAGTAGAAAAATTTGGGGCGAAGTCGGGCTCTGTTATCGTGTTGGATACAGAGAATGGTGAAGTTCTTGCGGTGGCAAATTACCCCTCGTTTAATCCTAATGCACGGTTTCGCTACACTTTAGATAGTTATCGCAATAAAGCATTGACCGATTTGTTTGAGCCAGGCTCTGTTATTAAGCCATTTACTATTGCAAGTGCTTTGGAAAGTGGGCGGTTTACACCAAACACGGTGATTGATACGCGACCTAGTTGGATGGTGGTGCACGGTCGTATGATACGTGATATTCACAATTATGGTGTATTGGATGTGATTGGTGTTTTGCAACGCTCAAGTAACGTGGGTGTTTCAAAAATGGTACTGGGAAGCCCTCCTGAGCAATTGATAGGTTTGCTCACGCGTGCTGGGATTGGGCAGCGGACTGAGAGTGGTTATCCAGGGGAAAATGAGGGTTCAATTGTGAAGGTTGCTGATGCTAATCCCTTTGTGCTTGCAACTTTAAGTTTTGGCTATGGTATGTCGGTTAGTGCTTTACAATTAGCAAAAAGCTATTTGATTTTTGCCAATCAGGGAAAACTATCACCGATTAGTTTATTGCATAATCAGCCTGCAGGTGAAACTACTCAAGTAATCAGTCCTAATACAGCAAATCAAGTTTTGGCGATGCTGGAGGCTGTAGTTAGTGGTGCTGATGGTACGGGTAAATCAGCACAAGTTCCGGGCTATCGCGTTGCAGGAAAAACAGGTACTGCACGAATAGCAGGGAAAAAGGGTTATGAGGAAAAACGTTACATTTCTAGTTTTGTGGGAATCGCTCCGGTATCAAAACCGCGATTGATTGTTGCTGTTGTAATTCATGAGCCTACCCATGCTGGCTATTATGCAGCAACGGTTGCGGCTCCACTCTTTGCAAAAGTGATGGGATCGTCACTGCGTATACTTGATATTCCACCAGATCAACAGACGAGGAGCTCTAATGAAGCTCAATGAACTATTGCGTCCTTGGGTCACTGGGGCTATACCGGATTGCGATATTGAGGGATTGCAAAATGATAGTCGCCAAGTAAAGCCTGGTCATTTGTTTTTCGCATATCCTGGCGCCGCAGCTGATGGGCGGTTGTTTGCGGAACAGGCAAGTATTGCTGGAGCTGTGGCTGTTGTTTATGAGCCAGAGAATTTGCCCAAGGCGGGTTGTTTGCCAAATCATATTCCTTGCGTGCCTATATCAGGATTAGGAGAAAAATTATCGGCAATAGCTAGTCGTTTTTATGATCATCCTACGCGAGCATTGTCTGTGACCGGTGTTACGGGCACGAATGGGAAAACAACGATTGCATATCAGCTAGCTCAGGCATATGGTTTGTTGGGCCAAAAAGCGGCTTATATCGGGACTATAGGTCAGGGTGATGTGCACGCTTTGCAGCCATTAATAAATACCACACCAGATGCCTTACATTTACAACAATTGTTGCAGGGGTATCGGCAGAATGGGGTGCGTCAGTTATGTATGGAAGTGTCTTCGCATGCTTTGAGTCAGGGGCGGGTAGAGGATATAGATTTTACCAGTGCTATTTACACCAATCTGACTCTTGATCATCTTGATTATCATCACACTATGCAGGCTTATGCTGATGCAAAGGCCAAATTGTTTGCAATGCCTATGCTGAAACATGCAATTATTAATAATGACGATTCGTATAGCCAACAGATGATACAAAAACTGCATTCAGGCTGTCGCAAGTTAACTTATGGTTTGCATGATGGTTGTGATGTTCGGGCGGTTGATTGGCAAATCAGTATGTTGGGTAGTCAGATGGAGATAGTTTCTCCATGGGGTGCGTATCAGGTTAAGGTTAATTTATTAGGTAAGTTTAATATTTATAATAGCTTGGCTGTGTATGCGAGTTTATTAGCTCAGGGTATGCCTGTAGCTGATGTGGTTGATGTGATGGCTAAGTTAAAAGCATCTCCTGGGCGTATGGAAGTTGTCGCACAAGAGCCGTGTGTGATCGTAGATTATGCGCATACTCCTGACGCTTTAGAAAACGTATTGACTACACTTCAGCAGTTGAAGCAGGGGCGGTTGGGTGTGGTGTTTGGTTGTGGCGGTGATCGGGATAAAACTAAACGGCCTATTATGGGTCGTATTGCTAGTCAATATGCGGATTTTGCGATTGTCACCAGTGATAATCCGAGGACAGAGGATCCGGTTCAAATTATTGAGGAAGTTGCTGGGGGCTTTTTACCATCAACGCAGGTCTCAAAGATTATTAATCGGGAAGAGGCGATTCAATACGCCTTAGATATGGCTAATCCGCATGATATTGTTTTAATTGCGGGTAAAGGTCATGAGTCTTATCAGCAAATTGGTTTGGAGCGTTTTGCTTTTTCGGATCAGGATGTGGTTCGGAAACTGTTGGGATTTAGCTCCTCTGCAAAAGAAGCCTGAAATTTAGTTCAGGTGCCTCAGGGTCCTGTCGCTGCCGTGCTCGCCCTTCAGGCTGTGCGCGACAGGAGCCCTCCCTTCCGCGCCACCCTTCGTTTGAATATGTAGGCGCGCTTGGAGTTACCCGGATGTCCGCTTCGCAGCCATCCAGGCTACAAATGCACGGGTGAAACTCCTATATAGCCAAGTAGTCCCTTCGCCCCGCGAGGGGAGAAGGTGCCCGACAGGGCGGATGAGGGGTGATCAAAAATTTATAAACCAACCTATATAGCAATTCGCTCATCGAACACAAAACAGGTCCCTTCCCAGAGTGAATCCTCAACAGGCGTAGAGTCCACATAATTTAAAATCCCACCATTCAATTGATAAACATCAGTAAACCCTAAGCTTTTCAAATATGCGGTAGATTTTTCGCAGCGGATCCCGCCGGTACAAAACATAGCGACTTTTTTGTCTTTTTTGTCCATTAAATTGTTTTTAACGTATTCAGGAAAATCCCTAAAATTTTCAGTGTTGGGATTTATTGCACCTTTAAAAGTGCCGTGCTCTACTTCGTAGGTATTACGTGTGTCGATCACGACAACGTCTGGATCGGAAATTAAGCTATTCCATTCCTCAGGAGAAACGTGTGTGCCGGTGCTTTTTAATGGGTCGATGCCTTCGACACCTAATGTGACAATTTCTTTGCGGAATTTTACTTTGGCTTTTTCAAAGGGCATTAAATCGTCATATGTTTCTTTGAAATTCAGGTCAGATAGCCGGTCATCAAGCCTTAAGTAGTTATACAATGACGAGACTTCATGAGGCTTTCCTGCAAAACTTCCATTAATTCCTTCATGAGCCAAAATAATGGTTCCCCAAATATGGTGCTCTTTCATGGCAGCTAATAAGGGGACTTTCATGTCTTCATAATCATGAAGGGGGACGAATTTATAAAAAGACGCGATGACATATTCTTTCATTTTATTACCTAAATAATCCTTAAAAATCGACGATAAGATACCATATTTTATACGAAAATGGTGTTTTTGAGGATAAGTAGAATGCGATTTAAGTCTTGCATTCGATGTAGAATTGGGGCAGGACCCGATTCTACATGACTATACCCCGAATAGGAGGAGCTGGATCAACTTGCTCAACCGGTGGGGGTGGTGGTGTTAAACGATTAAACAGAGTTTGAACAAGTTCGAAATCTCTACCAATTTTGGTGGTTTGTGGTTGTACTATTGCTATGGGTTCTACAACAACTGGAAGACCTGCAACTTCTGCTGGATGATCTGCAATTTCTGCTGGAAGATCTGCACCTGCTGCTGTAAGAGCTATAACAGGGAGATTTGGTGCGGTACGTAGAGAATTTACTGATTCTACAAAGGCCGTTTTTACAGAAGTAGAAATACGAGGGTTACTGCTGATGTCATTTATGTCTCGTTGGAGCTCAGCTTCATAGTCCTCTTTCCATTGGCGCACATTATTTTTCATAGTACGTGCTTTGTCGATTTTGTCTGCAGTGTCCGTTTTGAAAAAAGAGCCTAAGTAATGAGATAAAAAGAGCGAAATTGTTACAAGAATACTATTGTAATTTACTATGAAAGCATCAAGGTGTACGTCTAAACCGTTAGCATCTCTAAGCTTTTGCTGGGTGGTGACTATGTGGTTAACAAGCCTTGCATATTCGGTGATTACACCCTGCGCGGCTTGATTTATACGGCTTAGTCTCTGTAGCTCAGTTATAGTGGCATTTTTTAATAATTCTTTTGCTGGGTGAGTGTTGCCAGCTAATTGGTTAATGGTGGTGTCCATTAATCTCTCTGCTGCTTCACGTTCACCACGGAGTGCTCGGAATTGTCTCTTTGCCAAATTGTCTAATGCAACGGCAAGCTGATCCTCAGAGGCAGGTACAAAATAAACATTTATTCTTTCCTGTGCCGATTCTGGCAACCTACGATATAGGTTGGCCGCAGCAGTAAATACCCCGTTTCGAGGTGCGGGTGCAAGTTGTATTTGTAATGCTTCCCATGCTGCAAGCTCATCTTCCGGGATTTGTCGAAGGAGTTCGTCAACACTAGGTTGATTTGCTCTAATTAAATCGGATGCACTTTGCTTTCCGGTACGACGGTCATTATTCTCGGCAATGGCATCAATTATAGTTCGAGCAGGTGATTGCTGCGTTATAAGTTCATTTCTGCTATTTTTTTGTTCTATTAATTGAGTTAAACCTGTATTTGTAAGTTCGAGAGCGCCTTGAATTCGGCGAATTTTTTCGGGCAAATTATGTTCTTCTGCAGAGAGTATGGTAAGCGCTTGTGCATCAAAGTGCTCTCTCAGTGTTATAGGTGTAGGTAAATCAAAGTACTCATCTTCCTCGTATTCCGCAGGTGTAGTTAAATCAAAGTACTCATCTTCCTCGTTTTCGGCAGGTGTAGGTACATTATCCGCAGTCGGCGGTACATTATCCGCTGGCGGAGGTGCTTCTTCTTCCAAATCCAAGGGCGCATCTTCCTCGTCTTCCGCAGCATCAAGATCCAGCATAGGAGCTACGATTGGAAACTCTTCAATTTTTGTTGCTATTTGCCCAAGTAATTGAGTAAGTTGCCCTTTTCTCAATTCAATATTAATCGTTGCTAATCTAAGCAGGGTCCCTACGCTCGGTGGAATCTCATCTAAACCAAGCTTCAAAATAGTTATCACAGTATACAGAGAGCGGCATAGCTCTTGAGATTTAATTGGGTTGTGGCTCTGCTGAGCATAAGTATCTACCCATAATCCAGTATCAGTGCTAAGCAGATCGAGCAGAGGATTTGTTCCTCTGAATATACCGGGTTTTTGTAAAAGTGTGGTCCTAGGATTGGCGAGGGCCGATATTTTTCCATACAGAGCATCTAATGTGCTTTGAACCTTTGCAAGGCTCGTCCGGTCCTCATCTGAAATATCTTCATCTGATAAATAGTCATCCGTTACTAGCTTAATATAGGCGAGTGTGCCTCCAAGACGAGAATATATGCTATTTTGATCTAAATCGAAGGCATTGAATTCTACCGAGCCAAGAACCAGCTCTTGTTGAATGGTTGGCAAATCATGCGCGTTAACATAGTTAGCTATTATTATAGCAGTTTGTAAGAATATATCTTCTTGTGCCGCTTGTGCTCGGCGCCAATCTCTAAAGCTTTCTTCAAGTTGCGCAACATCTACCATTCTTTTCTCCAAACATGCTCGCCATGTTCTGAATTAATGTGGTTAGTATCCTTAATTTGCTTTCAATAAGAAAGCTAAAATTTAATACAACCCGGTGATAATTTATTAATCTTGCCGAGTTTACGATATTATATATTAAGGAAACCTTAACTATTGACCAAAAAGTGTCTTTATTTTTTGATTTAGTTGTTTTGTATCGTAAAACGTGAGGTCATGGCGGTTTTGATGTGCTTGTCGTTGTGTTAAAAAAGCGAGGGTCTTGTCGCTTGCTGTTTTTAAGATTTGAGTGTCAATTAGAGGATCGTATAAAGCTAAGATGCAATCTTCCCAACGATCATTTGGGGGCAGAGTAGGGCTTTTCTCCAATGGTAGCATGGTATTTTTCGGTATGGGCAATCCATAGAATTCATGCAATTGCTGGCTCACTTTAACAACAGCCATATTTTTTGCTTCAATGCTGTGCCCAGCAATATGGGGGGTGCAAAGGGTTGCAAATTCTAACACCTTTGCATTGATTTTCGGTTCCCCACTGTAAACATCAGTGCAATACGTGATAGGACTAGCTAAGTTTAATAGTGCTTCCTCATTCACTATTCCCCCTCTTGCTGTATTGATAATAATCGTTTCGGATTTTAAACGGGAGAGAAAATCAGCGCCTATTAGGTTAGCACTAGGATAGGGATATGTATTGTGCAAATTAGCATGGACACATAATACATCACAGGTGGTTAATTCATTCAAAGAGCAATAGGGGAAATTGTTGTCTTGCTTTTCCCGGTAGGGATCAAAGCACACTATATCAAAACCTATCGCTCGCAAGCGTTTTACAACACGCGATCCTACTTCGCCTACTCCAATAATGCCTGCTTTTTGGCCCATTACTTTGCTTTTTCGATATAAATAAGCGAGTGTTGCCACTACATAATCCGCAACAGATGGGGCATTGCACCCCTTGGAATCAAACAAGGCAATTTTGTGTTTTTGTAGGTAATCAATATCAATGTGATCGATACCGCTGCTGGCAGTGGCTATACATTGAATAGGGCTGTTAGCTAATAACGTTGCGGTTACTTTCAGGGTAGAGCGGCAAAGTAGTATGTCATGTGTGGGGAGCAAATTAGGTATTTCACTCTGTGTATTATACAAAGTTAGGACAAATGGTTCCTTAAACAAGGCCGATACATTGGGCAATGTCGCGTCCGCAAGAATTTTCATAGTTTTAATATTGCATTGAAAATATCAAGAGCCCAGGATAGCAGAGGATCAAGCAAGCCTGATAAAACCCCTGTGAACAACAATCCCATTAAAATTAAAAAACCAAAGGGTTCAATTTTAAGATAGAGGGCTGCCTTTCGAGGAGGGAGGAGACCCGCTATGATCCGACTGCCGTCTAAGGGAGGAATAGGGATTAAATTTAAAAAAGCGAGAACTAAATTTATTAATATCCCGGCTTGGGCGGTCAATAACAAGAAAAGAAAAGGCCTTGATGTTTCCGGGTGAGATAGCGTGGCGATTTTAAAAAGTACTGCCCATAACAGTGCCATAATAATATTGGATAAAGGGCCTGCAGCAGCAACTAATATCATGTCGCGGCGTGGCTTGTGAAGCCTTGTCCAGTTGATTGGCACAGGCTTTGCCCACCCAAAAATAAACTGAAATTGGCTTAAAGCCGCAACTAAAATTGGCACAAATATGGTCCCGATGAGGTCAATATGACGTAACGGATTGATGCTTAAGCGCCCTAGCATTTTGGCAGTGGTATCCCCACAGCGGTTCGCAACCCATGCATGTGCTGCTTCGTGTAGGGTGATCGCCAGTAATACGGGAATGGCCCAAACTACTATTTTTTGAATAAGTGTTAATGTTAGCATGTGCCTTCGCTTATAATGTCCTAAAATGTCTGTACCCTAAGACGCGATTTTTTTGTCTTTAGTCTTTAAAAAGATCAGAAATAGTCTATCCTATTGCGAATCTTTTAAAGGCGCTTCCAAATCGTCCGAGGGGTGTGTCAAAGCATGCTCATTGTAAACAGTACTGGTAGGATTTCAATATGCATAAAATAGGGGATGGTGTGACACGGTTTGAGCGATTGACTGCTATCATGATAAAACCATGGGTGGCTGCGGCCTATTTAGGCTTAATAATATTGTCTATTTGGTATTTGGATCGCCCAATCGCTTATTATTTTCATATGCTTGATCTTCAAACTCATCTGACTAGTTTAACGTGGTTTACTCAGCTGGGCTCAAACAAATTGTACCTCGGCCCGCTTTTCGTATGGGCTTTATTTTTTCGCTACATACAACCCAATAAAGCTTGGGAAGCACGGGTGTGGTTTTTGTGGTTGTGCGTACTCATTCCAAGCATTATTTGCATTGTACTTAAAATAATATTTGGAAGAACGCGTCCAGAGTTACTGTTCAGTGATCATCTATATGGATTTTATGGTTTGAAAATGCACACTCTTTTTTGGTCGTTTCCTTCGGGGCACGCCACCACAATTATGGGGTTTGTTTTTGGTTTAAGTGTGTTGTTTCCCCGGTATTGTTACTATTTTATTTTCCCGGGATTGCTGGTGGTTTTATCTCGTATCATGTTGACACATCATTATCTGAGTGACGTTATGGCCGCTAGTTATATTGCGCTGTTGGAAATTGCTTTGCTGTTATATTGGCTACGCAAAAAACCATTTTTCTCAGATGTTTTGAAGGGCTCCTGATGCTTAGGCATTGGCTGCAGATTGCTTTGAGCGTAATATTTTTATTAAATATTACAATATCTCATGCCAACCCCCAGTCGAATAAATGGTTTAGTCAGGACGCGCAAAAGAATGTGAGTGTTACGGTTGATTTATTTCTTTCATCTACGTGCCCACATTGCCATAAAGCCGATGCATTTTTTCGTGATATGGAAAAAAAACAGCCATGGTTGGTTGTGAATCGTTACGTTATTAATCAAGATAAATCAGCATTACAAACGTTCTATGAGCATTTACAGCAACAACATTCGGGGAATTTCTCAGTTCCAGCTATTTTCTTTTGTGATTCACGTTGGGCGGGTTTTGCTGATGAAAATACCACTGGCAAGGCATTATCGCGAGCTATATCTTACTGTCATCAACAAATTATTCAGCAGGGTGAATTAAGCGCTGCTACTGTCAGCGCATTGCAAAAATGGGGTAATGCAAGTCAAATTCAAATTGGTGCAACCATATCACATTCAGCGTTCCCGTTAGTTACCATCACAGCTATGTCGGATGGCTTAAATCCTTGTTCATTGTTTTGTTTGGCAGCATTTCTTGCTTTTATGTGGTTATACCCCACAAGAAAATGGCATCAATTTAGTATTGGAAGCGTATTTATTGTATCCCTGGGGATTGTTCATTATATGCAGCAAGTGCACTCAGGATTTTTCTATCAAAACATGCTCAATTGGAGGCTGGGAGCAATTTTGGTAGGAGTATTGTTGCTTCTTATGGTGGTTAGGACCTATCGAAAAATGCAGTTGCATAAGGTTATACATACTGGGGCGTGGATCTTTGCCGCGGTTATTTTGACAGCCTTTGCCGTCCATATCTACCAGCAAACCTGTGCATTTAATCTAGCATTGGTTCTTGAGCAGTGGCTAACAGAGCAAGCAATCTCATCAACAATGCGTCATTTTTATCAGATTGTTTATCAGATTTTTTATTTATTACCATTAGTATTAGTGCTGTTATTTTTTTTACTATTCGGACAATATCCCTGGATGGTACGTTATCAACAAATACTAAAAACCGCAGCCTACTTGATACTAGCAAGTATTGGCATTATATTGCTCGCCTACCCAACGTGGTTAGCTAATTTGTGGGTTTCTGCTGTTGTTTTCTTTGGTGCAATAGCAGCTGGGTGGTGTTGGAGGCGTTATGAGCAAGTTAACTGAGATACCGGTCGTTATTCAAAGTGGCCAAAAATATAAAACCATGCAAGGTACTGTTGCTATCAAAGACGGAGTTAAATCAGTCGAGCTCCCTTATCAACGTTTGGCAAAACCAGAGTGGTTACGAATAGTTAATCAGACTACCCCTGAGTACATGCACGTAAAAAAACAAGTGAAAGAGCATCGACTTTCCACTGTTTGTGAGGAAGCTAAATGCCCTAATATTGCAGAATGCTGGTCGCATGGCACTGCAACCATTATGTTGATGGGATCAGTTTGCACTCGGGCATGCCGCTTTTGTTCTGTGGACACTGGCAATCCTCATGGCTGGTTAGATCAAGAGGAGCCAGAGAACACAGCGAAAACTGTAGCATTAATGAATTTGGATTATGTGGTATTAACATCTGTTAACCGTGATGATTTACCAGATGGTGGGGCAAAGCATTATGCTGATGCTATCAGTGCAATTAAAGCACGTTGCCCGAAGACCAAAATTGAAGCGCTAACACCTGATTTTCAAGGGAAGTGTGGTGATGTGGCTGTATTGTTAGACAGTGGTCTTGATGTGTTTGCGCAGAATGTAGAGACAGTCGAGCGTCTCACACATCCTGTTCGCGATAATCGCGCGGGCTATTGGCAAACACTAAATGTATTGGCTTTTGCTAAGCAGTACCGACCTGATGTATTAACAAAAACAAGTTTAATGCTGGGGTTGGGGGAAACTGATGAAGAAATCATCCAGACTATGGACGATCTTCGTGCGCAACGAGTTGATATTTTAACCTTGGGCCAATATTTGCAGCCTACTAAAAACCATTTGCCAGTAATGCGTTATGTAACTCCTGAAATATTTTCTAAGTTACGCGATATTGGGTTGGAAAAAGGATTCTTCGAAGTAGCTTCAGGCCCCTTGGTTCGATCAAGCTATCGTGCAGATCGTATTTTTAAGCGGGATAATTTAGGGCTTTGATCCAGTACAACTTACACTAGGGTCTGTTGACAATTCACACCTACCCCGACGTCCCGCGGATGAACCCCGAAACGGAGGCTTAGCGTGGGTTATAGGGCAATTATCAACAGACCCTATTTTTCATTCGCAAAATATGTCGTATACAAATTCAAATAAAAACTGCTTTGCTCTAATGTCTGGATTTGCTGATTAATTTTTTTGATCAGATCCGCATTTTTGGGGGTGGCCATAATTACAATCCCTTCCCCCACCCTTACGGGATCTCCCAATGATTTAAACTGATCACCACCGTTTAGCTCCCAATAAAGCACGGTTGACTCATGTGTAAATGCAGCAGAAATCTCTCCATTACTTAAAGCTGTAATAAGAGAGTCCATCCCAGTGTATTGCTGGATTTGAAATTGCTCAGAGAACTGCGCTAGTAGGTAAGTATAAAAAACATCACCATCTTGACTCCCTCTCACAATACCAACTTTAGCGCCTTTGAGATCGTCGATCGCATTAAAATGTCTATTCTTTAATACCAGGAATGCTCCTTTGCTTAATACGTAAGGAAGGCTGTATATATAATCCTCAGGGCCACCTGAGTTAAATGTAAGCCCTCCAATAGCAAGATCAATTTTTCCTGCCGCGACTGAGGTATATAACTGACTGTAGTCCATGGGTATCAAATCATATTTTTCATTCAGGTTTTGGCAAATTTTTTGTATAAATTGCACATCAAACCCGGTTGTATTTGACAGCACAAATGGGGGATAAAAAAATACAGTGCCAATTTTAAGATTGGCATATGCAGAAGTTATATTCAGAAAAAAACAAATAGAGATAATAAGCACACTACGTATTCTCATCTTTTAGAATTCCTTTTTTTTCTTGCTGTTTCTATAGAGCAAATAAACAAGATCAGCTTCTTGTTCAGTCGGCTTACCTCGTTCATATGAAAAACGATGTGATTGATAAGCTCCTACTAAGGTATAGTTGTTAAGAAAACCAAATTTTCGTAATTCAATGTTTAATTCATTTCCATGGTGCAGTTTTGGATAGTAGGTGTCAACAACCCATTCTGGTTTTATAACTTCTAGCAGGTATTTGGCATATAAAGGTAGCGAGCGCCATGCTTTACGCGTCATATCCTTATTATTCAAGCAGAGGCTGTCAATAAACACAATGTCCGATCTTGCGAAAAAAGGAATGAGACCGCAGTCAGCAAGTAATACATGTGCGCCAACGGGGACGTCGCGGCTTAACCAATGTGTAATTTGCAAACGTACATTACTGCGCTGTTGGTAGTGCTTTACTGCGGTTTTGATGGTGTTAACCTGGTTTCCTGGGATAAAAATTTGTGTAAACAGAAGGATAACAATAGAAGTAACTAGAGCATTATTTTTTGCTGTGCAATTGAAATAGCTAAAAAACTCTTGCGTGCCAAGTACCGGTAATAATACAAAAACACTAAATGCTCCTAAAAAAAGCCGATTATAATGAGCAATGGTGGGATCCGCATGATAGAGGAGCAGTGCATAAAGTAACGACGGCAACCAAAGTAAGATCTTTCTACAATCTTTTTGTGCAAAAAAATAGGGCAGGCTTAATATCAAGCAAGGGAATGCAATGGACAAATAATCAATGATGAGTTGAAACATGTAGCCATTTGCAAAGGCTTTGCAAGCATAGCTATTTGGTAGGAATTGATCGAAATAATAAATTCGCCAGGCAAAATAGATGGTATAAGGCAAAACAAAAAAAATGACAAAAATAAATATAAGGCTTCTGTAATGGTGTTTTAACTTTGTTGGTTGGTAAAGAGTGCAACCAATAAATGCACCAATTATCACGCTCCAAACTATTCCATCAAAGCGCGTTAATCCTAACAAAGTTAGACCAAGGCACGTCAATATCCAAGCATGTGCGTTATACGTCCTATGTTTTTCATTGAACTTAGTAAAGCCCATAGCGCGCACGCTTTGCCAGGTCACAAATAATACCAAAGCCACAAAGAAGCTCGTTTCTAAGCCGCTGACCGTCCACCAAACAACGCCGTTATAATGGCTAAATAGGTAAACAGGTAATGTAGCGGATAATGGTGATAGAAATGTGCGTGACAATTGATAGAGGAATACAAGTGCGGCTGTTAGACTGAGGCAGGCAAAATATTTAACTGTTACAGTTATTGGCAAACCTAATTTAATAAACAACGAAACGATTATTACCCAGGCAAAATTAGAATACCCTTCTACTGCACCGCCTGTAAGATTCCAGCGTAAACCGTGACCTTCTGCTAAATGGTGAGCATATCGCCAGCTAATGAATGCATCATCTGTCGTAAATGGCCAAGCATGGTAGCAAGATGCTGCTAGTTGCAAACCAGCCGCTATCAGAATCAGACTAGCTAGCATGTACTCCAAATTGGTGTATTTTGTGTTGCTCAAGCGAGAACAACCCCACGTTTGCCGAGTAGGCGGTGTAAGTAGCGGGCAAGAAATAGCATACATGCTCCTAATATGCAGGCGGCCAATCCCATCCATAGGTAATATTGTTGGTAGATAGGAAGGCTTTGCAGTGGTGAAGTAATGTTTTCGGGAATGGCGACCCAGCTTGCTAAAGACCCAGATAGGGCGCTCGATAATGAACATGCCAAATACCATACGCCCATTGCAAAGGCTAATGCTCGGTTGTCACAATATAGGCCTATCATGCTCAAGCCAATAGCGCTTACCCATAGTTCCGCCAAGGAGATGAGAATATAGGTGAGTGCTATGTAATTCCCATTGACGAGACCTTGCTGAGCATGCACCGCTGCATAGACCATCACCAGTAACGCGCTCCCTGCTAACAAAACACCGCACGCAAATTGATAGGGAATGGAAAATCTCGGGAATTTTTCGTAAAAACGCGGAAGTTGTATCCCAAGAGCGATAATCAATAAGGGATTTAGCATTTGATAGTGGGCAGGGGACACCTGAAAACCGAATAGGAGTGAGTTTGAGTTATTTTGAGCAAATAATATTAATGTGCTATTCATTTGATTGTAGATGACGAAAAATACAATGGCTTCGAGAATCAGCAACGATGCTACCAATTGCTTGTAACGGGGCTCACCAGATAGAGCAAATGTTTTAATTAAAAACCAGAAGATGCCTATTCCACAGCCCATTGAAATTAAAATACTGGCTAGAAATATGTGGGAATATGCAAATAAGGTAAATAAGTAGAGGACTACCAAATACCCTACCACGCGATATTTAGCTAATAAGGGTAAAGAAAGTCTATCTTTTCCCCAGATTACAGTGTCGTACAAAGAGTAACGATATGCGAAATTGAGTGCTGCGATTGATTTCCCTACAAATGCTATTGTAAGCACGGATAAAGGCCCATAACGACTATCTAATAGCGTGGGTGCCACCATCGTAGCTAAAAGAGCACCTACATTAATTGCCATATAGTAGAATGTCATAGCTGACTTGGCTTTGATGGCATCGTCAGTATAAATATGAGAAACCATGCCAGATGCTGTGCCTATCAAGAGGGAATTAGCCGCTGGGGTTAATGCAAAGGCTGCAATAAACAGATAGTCGCCGTGATCGGCGATCGTATGGCCGCTTAACATTATCAATAAATAAGCCAGAGCTAAGAGAATGCTTCCCAGTAAAATGCTTCGCCGTAAACCCAAAACATTGTCAGCCATATAGCCTCCAAGTACAGGCATGAGATAACCAGTAGCTTGGCTTATACCAATAAAGGCGTACGCTTTAGCTTGATTATACCCAAGGCCATGTGCAAGCATTGGCCGGGTTAAGAAGAGAATCAGTATGGTATTCAGAGCGTAGGTAGAAAACTGGCTCCAGAAGGTAATCATAATAATATTTGTGGTTTGCTGTCGGCGAGCATTAAATAGAGGCAAGTGGTCTTCCATGGTATCTGGCATATAAAGCCTTATTTTTTTGCTAATACTATATCGATGATGTGTGTATCCTGGTAGGGAAAGGTAAAAATTTTACTAAATAAACGTTTGAGCCGCTGTATAAGAAAGGTTTTGGGGAGCATGCGTATAGATAAGCTATTCAAAAACCACGTTCCTTCAATCCCAAACACAGCTAATTCATCAATATTATTAAGCGTTATTGGGATATGCAAACGTTGATGTTCAACCACTTGAAATTGATGTTCTGCAAATGTGCGCAGGAGATCTTCTTCACTAGCAGCAACGGTAGTATTCTTGACGATGGCTTTGTAGTAGTGACCCACAATGCTACTTAACAAAGTCTCTTCCGCAATAAAGCTAGCCAGCTGTTGCTGGGCTATGGGGAAGGAGTCATACGTTGTAGTAATCAGTGAAAAATGACCATTTGCACGTGTTAACAAATTTGCTTCATTGAATAGCGTATTAATTGGGATATACGCATTAATGAAATGAGCAAGGACCAAGTCTTGGCTATGATGGGGCAGGCAGTTGCTGGCTTCGGTAGCGCTGGTCTCTATCGTGGTTAAGGGGAGTGCTTCACGCGCATGTTTTAGCATTTCCATAGAGATATCAATGCCAGTAAAGTCAGCAAGCGGCATGTTCTGTCTTAGTTGTTGTAAGAAAGCTCCATTCCCAACACCTAGATCCAGCACTTTATAATGCGGCTTCAACCCCAAATTTGCTCGTTTAATTTGAGAAATTGCTTGTTTATGGCTCTCACTGATTGAGCCAAATCGATTTGCCGTGGCATAGTGGTCGACAACATCGTGATACATGACCTTTAAGGACACGTAAACTTCCAATTTTTAAACATCCACCCAGTATATCGCCAATTTATTCTCTTGGGTACTTAGAAAGTGAAAATGTGAATTTGACTAATACAAATAGGATTGATAGTATCCCGCGAACCGTGGAGATAGTTCCTTTAGGACATATATGCAATTCATCGATTTAAAAACCCAATCAAATCGAATTGAAGAAAAAGTTTTGTCAAGATTCAAAGCGATATTGCATCATGGCGCCTATATTATGGGCCCTGAAATAGCTGAACTAGAACAAGCTTTGGCAAAATTTGTTGGCGTGGAGCATGCATTAGCTGTTTCAAGTGGAACCGATGCTTTGTTGATCGCATTGATGGCTTTGGGTGTTGGAGCAGGCGATGAAGTGATCACTACTCCCTTTAGTTTCTTTGCGACAGCGGAAATCATCGCGCTTTTAGGTGCAAAGCCAGTGTTTGTCGACATTGATCAAGACACATACAATATTGATGTGAGCAGTATTGAAGCCAAAATAACTGCAAAAACCAAAGCAATTATGCCCGTGAGTTTGTACGGCCAATGCGCTGATTTTGATGAAATTAACGCTATTGCAAAAAAATATAATTTACCTGTGATTGAAGATGCTGCACAAAGTTTTGGTGCAACTTACAAAGGTCGTCAATCTTGTGGATTGACAACGATTGGTTGTACGAGTTTTTTCCCGTCCAAACCGCTGGGCTGTTATGGTGATGGAGGCGCGTGCTTTACTAATGATGCAGAGCTCGCAACGCGTATGAACGAGATCCGCACACATGGTCAGTCAAAACGCTATTATCATACTAGATTGGGCATAAATGGGCGGATGGATACCATTCAAGCAGCGATTTTATTAGAAAAAATGGTGATTTTTCCTGAAGAAATTCAATTAAGACAACAAGTTGCTACAAGATACCTGCAGTTGCTTCCCACAGGTGTAAGAAAACCTATCATTCGCTCTCATAACACTAGCGTTTTTGCTCAATATACAATTGAAACCTCGTTCCGAGATATGACGCAGGAGGCTTTACAAAAAAGAGGTATTCCCACGGCAGTCCATTACCCTGTAGGCCTACACGAGCAACCGATTTTCAAAGAGCTTTACCCCGGCACACAAGCATTTCCAAAAACAGAAACCGCCGCACGCCGCGTGATGAGTCTTCCTATGCATCCATATCTAACATTAAGCCAGCAACAAGAAATTTGTAAGGCGCTGGAGGAAGTGTTGAGTGAGGAGATTGCAGTAGCGTAAGCTTAGAACCAAAAATTTCGTAATAGCTCACCTTATATACGAATCTCTAGGTACGGATGTGGGCTATTACAAACGTTAGGGCTATACGATAGATTTTTGAATTGTTCGTTCCTGAGCAAGACGCTTCGCACTTTCCACGCCTGGCTGATCAAAAGGATTAACATCCCAAATAACGCTTTGTACAAAGACTTTATGCTCATAAAGAGCAGCTAAAGCGCCAATGGTGAAAGGGGTATAGTGGCTGATGCGAATGTGGTTTACAGGGAGTTGTCCAGGAATATAATAACTTTGATTTTCCTGGTCGTTAACTCCGGCTGTTAGTACGCGTATTTTTGCGTCACATATGTTATTTATAATTTGTCCCGTATGTGCATTCAAACTAATAAAATCCGCTGTCACCTTATGAGTACCTTGGCAAAGCATTTGGTAATAACTATGTTGTGCTTGGTTACCCATCCCGCCCCAAATGAGAGGGCTGGTGGCGTGATTAATGGCTTTCCCTTGGTTATCTATAGATTTACCATTACTTTCCATATCAAGTTGTTGGATATATGGCACAAAATGTGTAAATAGCTGGGTATAAGTCCAGATTAATAAATTGTGAATGTGTAAAAAATTGTTATTCCAAATTCCAATCAATGCCAAAAGAACGGGCAGGTTAGTTGCGAAATCACTTTTTTGAAAGTGCTCATCCATGCTATTTGCACCGGCAAGCAGCTGGTTAAATTGCTCAAAACCGATAGCAATCGCCGTGATTAAATTGATGGCAGAACAGAAAGAATATCGCCCACCAATCCAATCCCATATAGGTAGGACGGTATTTATCCCAAATTGGTGGGCCTTTTTACTATCAGCAGTTATGGCAATAAAATGTTTTTCGTGGTGTTGTTCAGGGCCAATCCATTCCATTGCTTTTCTGGCATTATAAAGCGTTTCTTGTGTGGTAAATGATTTTGAGGAAACAATAAATAATGTGGTTTCCGGAGCAAGTTTGGCCATTGCACTTGTGAAGCTGCTGGGATCGGAATCGGAAATAAAATGATACCCCAGTGCTTTCTCAGTGAAATCCTCTAGTGCTTTTAAAGAAAACCGTGGACCAAGGTCAGAGCCCCCAATACCGATATTGACTATGTCAGTAATAGGTTTTCCGGAAAATCCAAGCCATTGTTTCTCTCTAATTTGTTCAACAATGATTTGCATTTTTTTACGAGCTGCCATAACGTCAAGCATAACATTGTGACCATTAACCAGGATGGGTATGTCACTTGAAGCGCGTAATGCTGTATGCAGAGCTGGTCTATTTTCACTGATATTAACGTTATCACCGCGCATCAGAGCATGAATTTTATCTCGTAAACAGCAGGAGTCTGCGAGCTCAATCAGCAATTCGAGTGTTTTGGCTGTGACGCGTTGATTTGAATAATCTAGATGAATATTGCATGAGGACGCGTTAAACTGTGCCCGCTCGTTAACCGAGGCTTGGATTAAATCTGAAGTGGCGTACAGTCTCAGCGACTGAGCATGCTCATCTAAAGATTTCCAAATGCTAGCTTTATTCGGCTTTGTCATTACGGCGTTCAACATCATTTAGTTGCGGTAAGATAGCATCAACAGAGGAGTGATAACAATAACTATGATTTATTTATTGGTGGCGGTGGCATTTCTATGTTCTCTGGTTTTAACGTGGTATCTACGCCGTTACGCATTGGCAAGAAATATCTTGGATATTCCAAACTCTAGAAGCTCGCATCTCGTTCCGACGCCACGTGGCGGTGGTTTGGCATTTATTGCTGTATTTTTAGTGGCGATCCCCTTTATAGCGTATTGTGGTTTTGTGATTTTACCAGTAAGTGGGGCGTTGATTGGGGCAGGATTATTTGTCGCAGCCCTTGGGTTTTTGGACGATCACGGCCATATTGCTCCGCATTTGAGGCTATTAGGGCATTTTGGCGCGAGCGCTTTTGCTCTGTACTGGCTGGGTGGCATGTCGCCTATCTTGCTGGGAGGGTGGATATTCCCCGCAGGTTTTTTGCTTAATATTTTGATGGTTATTTACCTGGTGTGGTTATTGAATTTATATAATTTTATGGATGGAATTGATGGAATAGCTGGGGTTGAGGCACTCAGTGTTTGTCTGGGAGGAGCTTTTATTTATTGGCTTCATGGGGATTATGCTTTAATTGGTTTGCCAGTGATGTTGGCAGCAGCAGTTGCAGGTTTTTTATGGTGGAATTTCCCATCCGCACGCATTTTTATGGGTGACGCAGGCAGTGGTTTTCTGGGATTGACCATTGGAATATTATCCATTCAAGCAGCGGCAATTAACCCGCAGTTTTTTTGGAGTTGGTTAATTCTATTAGGGGTGTTCATTGTAGATACAACCGTCACATTATTGTGTCGTTTCTACCGAGGCTGTAAACTGTACGAAGCGCACCGCAGCCATGCTTATCAACACGCAGTAAGTTATTTTGGTAGCCACTTTGCGGTTACGTTTCGTGTATTAATGATAAATATTCTTTGGTTGTTACCCATAGCGATACTCGTTGCTATGGATTTTTTAATTGGTCCTGCAGGGTTATTAATCGCTTATTTCCCACTGGTAATTGTAGTTGTTAAGTTTAAGGCTGGAAGGGAAGTCCTAAAATAGTAAAAATGTAATAAGGCCCTAATTTTCTCTCTTAATATTATGTTAAGAAATATTCGGTAAAATTATAGTCTAACAGTCGATGTGTCTGTTGTTTAATCATTCTGTGTTCATAAAGAGCACAATGGAGCTTTGTTAGGGAGATTTAGTCATGTTGATTTTGACTCGTCGTATTGGTGAAACGCTTATTATTGGTGATGATGTAAACATTACTGTTTTGGGTGTAAAGGGTAATCAAGTGCGTTTAGGTATTAATGCACCAAAAGATGTTTCGGTGCATCGCGAAGAAATTTATCTACGCATACAGCAAGAAAAGCAAGGTGCTGACACTGAAGAAGTAGTTTAACCTCAAAATTTTCTCACAGTCTTCCCGTTCCGAACGTATATAGATGTTCGGAACGTTCTTTTCTTATAACAACGTGTCAGTATGTAATGAAGTATCACCCGATGATAGGTAATGTGTTACTTTCGTTTCATCCTGAACTATCAATTGACCCGTTTCATTAACACCCATTGCTTCACCACTTAAAGAACCGGTTAAATGCGAAACGGTTATATTTTTCCCTTGCAAGTAATCAGCTTGATGCCATTTTGAGATAAATGAAGCGAATCCATGTTCTACGAATTCTTTTAAATACTGGTCTAAATGAATAGTTAAGCCAGCGATTAGCGTGTTGCGATTTATATGACTATCAGTGATTTCATATAAGGAGCACCAAGGTTTATCAGGTAAGGGAGAATTTCCATCAACCATTTTTTGGGACGATGAGGAGTTCACATTTAAGCCAATCCCAATGACTACTTCTGCACTACCGTTGCTTTCAGCAATGACCTCAATAAGATTGCCGCACAGTTTTTTGTCATACCACAGAATATCATTAGGCCATTTGACACAAATATTATCCTTGATACCGGCGTCACACAGTGTTGCTAAAATAGCCAAGCTCACAACTAAACTTAAGCCCGATAACCGAGAGAGATCGCAGTCAAAATGCCAGCGGCTTGAGTAGTAGATATTCTCGCCAAAGGGCGAGTACCAATGTCTACCGAACCGCCCGCGACCTTCGGTTTGCATTTCAGCGCAGCAAACCTCTATTGCTTGAGTGCGGGGCAACTCTTTTAATAAGCGGTTGGTTGAATCTACAGAGGCGAATAAATGAAAATTGATAGGTTTGTTGAAATTCCTGGCTTTTAATTGCTCACGGATAGTTGCTTCATGTAATAATTTCATAGGGGTAGCCAAGCGATAGCCACGGTGTGGTATGCATTGTATGGGCAAGCCTATGTCCACCAGCTGTTTGATATGTTTCCAAATAGCTGTTCGTGAGACATTGAAGTGCTCTCCTAACGCATTGCCGCTGTGGCACACACCATCGCTTAAGTAGGCGATAATATGCGTTTGCATGTCATTAAATTTTTTCATAAGGGTCACACTGCGTAAGCGTAAAGTAACGGATTTCCTCAATCGCCGGGTGGTGGCAAAGTGCAGCGCTGCAGGCTACCTGTGGCATGAACGAGACTATTTTCCATTGTTGGTTATGAAGGGTGTCAACACAAAGCTGGTTTGTCGGTGGTAAAATAGCCACGTCAAATTTTTGTGTAGGGTAGGCTAACCCAAGCCCGCATGCTTTAATAAAGGCTTCTTTTTGTGCCCAAATATGAAAAAATGCGAGCGGTTTGAGCATAGCATTCGTTTGCTGTAAACCTTCAATTTCACTCGATGAAAATAAATGGTTGCCTATTCCTTCATAGGGTCTTGCTGAAAAAAATTCGATATCTACACCCAGTGGAAATTTTTTGCCAATGGCCAGAAGAGCCAGATCACCTGAATGGCTTAAATTAAATTGTAGAGATAAATCGTTCTCAAGTTGTGGTTTGCCATGTTGATTGTAAGAGAATACCAATTCAGCTGGCGGCACATTAATATAGCGGGCAAGAATGCAGCGCAGCATAGCACGCCCTGCAGTAAAACGCCGTTGATGGCGTGCGAAATAATAACGCTTAGCGCGCGCTAATTCATCTTCATTAAGCAAGTCGGCCGCACCAGCAAATTCTGTGTGCAGAGGGTATTGCCAAATATCAATACGGGTATTTTGTAAAACGTAGTCGCTGGGCTTTTCATTTTTTAAGATGGTATTCATGCAGGGTAAAATGAATGATGAGTGCAGAGCATTTATTGAGTCCAATCGGTTATTTTTAGACCTTCGACATGCCTAAAAGCAAGATCATTCGTAATAAGTACTACTCCCAATGCGAGGGCATGGGCAGCAATTAGCATATCTAAATTACCTAAGGCTTTCCCTTTCTTTTGCATGTCTGCGCGAAGGACTCCGTAACATTCTGCAGCGGTGTTATCCCAAGGCAACACGTCAACACGGATCAGGAATTCATGAACAACCCGGGAGAGTTCTTTTGCATCACGATTTTTTGCTAATCCAAATAGCAATTCTCCTTCAGTCATAGCAGAAATTGCAAGCTCTGACATAGGAACAGAAACGACATTGTTGCGGACGTTGTTTGTTCCCCTGATAAAATGACTAACCATATTAGTATCAAGCATATAGCGATAAATTATTTCGTTAGTCATTAAACAAGTCTCTCTCCTGTGAGGAAGAGTCTCCACGTTCCACCATGAAGTCGTTAGGGATGCTAACTGTTTTAACAAGATCAAAAAAATCATCCCAAGTTTCTGGTTTACGCGACAAAATCACATCACCTGTTTTTTGATCTTTTCTGATAAAGACTTCTTTGCAGTTAGCAAATCGATAGGCAGCGGGTAAGCGCACCGCCTGGCTACGGCCATTTGTGAATATTTTGGCAGACTGAGCCATAATAGTCTCCATATTGGTATATATCTAAGTATATATCACCGTATGATATATATCAATAGTTACATCCTTCTTCCCTCAAATAACAGATGCGGTTATCATATTGTATGATAATAAATTCACCAATGAGTAACTGATGAGTCATCAATTTTTGGATTTTGAGCAGCCCATAGAAGAATTGAATCAAAAAATTCAAGCGCTACGTATGGTTGGTAGTGATAATGAGGTTAATTTAAGCGAAGAAATTGCACGATTAGAGGCCAAGTGCGATGAGTTGATGGCTAACGTTTTTTCACATCTTGAACCTTGGCAGGTTGCGCAGATGGCAAGACATCCTCTTCGGCCACAAACAACCGATTACATTGAGCATATGTTTACACATTTTCAAGAGTTGCATGGCGACCGTCATTATTCAGCAGCCCCAGCAATTATTGGTGGATTGGCGCGCTTTAATGGAGAGCCTGTGATGCTGATTGGGCATCAAAAGGGAAAACGTACTAAGGAAAAAGTTTATCGTAATTTTGGTATGGCGCGACCTGAAGAGTATCGGAAAGCATTGCGCTTGATGAAAATGGCGGAAAAATTTAAATTACCGATTTTTACATTTATTGATACAGCGGGTGCATACCCTGGAATCGGTGCTGAAGAGCGTAATCAATCCGAGGCCATTGCTCGCAATCTATTGGAAATGTTTAAGCTCAAAACACCCATAATTTGTGTTGTGACAGGAGAGGCTGGCTCGGGCGGTGCATTAGCTATTGGAGTGGGCGATCGTGTCTTGATGCTGCAATATTCTATTTATTCTGTGATTTCGCCTGAGGGATGTGCATCTATTTTATGGAAAGATCCTGCAAAGGCTAGTGAAGCAGCACGTGCAATGGGTATTACAGCACAGCAGATATTTAATAATAAATTGGTTGATGGAATTATTGAAGAGCCCTTAGGTGGCGCGCACCGTAATGTTGCTATGATGGCAGATACATTAAAAGCCGCATTGACGGAGGAATTGCATAAGCTCAAATCATTGCCTGTAGATGAATTATTAGCACAGCGTTATAACAAATTTATGGCAATGGGTGCGCTGTGATGTGAGTGACTCTCTGATTTCAGAAGATTGGTGCGCTGCCCTGGTTAATTACCAGCGTTTATTTGTAGGTTTTAGTGGCGGTCTTGATTCAACTGTGCTTTTGCATAGTCTTTCGAGACAGCCTGTTTTAGCTTCGAAGTTGCAAGCTGTGCATGTTAATCATGGGCTGAGTCCAAACGCTGATGCTTGGCAGAGCCACTGCCAAAAACGTTGTGAAACGCTTTCAATTCCTTTCCTACCACGCGAGGTCCAAGTTGATCCTCTCGCGAATATTGAAGAGGGCGCCCGTTTAGCCCGTTATGCAGTGTTTTCTTCTTTGCTGACTGAGAATGATTGTTTGTTGTTAGGGCATCATATTGATGACCAAGCTGAAACATTACTATTACAGTTATTTAGGGGAGCAGGGGTGGATGGAATGGCCGCTATGGCTCCTATCAAGAGATTAACAAAGGGAGTGCTTGCAAGGCCTTTGTTACAATACTCGAGGGTAGAACTTGAAGGGTATGCTCGCCAACACCAGCTCACATGGGTAGATGACGAAAGTAATCAAAATAGCGCCTTTTCGCGCAATTACCTTCGTCATCAAATTATGCCGCTTTTGCAGGAGAAATGGCCAAGCGTAGTGGACAACTTAGCTCGTAGTGCAACCCATTGCCAACAAGCGAAATTAAATCTTGAAGCACTCGCAGAAATTGATTGTGTGGAATTAATTGAGTCGAGTGATAGGTTATCGTTGCGGCACTTACTTACACTCAATCATGAGCGTCTAGTAAATGTTTTGCGTGTCTGGTTGAGACGAAATCAAGTTCGTTACCCATCCGCTGTTATTTTAAAGCGTATAATTAATGAGGTTATTTTTGCAAAAAATGATGCTTCAACAATGATAGAATGGAATAGTATTACTGTGCGTCGCTACCAACAGACCTTATATTTGCTGAAAGTGGCGCGCCAAGATCAACCAACCACTATCGAATGGGCAGAATTTCCTGCTCCTTTACGACTTGGTGAAGAAGTATTTCTTGTGTCCCTACGTCCCGCGGCTTGTCCGCGGGATCCAGAAGGTTTTTCTCCCGGAGAGATCTCTGGATCCCGCGGAAAAGCCGCGGGACGTAGGCAGCATGATATACCCACGGGGTTGAAAATCCCCCCAGGCTCACATGTGCAGGTACGTTTTCGCCAAGGTGGTGAGTTGTTGCATTGGCACGGCCAGACTAAACAACTCAAAAAATTATTCCAACAATGGCAAGTTCCACCATGGCAACGTGATCAAACTCCTTTGTTGTACATTAATGATGAGTTAGCTGCAGTGGTGGGATACGCCATTAGCGATCAATATTGTGGTACGGATCCTGCAAACACGTATCACATTGAACTTCACCCAACTAACACTGTTAAGTAGAGAAATTCCCAATGGCCGCACTTTTAATCGACATACCCCGAAGACAAGCACTGGTTTATGCTATTTTTTTGGTTCTCTATGAATTCCTGACCTACATTGCTAACGATATGATCATGCCTGGCATGATCAACGTGGTTACTGCATTTCATGGTCCTGAATCAGCAATCGCTTCTTCGTTGACATTGTATGTGTTGGGCGGTGCAAGCTTACAATTATTTCTAGGCCCTATCTCAGACCGCTATGGGCGTCGCCCAATAATGATCTTTGGCGCCTCACTTTTCTTTTTGTGCACAGTCGCAATCGCATGCTCCAATTCGATGGATCAATTTTTGGCAGCCCGTTTTTTTCAAGGCATGGGATTATGTTTTATCGCAGTGGTTGGTTACGCTACATTACAAGAAATTTTTGCTGAAATGGATGCTATACGCTTAATTGCTCTCATGGCTAATGTTTCAATACTAGCACCTCTGGTCGGCCCACTTTTGGGCGCTGTTTTTATTTATTATTATAGCTGGCGAATCATTTTTATTTTGATTGGTGTACTGGCACTTATAGCGCTTTGGGGTCTATGGCGATTCATGCCAGAATCTGTCGGTCAAATCAAAACTGATGGTGAGCAAATTAAGCGCGTTCCCTTGTCTTTCCGAACAATCGCTGCAAATTACACCAAATTGTTATTGAATCGGCATTTTATGCTAGGTTCAATTGCACTCGGCTTTGCTTACTTGCCATGTATGGCTTGGATTGCGCTCTCGCCGATTATATTAGTGAAGACCGCGCACTTATCGGTTATTCAATATGGTTGGTGGCAGGTTCCTGTGTTCGGTGCTTTTATTTTGGGGAACATTTTTTTACATCACATGACCCATCGTGGAACAGTAAAAAAATTGGTCATAATAGGGTCTTATATTGCGCTCTCTGGCATGTTGCTAACACTTATTTTGCCCGTGTCAGGTACTTCCTCTTTTCTATGGTTTATGCCTGGGCTTATTGTTTACTTCTTCGGGGGGGGGATGCTGGGAGCACCATTGATTCGATTTATTCTTTTTTCCACAACTGTTACCAAAGGCACTGCCACGGCATTAATGAGTATTATTTCCATGTGTGTTCAAGCGATGGGAATAGAGTTAGCAAATTTCCTATATTCAACACATAACAATAACATGTTTTCCCTTTTCTGTGCATGGACAGCCTTAACGTACACTATTTTTATATTCGGTTGTTTTTTTAATCATAAGGATTAGCGCGGGGGTCCAAGCTAAAAGCGAGTGCAAAATTAATAATAACAAGTATAATATTTTCCGGCGCGCGTTAACGTCCGCGTTAATATTTTACTGGGATTTTATGCGGATTTTGCACTTCTACAAAACATACTACCCTGATTCAGTAGGCGGTGTTGAACAAGTAATTAACCAATTAGCCAGGGCTAGTGTTAATTTGGGTGTTCACACTGAGGTTTTGTCATTAAGCTCTGATAATCCGCGTACCATCGAAGTAGACGGTCATCTCGCTCACCGTTCAAAAATGGCGTTCCAAATTGCGTCTACAGGGTTTTCTCTATCCGTTTTTTCGCGCTTCTCCCAACTTATCAAAGAAGTTGACGTTATCCATTACCACTATCCGTGGCCTTTTATGGATTTAGTCCATTTTGCAGCAAGGGTAAAAATCCCCACTGTGGTTACGTATCATTCCGATATTATCCGACAGAAAACGTTGTTAAAATTTTATCGACCCTTGAAAAACCGATTTCTCGCCAGTGTCGATCGCATTGTAGCAACCTCTCCCAATTATTTAGAAACTAGCCATGTATTAGAACGATATCGTGACAAAACATCGGTTATTCCGATTGGGCTTGATAGCTCGACATATCCAAAGCCATCTCCTGAATTGTTAGCAAAATGGCAGGAGAAATTCGGAAAACGGTTCTTCCTTTTTGTAGGCATGCTTCGTTACTACAAAGGACTACATATTCTTCTAGATGCGCTCAAAGATACCGCATATCCGGTAGTTATTGTTGGCTCAGGGCCTCTTGAAACAGAGCTAAAAGCACATGCAGCCCGATTAGGACTACAAAATATTTATTTTACTGGTATGTTACAAAACGAGGATAAAGCCGCGTTATTAGAACTCTGCTACGCAGTTGTATTTCCCTCACATCTACGTTCCGAAGCCTTCGGGATTTCTTTGCTCGAAGGCGCGATGTACGGCAAACCTATGATTTCGAGTGAAATAGGCACAGGTACCAGTTTCATTAATATCGATAAGGAAACGGGTTTGGTGGTAAAGCCTAGTGATCCAGTCGCGTTTAGACAAGCAATGCAATTTCTTTGGGAAAACCCTCTTGCGGCAGAGAAAATGGGTATGCAGGCCAAGAAACGTTATTTGGCGTTATTTACCGCGGATAAAATGGCGGCCGATTATGCTGTACTTTATAGGGATTTGTTAGAGGAAAAACCTACCTCCTGACACTATCACTCCCTCTGTATTTCAAGTGATAAAAATTTACTGAATTTTATTTCTGATGGTGTATAGTGTGCGGTCGAGCCGCATATGGGCTCAATGGATAAATTATTTACAATAGGTTTATAACTATGGAAAAATTGATAAATATAGTTGCGTTTTTATTACCCATAGGCTTATTTGTTTATTTTGGAATTTTAGGAACAGCAGCATTAAGTTTACTGCGCACACAACGTAATCTCCTACAAAATTTATTGCTTTCTCCGGTGGTAGGAATAGCTTTTACTTTATTGCCGGTATTTTTGCTAAATCGTGCAGGACTTCCTGTCAGAAATTTTGCTGTTCCTCTCACTGTTTTTTCATTATTTCTAAGTGTCGCGATTATTTTATATCGCAAGCCTATTATCCCAATCTCGCGATATATCGGATTTGCATCAATATTTTTTCTCTCACTTTGCTTAACAGGTTCTCCTTTACTGCGCTTCGGTTTCAACTGGCTTAGCTATGCGAATGATGACATGGCAAATTACTGTTTGGGCGCGCTGCGTTTTTTAAATCATGGTTATTTTGATGTGCCAAATTCTACAGAGATGCTTCAAGGAAAAGATTACAGCCAATATTACTGGTTTACATTTGTACCTGCGATGGTTAGAAGTGGAAGTGAGTTATTGCTGGCTTGGTTAAGCGGAATAATGCATCGTAACCCGTTGCAGCTTTTCATGCCATTAATTTTAGGGTTTCATTTAGTGTTAATTAGTTCAACCGCTGCGATGGTGTTGGTTTCTAAAAGACACAGAAAAATTGCCTTAGTAACAAGTTTATTTCTTGCCTGTTCCGCATTAACAACACTTGCAACACTCTATCAATTGATCGCGCAGGTATTAGGGCTTTCTTTGTTAATCGCTGTTGGTACGTTGTTCCAGGCATTTTTTGTAAAAAAATTGAACTATCGTTTGTATCGTCAAAGTTTTTTACTGAGTTTGATTGCGTGTGCTTTGTTAATATCCTATCCAGAGATTATTCCTATTCTCGGATTGGCCTGTATTGTTTATTTTGTTGTTTTTCTCTTTAAAGGATGGAGGCCTAGCCGCTCATTTAGCTTCCTAATATTACTGTGTCTTATAGAATGTCTTATTTTATTAAATACATATTGGATTAATATTGCCTCTTTTTTGCATTATCAAGCAACAGCGGGTTTCACGAATGGAAAAGGGGATTTGTTCCCATATTTCTTGGTGCCGAGTGGTGTGGCTGATCTTTGGGGTCTAATGCCACTGTGTACAGTTTTTAGGGAGCCCTTTGCCTCTCTCATGATTGTGCTAGCATTTTTATTCTCAATCTCAGTCTTATGTTTTTCAATGAAACAAATCACTAAACGTTTCTTCCCTGCTGTTGTGTTCTTAGTGATTGTCCTATTAGGGGGATATTTGTACGTACAAACAAGAGAGCAAAGCGGGTTCAGTCTTTTTAAACTGGCAATGTATATACAACCTTTCATGTTGGCAGTATTAGCGCTTGGGTTAATGGAACAGGTTTCTTCTAAATTGACAAGAATTGTTGCAGTTGGTTTTGTTATGGTCATAGGAGTAAGTGTTCAGTTTAGTTATTTACATGCAAGTTATGGAGATATAGGCCAGCCATATAGTGAGTTGCCCCGCGCTTCTAAATTTCGCTTGTCTTCAGAGCTAACTAGATTAACAAAAGAAATTTCAAATAATGAGCTTATTATTAGTGATGCTACGAATGTAGTGCCTGCAAAATTGCAATCGTTATTTTTGTATAACAAAAATATAAAATTCATCACTTCGAATGTATTCTTTTCTCCTTTTAAGGGGGGGGATATTTTTAAGCACACGTCTCCAAAAGCCTATAGCACAGCAGGTCAGATACAGGAGATGCTATTAAATAATACTTTGAGGCTGCCTTTTGCAATTAGAAATCAAAATGGAAAACCCCTGGTTAGTTATTTTTACAGCATATATTCACCTTCATTGGCAGCGTCTACTTTGCTAATGGAGACTCCATTGAGGACAATTTTTAACCGTACCCAGATGGCTGGGATGGATAATAAAAATTTTGTTTTAGTACCTTTGCGATCTGTTTCTAATCATCTAATTTTTGTTAACTCAACATTAGGACAGAACTATTATTTTGGAGAGAGTGGCCACATTTCTTTATATGGCCTTGAAAAAGATTATTTTTATCCACAAACAAGTGTATCGAGTATTGGAAGATATTTGCTATTTCAGATTTTAAATCCCTCGACAAACTATCGGTTAGTTTTGGATTTTACTAAAACACTCAATCATAATGGCAAGCATGAGCTTCCTCCAGCAAAAATAATCGGAGATAAGAGCTACCCCTTATCGTTAATGGGCAGGGGGTCTGCGCGGGTGGTTTCAAAGGAATTTAAGCCTCGTATTATTAACGGTATGCCCTACTTTATGTTGGATATGGGTGCTGATGCAAAAACATCTGAAAGAAATCGCAGCGGTCTGATGCTGTTGTTTGGAAGTAAAATTCCTTTAGCCCACCGACTATATGTTGGGCATGCGAGGGATATTTCCTTAATTTCTGCAGAGGAATATGAGCAGCTAATGCCTCCTAGCTTTGTAAATCATTTTCCGGGAGATTTACAAAATACAAATTTAGAATATTCTGGGATATATGAAGACGGATGGTTCTCAGAAGATGCAACAATAAAATTGTCCCAATTTCACCCAAAAACAAAGCTAACTATCCAAGGGTTTCTACCAGAATTTAGCCAACTGAATTCGCCTTTGTATATGACAATTTATATTGATAATGAAGAAAAAAGAGAGATAAAAATTAGCACGGGCACGTTTCAATTTTTTATTGATGTGCCTCCTGGCAATGTAAAACGAAACATTAGACTGCATTTTAGCCAGCATTATATGTTACCAAAGGGTGATGATCGCCCAGTTGCGGTAAAAATGGAGCTTATTGGTTTTAAACCCCAAATAGGATTTGCAGGGGAAGGGCATCCTGAAATTAGCACCTCTAGCAAGGTAAAGATATGAGTGTATCCACGAAATGCGCAAATGGATTGATCTGGTTCTATAAGGGTATAAATAGGACAGGTTTATTAGATCTAGCTTTTATGCGCTCATTTTATATCTCCAGTTATTTTACCTACAAAAAACACCTAGAAGATCCGTATGCAAGATTAGTGAAATATCACCGTCATCTTTTTCGAGAGGGCAACGTTATTGATGTAGGCGCTAATATTGGGTACACGTCCTTTGTATTTTCTAAAGTAGTAGACGCACCTTTTAAGATCTTTGCATTTGAACCCGAAGCGCGGAATCTGGAAATTTTAAAGCAAGCTAGTCAAAAATATCAATTTTCAGACAAATTAGTGTCTGTTGCAGCAGCTGTTGGAGATCATGAAGGGGAAATTGAACTCTGGCAAAATGAGGCTCATAATGGAGACCATCGGATTTTAACAGACGCATTTAAAAAGCAATTTAAAGGGCGAATCAAAATACAAAAAACGCCAATAGTTACTGTTGATAATTATTTAAAAAAACATGCTGTGGGCTTTCCGATTTCTTTTATAAAAATCGATGTTCAGGGATATGAGCTAGCGGTGTGTAAAGGGATGGTTGATACTTTAAGTTGTAATCCAGACGCTGTCGTAGGATTTGAGTACTGCCCTAGTGTCATGGAGGCGCTAGGTTTTCAATCTGAACAATTGCTTAATTTTTTTCAAGAAAGAGACTATCAATTTTTCACATTAAATAAAGAAAATGAAATTCAATTATATGACATAGAGCATGGGCATACGAAACTACTTCAAGCCAGACCACATGATTATATTGATATATTTTGTGCGCGAAGAAATTTGGCGGTGTCTTAATAGGGTCTTTTGTGAGCTTTTTTATATACAATATAGGTTTTTTTTTATACGCTTTTGCTAGCCTGTATTTTGCAGGCTTGGGGCTTAGTTTAGTTTTCCTGCCTAAATATCAACAAAGGTATGTTTTTCTCATAGCGCCATTAATGGGAATTTGTTTTTTAACCCTGGTCGGTTTATTTCAGATTGCAGTTTTACTTGTTCCTTTTACTCCACGCGCAAACATAAGTGTTTTGCTTTTGGTCTCTTTATTGATTTGCCTAGTTTTTTGTCGTCAAAATCTTCAAAGCGCTTGGGAAAAATTTAGATCAACATCCATTTCATTATGGTTATTGCCAATCCTACTTATTTTTGTCTTTGCTTGGATGTTTCACAATGAAGGGCTGCATTTGCTAGTTGGGAGCTCTGACCAACTACAATATTGTGAAAATGCCAGGCAAATTTTGGAAAAAATGCACACCGGTTCATTGCAAGACGTGCCAGTAGCTCGTCAAGAGTATTTTGTTTACGAGGCGATCACGAGAACACTGCCTTATACAAAGGATTATAGAAGAGGCGCCGAGTTAGTATTAGCTACGATAACTGCTATAACAGGACTTTCTTATCAAGCTGCCTTTCCCGTAACTGTTTTATGTGCGTTGTTAACACTTGGTTTAACTATTGGGCTTATTGGCCGACTCTTTTTGCGTCTCTCATATTTCTATACCTTGGCCTTGCAATTAATTTTTCTAAGCGGTTTTTATTTCTGGCTTCTCCACATCCAAGGTAGTCTGGCTATGATTGTGGGTGTGCCTACCGGATTAACAACATTGGCTTTCTTGTCAGCCATAACATCTAATAGTACTTGGCGTAAGCTTGCTTTAACTGCCATCATCACAGCAGCATATTTTTCAATTTATCCAGAACCAGCTTTTGTTAACATATTACTACCAACCCTTGCATTACTGTTGTGGCGTCTTTCTAGAGATAAATCTAGCTTTCTTCTAATGCTCAGGAATGTAATTCTGCTTTACTTGTTTGTATTTATATTAGCACCAGTTGCAGTTCATACTGTTTTTGTGACTACTACAGCTAATTTTAAGCTTCTTCTCATGCCTTATTTAAACGCTTCTACGGCGGCTGGAGTGTCGGCTATTCCAGTCGCTCGAAACTTTTTACCTCAGTTTTCTATGCAAACGTGGGAGGTAGCGGGTGCTGTATTGGGTCTTATGTCTTATTACAATACAGGAAGCTTTCACCATACAATGAAGTTTTTATTTATAAATCACCCTGGCGCGGCCTTTATAGGATTTATGCTTTTTAGTGGTTGCGGTTTATTAGGATATATTAAAGCCAAAAATATTTTAGCTCGTTTGCTATGTATCCCTATGGTTGGTTGGGTATTAGCAGCATTTGTTGCTGCTAACCAGCACGATGATTTTCGATTTGCACGTAGCTTGCATTACGCACTGCCATTTACCATGATTGGTATGGTATTGTTGGCAAGCCAATACAGCCGACCGAGGGGTGTTATATTTAATCTCAGAAATGGTTCCTGGCTCTTCACTTTAACTGCTCCGCGACAAAATAGTGGCGTTACTTTTGCTGTATGTTGGCAAAACTCCATCAAGATCCTTTCTAGGATAGTGTTAGTAACCTTTATTTTTATGAACATTTATACAACATTCAGAACTGTGCGTTTTGTTGCTTCTCATGATAATGGGAATGATCCGGTTCTGTTACGTTTTGATGAACGAAACTCACAATGGCAGTTGCTCAAGAAAGAACTTGAATATTCTGCTTCTCGCCATGTTCCTGTACTTATTTCTGGATTTCAAGAAACAGTTCGACCATTAGCTATTTCAATTATAATGCGCAATCAAAAGCATGTGTTAGGGGATGGAGTTTTACGTTTGTGGAGATTATATGATGCAACAGAGCCTGAAAAGTTTGCAGCGTTGTCACAAGGCTCCATGCATTCCATTGAGAACATATACAAATGTGGCGCTGAATGGGTTAACGGCGGCTACGCTGTTTTTCGACCTTATATAAGCATTGTTTCTAATGTACTGCGTACTTATAATCATTTCTTGACTTATCAGCGAACAACCGACTACCTAGCATGGTCACGCTATAATACCCGATTTCAAGCAAGTGAAATGCTCCCCTTTCAGCATCGTGAAAATAAGCCTTGGTACAAGGTTGAGGCGGGGCTGGTTCGTAGTTCAGAGCAGGCTGTTGTGTCTTTCAATAATAATTATCCTGAAGAGTGGTTAAGTAACAGGGATGTTTTTCCTCCGCTGGTTAAAAATTTTCCTAACATATGCAAGGTAATTTATCGTCACCAATATGCAGTGGTATTGCCAAAGCAAATGGTAGCCTCTCTTGCTCGTGATGCAAAAGGTTTATTTCGTATAATATCCTCTTCTGGTCCTATTATTATTAATGACAAGGCAACCACGTCACAAATTTTAACTCTAGATTATGACGGTAATATCGGTGATGTTAAATTGCATGTGGGTAATAAATTGTATATAGGGGAAAAGATTGGCCTAGATGATCACGTGAGGATTGTTACTACAGTTCATCCTTGCAATAATCCCTTATTAAATTTAGATGTGGCAAACCCTGTTAAAATAAGATCAATTTCTTGGGATCCGGCTACCAGTTGATATCCAATAGATTAGTAGAGTTGGGATTTTGCTTTATGACATTAAATACAAATCGGAGTAGCGTATGAAAGCGGTGATACTTGCTGGTGGTCTAGGAACACGCTTGAGTGAAGAAACGGATTTAAAACCCAAGCCTATGGTAGAAATAGGTGGGAAGCCGATAATTTGGCATATTATGAAGCAATACTCTGCGCACCATATTAACGATTTTGTGATCTGTTGTGGCTATAAGGGATACGTTATCAAAGAGTACTTTGCTAACTATTTTCTGCATATGTCTGATGTGACATTTGATATGCGTGAGAATAAAATGCATGTACATAATAAGCGGGCGGAGCCTTGGAGCGTTACACTGGTTGATACGGGTGAAAACTCGATGACCGGTGGTCGGTTGGCAAGAGTGTCTAGCTATCTTTTAGGAGAGGAATTATTTTGTTTAACTTATGGTGATGGAGTAGGTGATGTTGATATTACAGCGTCCATAAATTTTCATCGTAATCACGGTAAATTAGCTACTCTGACAGCAACATATCCTCCAGGTCGTTTTGGTGCGCTGGACATCGACAATAATGCTGTTAAAAATTTCAAAGAAAAGCCCAAGGGCGATGGGGGTATGATTAATAGCGGTTTTTTTGTTTTATCTCCAGAGGTTTTAAACTATTTAGATGGAGATGAATGCGTTTGGGAGCAAGCCCCACTCAATCAATTGGCAGAGCAAGGCCAATTAATGGCGTATGAGCATAAAGGATTCTGGCATCCTATGGACACTTTACGTGACAAGATCCACTTGGAGACGCTTTGGGCTGAAAGACGTGCCCCGTGGAAAATATGGGAGTAGTCCTTTATGGTCAATAAAAATTTTTGGCGGGGAAGACGCGTATTTGTAACCGGACATACTGGTTTTAAGGGTAGTTGGCTTTGTTTGTGGTTGCACAATATGGGAGCTATTGTAGGGGGGTATGCATTAAGCCCTCCAACGAAACCAAGTTTGTTTATAGAGTCTAATTTGAGCCAAAGAATGTCCTCTGAAGAGGGGGAAATTTGTGACATGGCCCACCTTTATAAAACTATAAACAACTTTCAGCCTGAAATTATTTTCCATATGGCAGCTCAATCGTTGGTGCGACCATCCTATGAGTCCCCCTTAGAAACCTATAACACAAATATCATGGGAACTGTGTCTCTACTAGAGGTGGTTAGGCGGCTAGGAAATATAAAAGCTGTAGTAAATATTACCAGTGATAAATGTTATGAAAATAAAGAGTGGCCTTGGGGATATCGGGAGTCAGAGCCGATGGGTGGATTTGATCCTTACAGTTGCAGTAAAGGATGCGCCGAATTGATTACAGCTTCTTACCAGCGATCATTTTTTAATTCGGGAAATTGTGCTTTGGCTAGCGCCAGGGCCGGGAATGTTATTGGCGGTGGGGACTGGGCGCTTGACCGCTTGGTGCCTGATATACTTAAAGCGTTTTCAAAGCGCGAAATTGTAAATATTAGGTATCCAGGTGCGCTTCGCCCATGGCAACACGTGTTAGAGCCTTTATCGGGTTATTTAATGCTTGCAGAGCAGCTTTATAATAAAGGGGAGGCTTTTGCTGAGGGTTGGAATTTTGGTCCCAAAGAGGATAGCGTACGCTCAGTTAAATGGATTGTTGAGTATTTGAGCTCGCAATGGGGTGAGGCTGCCAGCTGGCAACATAGCGAGGTAATTCAGCCTCATGAGGCTAATTTTTTAAAATTAGATTGCTCTAAAGCAAAAGCCAAATTAGGTTGGCAGCCTCTGTGGGACATTGAGCACACTTTAAATCGAACAGTACGTTGGTATAAAGCATGGATGCAAGGATTTAGTATGTATGACTATACAATAAAAGAAATTAATGACTATACGGGATAAACAGCTTAAGGTCATTTCCTTTTCATGCGGCGTGAGCACTGCTATTCATATTGTTCAAAGTTAATTCGTTCTTTCTCAATAACTAGAGGACGATTTAGCACTTGTATGTGTATAGCCGCAATATACTCGCCGAGTAATCCAATAAAAAATAGTTGTAAGGATGAAAAAAGAAATAATCCTATTAGCATGGGAGCTATGCCTATAGTAAATTTCTGCCAAAAAATTAATTTTAGAGCAATATAAAGAAATGAGATAAATAAACTAATAGCAGATAATACAAACCCGCCCATAGTAGCTATACGTAGCGGTACTTTGGAGTTACTAGTGATTCCCAACATTGCAAAATCATACATACGGTAAAAGCTTCTTGCCGAAACCCCACGGGCTCTCACCGGTTGGTGAAATTCAATTTCTGCTACTTCGTAGCCAATTTCAGAGATCATGCCACGAAAATAGGGATACGCATCTCTAAATTGGGACATAATGGTAACAATTTTTTTGTCATACAACCCAAAACCAGTAAAATTATTTATTAATTTTACATCAGAAATCATTTTCACAAACCTATAATAAGATTTGCGAATAAAGAATATAAGAGACGACTCATCACTTTTAGGTTTAACCCCCACCACAACTTTGAACCCTTCCTCCCATTTTTTTATAAAATCAGGTATTAGAGAGGGAGGATCTTGAAAGTCTGCGGAAAGAAAAATTATGGCGTCGCCTTTTGCTTGTAATACGCCATAAAATGGGGAGCGAATCCAACCAAAATTGCGTGCATTTACAATTATTTTTACGTTTTTATTTGTCTGAGCAATTATTTTTAAAATAGAAACAGTTTTATCTGTGGAGTTGTTATCAATAAAAATATGCTCATATTGATAATTCTCCAGTTTTGAAAAAATAGATTTTATTTCCTCGTAAATTTGTTGAACATTTTCCTCTTCATTGAAGCAAGGTGTGACTACAGATATCAGTTTCATTTTAGATGCTCAGTTATTTAGTTTTTATATTTTTTTCTTAACCTTCAAGTAATAAATGTTGCTCATATTGTGATTTACACCATTTAAAAGTTTTTTCTAAGCCTAATTCGAATGATACAGAGGGTTGAATTTTTAATTGTTGTAATCTGTTTAAGGCCGGCACCAAATGATCCTTCTTAGTTATTATTCCAGGCTTGTAAGAAGGCGGGGCCTGATCTTTAAAAAAACGTAAGTGAATGCTATTAGCCAGTTCTTCTATTGTATGTGAGTTGCCTGAGCCAACATTGATTATAATTGGACTGCATTTAACTACAAGTAAATGCACCACTATTTCAGCTAAATTTTGAACATAAATATAGTCTCTGACACTGTGTGGGTTTTCTAAAACAGGTACGATCCTTTGTAAGTAAGAATGAAATATGTAAGGAATTAAACGATTTTTATATTCATGAGGGCCGTAGAGATGAAAAATACGTGCCCAGGTAAAGTCAGCATATTCAGGTTGTTGTAGTTTTAGCTGAGTTATTATTTCCAAAGTGTTTTTCTTACACAGACCATATAAGCTGTTAGGTTTTAACGAAGTTTTATTCTCATCACAAACTGAATCTATGGAGTCATATTCTGCGCAAGTCCCAAGAAAGATTGTTTTTTTACCGCCATTAATACTGAATTGTTTATATAAATGAATTGAGGCAAAGATATAATCAATATTTAATTCTGAAGTCATGCAAGTTTTATGATCTACAATCCACGCTAAATGAAGAAGATAGTCAGGTTTAACTTCACTAACTACAGCAGATATGTTGTCGTGATTTAAAATATCGCAGTGATACCAATGAACATTAGTAATATCAGAAATAGGTCTATTACGGTAGGTGGCATGGATTTCTAAATCGGTATGTTTCAGAACACTTAAGCACGCCTTTCCTATAAATCCTGTTGCACCAGTCACCAATACTTTTTTCATTGCAGTCGCACGAAGGACACAAGATGTTTTATTTCATTGAGCATATAAGTTGTTCGCTATGAATATAAATTACCAAATAGGTTTAGCCAAAAATTCAATAATGTGTGTACATCCTATCTATTTGATCTAGGGCGGAGCGCCAATGAATGCTAGCAGAAGGATATATGAGTGTCTACTCTCTTTCCAAAGTATAGTGCCTATCTTACCTTAAAATAAGTTAATAAACGACACAATCTTGAGGGAGTTTTTCGGATTGTCATATGATAGATTAGAAAAATTGCAACACTTATCCAGAAAAAAAGACTAATGTAAAATGTGATTCTGATAAGAGGGGTTCCTACATAGAATAATTCAACCTCATTATTTCCGGGAAGAAGCGGAACCATAACTCTGCCAGTGGGCGAGATTCGTGTTGGATATTGTACGCCATTAACTAATGCTACGTAACCGTCTACAAATTCTCTAGCTGTTTCGAGATAAGAAAATTTTATTGGATTTTTAATCGTTACTTTATAAGGAATAAGCGAGTGCAGTTGAATAGGTAATTTATTTATATCATATGCTTTCACATTAAAGGAATTAAGTCTGATAACGCGGTCCTTTGAATTGTTAACACTTCTTAAAGCGGATAGTGTTAGAGTCAGCTCTTTTTCCATTTTTTCTGTAGTAAAAATAGGAATCAACATGGTTTGCTGCGTGGGCAAATCTGCACGGAAAGTGGAAATACTTTCGTGCTGATATCCGTCAACACTAACTAATCCTTCAGAATTGGAAATAAACATATCCATACAGAACATATATTTTGTTTCTGGCAATATCGATAATTTCATCAAAGGATTTAAAGCATCAGTGTTTTGAGTATTATACTCCTTAGGAAATGATATCTTTAAATCTGAAAGCATAGTGTGCTTTAGTGAATTTGATTTTAATAAACAGGTCTTTTTCATTATTTCATTATTATTATAACCCTCTAATTCTTTACCATCAGCCTGAAGAAGTCTGTTATACAGTGCTGGCTCATAAATACCCTCTAGCAATGGTTGGTGATGGTAACCTGAGGAGTATTCTAAACGATGCCTGATATTTTCTGGCAATAGCCAGGCGGGGTTTGGAGCTCGATGCCTTGCCAAATATTTACTGAAAGGAGCTGCTTGAAAGCAACTCCAGCACACAGCTAATATGATTAAAACTACTGATACTAAATTTCGTGATTTTTTATCGGCTGATATTGGGCAAATATTGCACAAAGCAAGCATTCCAGTAAAACAGCAAAAAGCTGGTAAAATCGGGGATATTCTTAGCATGGGCCAGCAACTTGATAAGCCAATTACAGCCGGCGGAAAATGGGACCATAGGGATTTACTTACGTAAGGAACTGGGGAAATTAAAGCAATCAAATAAAATGCACATATAAGTAAATAATTTAATAAGTTATCTCGTCTTTTTATTGCAACACACACTCCCAAGATTAACGTTAACCACAATGAATACCCCAATTGATTGTATGTAGGTAGGCTACTATTCAGATTTACAGGTAAAAATGTGCTAGTAAAATAAGATGCGTAAAATGCAATTAAACCCTTCGCATAGTTTGCGGGGTCGATAGTGCCCATATCAACATATTCACCCATCTTTAAACTTATGATGGTCATAAATTGCCATAAACTGAGAAGCGCAAAAAGTCCACTCGTTAAAACTAGCCGAACAAAAATTTGAGGCTGAAAAAACAAGCGCAAACCCAAAAAAATTGCGCAAACAGAAGTACAGAAAAACCCTATTGAGGGATGTGACATCCAAATTAAGGATAAAGAAGAAGACAGTAATACATAAGATAGGACATCATTTTTTTGATAACTTCGAACTAAGGCGTAAACGAAAACAGGAAAAAATGGGATTGTTATGAACGAGTAGTACATATCTAATTTGGCAATCAGTGTCAGAATAGATGGACAAGTGATATAAAGAATAGCAAAAGCGAATGCTAGCCAGCGTTGTTTCGGTCCAATTTTTACTAGCACAAAATACATCAAATAAACACCGGCCAGGGCACTAAAGATAATGGTCGCGTGCTGAATCTGAAGTGAGTTAATTTTTCCAAAAGTAATTAGATTTAGAAACCCGGCTAAGAGTAATAAATAGGGAGCTCGCCCCATAGGGGTGCCTGCAAAAGCAAACAAGCTTTGTCCTACGTAAACTGGAAAAATGTGATGCCGATATTGTTCAAGCGCATCAGCAATGATTTCATGATACACATAAGCGTCTACTGATGCGCCGATATCTACATTGTAAAACATGGGCTTGAAAATTAGCAGAGTAATTAGACTGAGCAAGACCAACCTTAATAGTTCAGCACTGACAGCAGAACTAACGGCGTTGAAAAATCGATACTCCATTTTCAGCAATCCTAGTCCAGTTGCTTGCAACCAGGAATGCTCACTCACCAAACCTCTCTTCAAAACGCCCCCGTCAATTTCTGGTGTATGCCTCTACGAATATAACGATAAAAGAAGATAACGATTAAAACTTGAATAAGGCCACTCTATGCTTCTATAGGTTAATGCGAGTTGATTAATCTTCATCTGCTTCAGGTAACCAATTATCATATAAAAAATCTCATAAAGTACTACAATCGCATGTAAAGTAAAAGGCTCGGTGCTCTATGTAATTGTTTTAATATGTCCTTATGTTTATCAGTCCATTGACTTAGCAAAAATAGCTTCAAAAAAAATTATTTAATCAAGTTTTGATATTGGAAAATACTGGAAAAGTTGAAGCAACCTATGCACAATAAACGGCTAATTTCAGTAAAGGTAATTTTCACACCTAAAATCAGTATTTTTATTATTTATCTATTTGGAGTAGTAGGTTGGTTAGTACAGTAAGATGTTATCAAAAAACAATGATTTTTTTGCAAAAAAGTGAATTATTTCGTGTTGTTTTTCTATTTTTGCTGGTTTTATATGCATACCATCCTTTCATATCAGGCCTAAATATGGGGGCAATGGATGCCAGATGGTATCAATACCTATTACATGACGCAATTATTCAATTTAAACATTTTTTTGTTTTTTCAGTCGTAGGCCAAAGTGAGTTTAATTACATCGGTGTTTCAATTATCAGGGCACCCTTCTATGCTCTTCTTGGGGTATTTATTCATCTCTTAACATTTGGATTTCTAAATGCCCTGTTTATACAGCACCTTACAGTAATTTTTACTGCTTTATGCTCCACGCTATTACTTTATTTTGGATTGTCTAGGCTAGCACCTACATTACGCTGGTATTCTGTATTTATTGCATTTTTTTATATCACATGTCCTGGGGTCATTGGCCTTATTTATAAAATGGATATGTATTACTCCTTTATGGCCGTTACATTCATACCCTTAACTATCTATGGATTAATTAGGATCAATGAGGAAGGTGATTTACCTGCTTATTTTCTCACAACTATGGGTTTATCATTAAGCTGGCTTTCACACCCACCTATGGGACTTTGGATAACTACTGTTTGTCTACTGTTTTTATTTATACAATTTATCGTGTTAAGAAAAAATTTCTTCCATCTATTAATAATTCCATGTTTATTTATGTTGCTAAACGCCTGGCAGTTTGTAGGTGTTTTTAGTTTAGGTATGCAGGATTATTATTCGCTTGCCATAAAATCTAAATTTTTAGATTCTTTGATGGTTATTTTAAAAAATGATACATTGGGTGCCTTTTTACCATTGGGTTATCGGGCATTAGGGACTTCTTTTCTGCAGTTAGGATATACTTTATGGGGGATTCTGTTATTTGGGATTTTTATAGCTTTATATTTCCCTAAAAATGTACTGTTACGCATTTTGTCTTTATGCGGCATTTTTTTAATAGCTCTGTTGTATGTAATTCCTGGTGTTACTTATTGGCTTTGGTGGCTATTACCAGAGAGTTTCTACGGGGTCACTACCTATCCAATGCAGCGCTTGTATATGGTATTAGCTGCTTTAACATGTTACATAGGACTACTTTCTCTCAGGAAAATATATTCCAGCACCAAAAAATCTACTAAAAAAATTATAGGAGTTTTTTTCCTAGTATTTACATGCTGGAATATATACCAACTCACGTATTTTTTTCAGAATGCTGCAAATAGCAACCAAAATACGTGGCTTTTTCCAAAGAATTTACCACTAATTCCTTTTGGAGTGCTTTTACCTATTCACGTCCATATAGGAGAATTTGAGGTTTATGATCCCACTTTAAAAAATAAATTATTAGATCAACATCAGAAGACCCTTTCTAATTATGACAACCAGGCTGTTATTACAAACCAATGTACTAAAGCGGTATCTTTTTTGCCTGAAGGGATAGCGGTTGAAAAAGAAAGATTTAAACTCCCTTTTCAAATTAAAAATTATTCTTTGGAGTCTTTTTACACATTTAAGGGATTATTAACTAAAAATTTATTTTTATGCATGGAGACTTATCTTAACAATGCAGGAATATCAGCTTTAATATTAGATTCATCAAAGAGGCTTGTAGCAGCAGCGCCTTTTCAAAACTCCTCTGATATTAAAAACACCATTTTTACTATGCCTTTTAATAATGGGTTGGATGAGAAGAGCCCTGGTAACGGAGGGGGCGATTGGGAGTTATTTTTGGGAGCTATGCAGCTGGGTACAACAAAAACAAGTTCTCTTGAAGTGAAATCATTAAAAATAATAACATATAAATATAGTGATTTACCTATTAAAATACTCTCGTTTACTCCTTATACAGCGGTAGTAAATACACCAGTATCAAATACTTATTTATATGTGTTTAAGGAGTATTTTCCTGGCTACCACGCAAAAGTTAATGGAAAAACAGTCCCTGTTTTATCCACTAAAGATAGAATGATTATAATTCCCCTAAAACAGCAGGGATTCAATAAAGTCGAGCTATCCTTTCAGCAAATCCCTCTTATGAGATTTGCATTTTACCTTAGCAGTATTTCTTGGTGCTTGTTAATTTTATATTTATTGTTTTTCACACAAAAAATCAGACCCTATAAGAAATATTAACACTTCGTGTGAGCTCTCTGGTAGGCGAAACAGATAGATATTTATCTTGAGCGTGTTCTAGAAGCATGCAAATGCGTAGAGCAGTGAACCTTTGAGGACCATCCTGCTTTCGGAGGCATTAAGGACTATATATTTTGGTTTGCTTTTTGCACCATTGAGACATTTCTGTAGAGGCAATGATTACTGTATCCCAGTGTTGTGCTCCTGTGTTCACAGATAAATACACTGTAGGTAAGTTAGTAATTACATGAAACCAATTGGTATTGATGTGTTTTATATTTTATAGAGCACTTATTTTTGTTAATGTGCTCACCAAGCATAGCGAGATGTAAGTTTGAGGGCAGAATTTTTGGATTTTTTATGTGGTCAAGGTAATTTCCAATAGTGGCATCCCAGCTTTCACTTGTAAATTGAAGATGAGTCTTCCGGCGCCCTAGCTCAGTTAGTAGGGGAGCAGAAAATGCTGGGTTTTTAATATCAATGGTTACAGCAGATTTATCAATAGCTCTCTCTAGCTCGTCAAATTCCGATTTTTCAAATTTGTATATTTGGCCAGCATGTTCGCTTGAATAAACGTAACTTGTCCATACAAAACGGGGCAAATGAATAACAACAAGAGTAGATATGGCTATAAAACAGATTATGTAATCAATTTTATAATGCTGAGCATTCTTAATTGTCTCAAATGAATCAAGCAAGGTTGCAAACCCACATATGAATAGTGGATAAAAGATGCCGATAAATTGATACTCTACCCAATATCGCTTGAAAGCTATAAACACTATCATCATTAAAATAGGAGTTACCAAAAGGCAAAATGCGATGTAATTCTTTTTAATAATCGATATAGTTAATGCAGCAAAGGTAGCTACAGCAAATAAACCTGTACCCAATAACATCCAATGAGAGGCGAGCTTAATTTTAAAATCAAAATGCTCTAAATGAAAAATGCGCGCAAAATTTACCTGAAGGTAGTAGCTGTTATGTAAGGAAGAGTTTTGGGGAAGATAGCTTTTCATTAGATCCCCAAACACGCTTATTTTTGAAAGTATTCCCATGCTGACAATCGGAAAAAAAACAACAATACAAAATAAGATTACATTGTCTAATTGGTCAACCAAATAGATTTTATCTCGAAGTGTTTTAGGATTTAAAAGGGGAATGGCGATGAAGATTGCGCCCACAGAGAATAGGAATGTTGAAACCGCGTAAGCTGGGTATATATTTGCAGCTGCATAAGTCAGTATTATTAGCGAAAAAAATTTTCTAGGAGTAACAGGTTTTTTCATGTAAAAAAATATGCCCATGATATACAACACTGATGGGTAAATTAGTAACTTACCTAAAAATCCACTACGCCCATAGTCATACCAATCTGATACCAACAGTCCTAAGAATAAAAAAATAAATGCCAGGCTGCTTCGTCGAATAAAAACAGATGAAACACTTATGATAGCTGCTGACAGTATAACAGCACATGCAAAATCATAACTAAATAAGGCGGGTTGATTCCGTAAAGCTGAAAAAAAACCTAGGATAAAATAAGCTCCAAAGCGAATATCTACTTGAAACAATGTTGCTGGCCAAAGTTGGTATATTTCTCCCGAATCTTTTTGAGGAGGGGATGAGGCTAAATGTGTATTTAGCCAATCTGCTACGTTGGCGTAGAAGGGGGTATCAATAGCGCCTTTGAAAAACAGGCTAGGGTTTCCTGAGGCAATTGTGGCGTATTCGCTAATGTAAGTAATAATTGCAATAACAACAAAAACAATAATAAGGTTTGGCAACTCAGATTTGTTAAATCTAGGGGGACAAAAAAAGAGCGTAATGAGTGTGGCGCCACTACACATCAGGATTGTTAACAGAGAAGATGTCTTTAAAGAAAGACCCAGAATAATATATAGCGCGGCTGTTCCTAGGGAAAGGATTAGAATGCCGGCTAAAGGCGCCGCCATGAGATAATTTTTTTGACCATCATAAAACGGGGTGAGTATAAAGCCACCTGTTACTGTAAGAATGAGTATAGTAGCAACTACCCAACTATACTCAACTAAGAAAGTTAAAAGCATATTTTTCCCTTTGCTTAACCTAGCTTAAGTTTTCTGATGGCTACCAAAAGCATGCGAAGCAGCAGAGCCCCATGCCGCCAGCGGCTGATATTTGTAGTTCCGTACGTGCGATCCCGATAACGAATGGGGATATCCACAATTTTGAGCAATAAGTGGTCTGCTCCAAAGAGAAGATCAAAGTCGCCAAAAGGATCAAAGTCACCAAAATAAGATCGGTTTTCTTTGATGCGTAGGTAATCGTCTTTGAATAGGGTTTTTGTGCCGCAGAGCGTATCTTTGATAGGCTGATCAAGCGCCCAAGTAAAAGAGGTACCAAAAAATTTATTAGCGCATAAGTTCAAAAAACGCATGGCCTTTTTTTCCATTGGATAAACAAGACGAACACCATTACCAAATTCCGCTTTCCCGCTGGCCAATGCATCATAAAATTTGGTTAGCTCCTCCGGTGGCATGGTAAGATCTCCATCTAATATCATTAAAATATCACCTTTAGCAATCTCAAAGGCTTCTCGAACAGCGTTCCCTTTGCCTTTACCGGTTTGCTGGATCGCAACTATGTCCCAATGATCAGATTCAATTTTTGCAACGCGCTGTATTTCTTTCCATGTTGCGTCCTTCGAGTGTCCCTCGACAAAAATAATTTCTGTATGGCTCCCTAATCTTGGCATGCGCTTTATGGCTGAATGAATATTTCCTTCCTCATTTCGAGCAGTAACGATTACTGAGACAGATGGCAAAGCTGCGCACGGGCTACTTTGGGGTCGTGCGATTTGAAATGTAGTTAAGCAGAACCAGGGGAGTATGGGGGCTATGAAGCGGTTCACCAGTCTATCTAGGCCAAATAAACGAATCGGGAGCAGTAAGCGTTTCTGCTGTTTAATAAATTGCCATCCAGCTAATGCGAGTAGATTTTTAACATCGTCCGGGTTTAACCAATTACTTGCTGGCTGCTTGGCTTTGAGCCCTAGTTTTGTTGCAAGTCCTAATAAAGGTCGCCAGGCAGTATGGTAAAAATTTAATATAAGCCTTGTTCTTGAATGGGTTACGGTATGGAGTCGTTCAAATAGCCGTTGGACATCGCTTGCTTGGTTGATTGTTTCGGACAGAATAATATAGTCAAACGTTCTTGCGAGCGCTAGGTGCTCACCAGCTTGAACTTCAAATTTACCATGTGGTAAACACTCTTTAGCTAACTGTATTTGTACGGGAGATAAATCAATTCCGGTAATGTCAGAATTTTGTAAATGCGCAAGCAGGTTTCCATCACCACAGCCAACTTCTAACACGCTGGCATTAGCTGGAATTAATCTTTGGTAATATCGAGCTAATAGCCGTCGGTATTCTCTGCCAGCCCAGGTAGTTGAGCGGCCTGCTTGATTATAAAAAGCTTGTACATTTTTTAGCTGATTATCGTTAGCAGTAATTGCTAACGATTCAGATTGGTTGGATGTTGAAATCTGATTGTCGTAAGAAAGTAATTCATTATCGGTTAGCATATATGCAGTGTCCTAAAAAGAAGCTGTTTTTATAACGGGATGCTTAAGCTCAATTACGCTTAAATTAAACTCGTAAATCCAAATCCCAGTATTTTTTGCCAGGTTGTTAAAAGTAATTTTAATGGCTTTCGTATTGCTCGGAATAGAAATCACTACATTCTTTATTGTATCCGCTTGCCCAATTCTAGGAATAGGGTTTTGAGCCTCCATTAATGTTTGGATAGATTCTCTGGATGCTTTAGCAATGGCTGAAATTTTAATATCATATGAGCGTTGCTGGGTCTGCGCTGTTATTTTGCTTATCGCGTAGGAAAAATTTAAGGTGGCTTGTCTATATTTAGTGGGGATGTTTAAAATCAATTCTACGCTATTAGTAATTGAGCCAGTTTGATGAGGCGCCATAAAAAAACGCCTTTGAAAATGAGCCTCGCCAGAATCCATGGCCCAAGTTACATCGGTCTCTAGCGTTTTTAACTCACCGCTTGTTTCAAGCTGTGTTGCATTTTTTACTAAGGGAAACCATGTTGCTTTTGATAACTCAAAGCTCTGATTGTCTGAGGCTAAAGGAATAAAGGCCTGAAGAGCTGGAACGGTGAGATAGTATGGTAGATTACTTTGATTGTGTTTATCGGGAATGTCGCGAATGATGAAAGCCCCCTGTTTCCCAATCCATTTATCTGAGTAAAGGTTATTGGGTACCTCAACAAATACTCGGTTTGGGCCCATGCTCAAAGGGGATCTCTTATTCTGGGCATAAACCATGATTTGAGCTCTATTTTGTCCTGCTAAATTCCAGATAAAAGGACTGACTGTTCCAGTGAAGATAACATCAGAATTACCCGTTTTAACAGTGGCATTTGATAGAACTAACGGATCGAGTCCACCACGGATTTCAGCCCCATGGATTAATTTTTTTTCTGTATGAACTCTATAAGCATCTATAATGGGAGATACCGAAGGGTACGGCTCTATACTGGTAAAATGGTTGTGAGAATAAATACGGTATGCAACTATAGAGCCCCCTACGAGATAGGTGATTATTGTTGCTGTAAAAAAGAGTCCAAAGGTTCCCGCTACCAAGCGGCCAGCAAGGGGAGCTGGCTGGTTAAAAAAAGTTTGCCAATGATAGTTTTCAGAGGGTATTGGCGAGCTTAATTTTAAGCGTGCTAGGCAGATTAAAGCGTAAGCAGCAAGAATATCCCCAACGAAAAAAAATTGCGCCCCAAGCCTATACCCCAAGGCGTTCAACGCGACTCCTAGCGAAGCCGATGGCGCTACCCAGGTGCCTCCTACCAAATACAGCGCAACAACTCCTGTAAACCAGTATGCGCTAAGAAGAAACATACCAGGCTGACTTTCTTTATCTTTTTTTATTAGACCAAGTATAGATCCTGCCAATACCAAGAGGGTAATTAATGTGGGGAATATACATAGAGAAATGCCGATCACAATAAAAAGTGATGCGAAAAAAAATTCACGCCGCATAACCAGCCACGTTATAAGGCTTAAAATCATAGTTTCGAACAGGAAAACTCGCCATCGTGGTGTTCCGTGACTTGCATTTGCGGGGCTGAAAAGGGCTATTCTTAAGAGGTGTGGCAAGGCTCGTTGAAGGTGATAACGAGGGTACTTCACGTAATTTTTGATGGTTTCCTGCCAAAAAACCTGGTTAAGCATTTTGTCATTAACATCTTTTAAAGCTACGTGATAGCGATTTGCCGCAATTTTTTGAACGGTATCATACATTGCAGGGGTCCAAACCTGTATGGCCGGGTCGCTTGCTGCATAAAATGCGGATGCGTCATTGCTGGAAACTGACCACTGATCAATGGTCAATTTTTGAATACCCATCCACAGTATGGTAGGAACACAGAAAGCGATAAATACGCAAACAGTGATATGTAATCTTTTTTTAAATGGTTCTTTGGGTGCACAAAAAAGAAAAAGCAGAACCACTCCCACAAACGGAGTAATAAGCGGGCGAGTTAGCGTTGCCAAAGAAAACAAAAAGCCAAATGCGATTAACCAGTTTCGATTTAATTTTTTAACCACGCCAAATAGCAGGCACGTCAGTGATAATAAATTGAGCAGTAATCCCGTGGCATCCGTGGTTGATGTTGCTACCCACTCAGCAGTGAATGGATTAAAAATGAGTGTGCCTAGAACACAGGCGGCAACCCAGCGGCCTAATAGCTGGCGCAGCGCCAGGTAAAAAAAACCTGAAACTGATAAAAAAGTCAGTAAAAAATAGGGATAAAACTGCAGAAACTTTTGTCCTAAGACGGGGAGGGTGAGGCCTGTCAAGAAAAAATAGCCAGGGCGGTAACCATTACCTGGGTTATCTTTAAAGAGACCTTGCGCTACATGAAGCGCGCCATTCCACCAAAATTCGGCATCCCCATATTGTGCTTCTCCTATCCATGCTACTCCCCAATGCAAAGCATTGTGAAGATATAATGCTCCACCAATGCACAACAGTGCTAATGCTGTGAAGTCAAACCAGCTGATAATAGCAGGATCTTTATATGTTAATGCTAACCGGTCTTTCCAAGACATACGACTCCAGGTGGTTAGTATAACCATAATGACGATAGGTTTTTAAAAGCTGAGATTATAGGGGATTTCCATGCCTTTTACGATTAATTTTGTTGGTTTTTTATATCAGCGCTTGAGTTTTATGCATATTATCTATTGCAAATTTTTTTAAGGAGTCAGAGAATGCACACTTGTATTTTGGTGATAGTTTGATTACAAACCAAAGTTAATTTTGTTTAGAATTTAAGTCAAGCATTACGGGGTAATAATGACAAAAGCTGGAAGTTGCAGACTCAACAAACAAATATCAGTCGTCATACCTGTTTACAAAGAGGCAAATAATATTAAGCCTTTCTTGATGAGAATAGAAGCTGTCTTAAACAAAATGAGTTTGGATTATGAGATTATTTTTTGTTTAGATCCATCTCCTGATAATACCCAGGAGGTGATTGAAAATGAAATCAATCGAAATTCCAATATTTCTCTTATGGTTTTTTCGCGTAGATTTGGCCAGCCTGCCGCGACACTTGCCGGAGTTTTAGCCTGCAAAGGAGATACCTGTGCAGTAATAGATGTTGATTTGCAAGATCCTCCAGAGTTGATCGAATCTATGTATGAAAAACTTCAGCACGATTATGAAGTGGTTTACGCCAAGCGAAAATCGCGTAAAGGGGAGACTCTTTTTAAAAGAATAATTTCTTATATTGGCTATAAAGTTATTAATAAACTAAGTGATGTCCAAATTCCTACTAACACGGGAGATTTTCGCATTATGACGCGACGCGTTATTGAAGAGTTGCGAAATTTGAATGAATCACATGGATTTCTCCGTGGATTAGTTGCTTATGTAGGTTTTAAACAAACATTTGTGGAGTATGATCGCGATGAACGCTTTGCTGGTACGGGTAATTATAATCGGCTAGTTGGATCGCTAAAAATAGGGTTGAATGGTTTAATTAGCTTTAGTAGTCGTCCTTTGCAATTAATGTCAGTAGCGGGGGCTATGGTTGCTGGATTGAGCTTTTTATTAGGGGCCTGTTATTTTATTCAAAAGTTGGCAGGAATTAATTTAACCCCGGGATTATCTACCACCATTCTAGTGGTCACCTTTTTTTCCGGTGTTCAACTGCTCAGCCTTGGTTTAATAGGGGAGTATATTAGTCGTATTTATGATGAGGTGAAGCGCCGACCAATGTACATCGTTGATCGTATTATCTCAAAAAATACTGCATCAATTGAAAATGTTGTGCCGCATCTCGAATCTAAGGAGAGCATCAATGGATGACAGCATTAATAAATGGCCTAAATGCTTCCCCCCCCTTACTAAAGAGCAAGAGTCTATTAGTAATGATTTTATGAAACATTGGCATGAAACGCTTTCTAGTGGATGGAAATTTCGGTTAATTGAAAAATTTAATCATAACTATGCGGTAAAAAATGCTCCTCAAGATTTTCTAACCACTCTCGAAATAGGGGCAGGTTTGGGGGAACACCTTAACTATGAGCGTCTATCTGACGAACAAAAAAAGCATTATGTTACGCTTGAGCTTCGTGAGAATATGGCGGAAAAAATAAAAGCCTCCTTTCCAGAAATTCAAACCGTTGTTGGGGATTGCCAAAAAACACTTCCCTATGTAGATGGACATTTTGATCGTATTTTGGCAATTCATGTATTGGAGCATTTACCAAATTTACCGGCAGCAATTCAAGAAATGCATCGTTTGTGTAATAAAGAAAAAGGTACTCTTTCTATCGTTATTCCCTGCGAGGGTGGGCTGGCTTACGGCCAAGCCAGAAAAATATCTGCACAAAAAATTTTTGAAGCGCGTTATAAACAATCTTATCAATGGTTTATTGAGCGAGAGCACGTGAATCGGCCTCATGAGATCTTTGAGGAATTAACAGCGTATTTTAATATTAAACACCAATCATTTTTCCCTCTCCTAATCCCAAGCATTAATTTGAATTTGTGCATTGGAGCAACTTTGTATCCTAGGAACTGAAATGTCAGCTATTACTCAATTAAAAAAAACCATATTAGAACATAACAATTCTTTTGTTATGTTCTTAATGGTAGGTAGTCTAACTGCTGCAACGTACCTTTCTCTTTTTATTTTATTGTCTAAAATATTACATGGAAATTACCAGATAGCAGTTTCAATTTCTTACGTAGTCTCGGTTACGCTACATTTCTCTGCTAACCGTAAATTTACATTCAAAAAGCAGACTAATTTATTATCACAACAATTACCACGGTACTTGATTTTCTTGATAGTTAATTACCTGATTACGTTGGTTTTCATGCATATAACTGTAGAGACGTTTCATTTTACTCCGTTTATAGGCCTTGTTTTAACAATTGGGGCTACCTGTATGTTGAGTTATTTAATTTCTAAGTTCTGGGTGTTTCAAACTGTATAAAAAAGGAAAAATAGTATGCGTTTTCTAGTAACAGGTTGTGCTGGCTTTATAGGTAGCAGTTTGGTTGATCGATTATTACAAGATGGTCACGAAGTAGTAGGTATTGATAATTTCTCCACCGGTCAGCGTGAATTTTTAAAATCAGCAAACCTATCCCCCAATTTTACTTTGGTAGAAATTGATCTATTAGAAAAAGATGCGATTAAGCCCGCATTTGAAGGTATTGATGCTGTATATCATTTGGCTGCTAATGCTGACGTAAGGTTTGGCACAGAGCATCCACATAAAGATTTGGAACAGAACGCAATTGCAACATTTCATGTATTAGAGGCAATGCGCTCGCACAGCGTGAAGCGGATTGCTTTTGCCTCCACGGGCTCGATTTATGGTGAGGCAGCTGTAGTCCCTACACCTGAAGACACAGCTTTTCCAATACAAACATCTTTGTACGGTGCTTCTAAACTTGCTGCTGAATCTTTAATTCAAGCGTACGCGGAAGGCTTTGGCTTCCAGGGGTATATATTCCGATTTGTTTCAATTTTAGGTGAGCGGTATACGCATGGCCATGTTTTTGATTTTTACAAGCAATTACTAGAAAACCCTAATGAACTGTTCGTGCTAGGAAACGGTCAGCAACGTAAATCCTATCTTTACATCCAAGACTGTATTGATGCCATATTGCACGCGATGAAACATGCTAATGATAAAGTTAATATTTTTAATTTAGGCACGGACCAGTACTGCCAGGTAAATGACTCCATTGGTTGGATTAGTGAATATCTTGGTTTGAACCCAAAACGTACTTATGGTGGTGGAGAGCGGGGATGGATTGGTGATAACCCATTTATCTATCTTGATACGAAAAAAATTCGTGCATTAGGGTGGGCGCCAAAATTATCTATTCAGGAAGGTGTGAAACAAACTATTAAATACCTGCATGAAAACCAGTGGGTTTTGGAGCAGCGCGCATGAAAGTAGCTGTTGTTGGGTTGTGGCATCTTGGTTCAGTTACTGCGGCATGTCTTGCAAATGCAGGCCATGATGTTATCGCTTTTGATCCAGATCAAAATACCATTGATTCTTTAAAACACGGAAAGGCACCTGTATTTGAACCAGGCTTGGATGATTTAATTAAAAATGCACAAGAGATTAATACGTTAAAATTTACTGTATGCCGAGAAGAAATTGCCAGTGCAGATATTGTTTGGGTAACGATAGACACTCCTGTCGATGAACAAGATATTGCCGATGTGGATGCGGTCATGAGCGAAGTTATCCAGCTGTTCCCTTATTTAAAACAAGCGGCAACTGTGCTTATTTCTTCACAAGTACCTGTTGGGACAACGCGTAAATTATTAGAGCACTGCTGTGAAAAATATCCGGACAAACAAATATCATTTGCTTGTAGCCCTGAAAATCTACGTCTGGGAAAAGCCATAAATGTGTTTACCCAGCCTGATCGCGTTATCGTGGGAATTGATTGTGATGCAGATAAACAAAAAATCACGGCTTTATTTCAACCTATTACAGAGAATTTAGTTTGGATGTCTATCGAATCCGCTGAAATGACAAAGCACGCATTAAACGCATTTTTAGCAACATCCGTGGTATTTATTAATGAACTAGCAACCTTGTGCGAGCGTGTTGGTGCTGATGCAAAAGAAGTTGAACGGGGTCTGAAATCAGAGGAGCGTATTGGGCCTAAAGCTTATTTACGTCCTGGCACTGCTATTGCCGGTGGTACTTTGGCACGCGATGTAAATTTTCTTACCCAGTTAAGCGAGCAACACGCTATCAAAACCCCACTTTTTTCCTCGCTATTGGAAAGCAATCATTATCATAAACAATGGTCATGTCGCCGAGTGAAAGATGTGCTCCAAGATCTACGCGCCAAAAAAGTCACTGCTTTAGGTTTAACCTATAAAATGGGCACAGATACCTTGCGCCGCTCTACGGCGGTGGAAACGTGTGCGTGGTTGCACAGTCAAGGTGTAAATGTTGTTGCCTATGATCCCGTGATACGAACCTTGCCAAATAATTTATCCGAGATTATTGAGCTTAAATCCTCTTTATTAGAAGCTCTGGAGAATTCTGATGCGATAATCGTTGCGACAGAATGGCCAGAATTTCTTGAGATTACTAGTGAGCAATTATTAGCATCCATGAAGCAGCCGCATGTGTTTGATGCGGGTGGATTTCTGATGAAAAAATTAGGCAATCAAAAGCACATCCATTATTACACTGTGGGGAGCAGACATGAAGCTAGCCGGTCTTAGCGCTATCATTACAGGCGCAAGCCAGGGATTGGGATTAGAAATTGCTAAACATTATTTGCAAGAAGGTGCGAACGTTACATTGTGCGCAAGAAATGCAGAAAAATTGGCGGAAGCGCAAGAAGAACTCTTGCCGTATGTAAAAAATAAGACGCAGTTAATTGCTATTCCTACTGATGTTTCTAAACCTGAACAAGTTGAGTTTTTAGTAAATGCAGCAATGAATGCATTTGGAAAAATTGATATTTTAGTAGCAAATGCTGGAGTTTATGGCCCTAAAGGGCCCATTGATGAAATCGATTGGGATGAGTGGTCGAAAGCTATCGATATTAATGTGAAAGGCACTGTGCTCCCATGCCGTGCGGTTTTGCCTCATATGAAAAAACAACAATATGGCAAGATCATTATACTGTCAGGAGGGGGGGCCACTAAACCGATGCCCAATCTGAGTGCATACGCTACCTCAAAGGCTGCTGTGGTTCGCTTTGCAGAGACGCTGGCGGAAGAGGTGAGAGAATATAATATTGATGTGAATACAATAGCACCAGGCGCTTTGAACACACGGTTGTTAGAGGAAGTCCTTGAGGCGGGGCCTGAGAAGGTCGGAGAAGTTTTTTATTCCCAATTTTTGAAGCAAAAACAAACAGGTGGTACATCATTAGATATACCTGCCGAATTTTGCGTGTTTCTTGCTACTAGCGAAAGCGATGGGATAACCGCAAAACTACTCAGTGTGTTATGGGATCCATGGAAAAAATTCCCGTCCATGGTTGATCAACTCAAGGCATCAGATATTTATACCTTACGTCGTATCGTTCCAGAAGATCGAGGGCAGGATTGGGGCGAGATAAAATGAAAGTAGCTATTATCGGTTGTGGACTCATCGGCCAAAAACGTGCAAAAACGTTAGGTGAGTGCGAATTGGTTGTGTGTGTCGATCAAGTGAAACAGCGAGCAGAAAGTTTAGCAGGACAATATCCTGGGTGTGTTGCGTTAACCGATTGGCGAGATGCTGTCGAGTTGCCGCAGGTAGATATTGTGATTGTTGCAACATTGCATTCATCACTTGCAGAAATTACCCATGGTGCAGTAAAGCAGGGTAAACATGTGCTTGTTGAAAAGCCAGGTGCTAGAAAAGCAGATGAATTGCAGCCTATTATTGAAGAGGCTAAAAAATCAGGTTCACTCGTACGGGTGGGCTTTAATCACCGTTATCACCGTTCTTTACGTCAAGCAAGATCTTTGGTTGATGCAGGAAAGTTAGGCGAGCTGATGTTTATCAGAGCCCGTTATGGACATGGCGGTAGAATCGGTTATGACAAAGAATGGCGAGCGCAACCTGACTTATCAGGTGGTGGTGAGCTTATCGATCAAGGCCCGCATCTTATAGACCTTTCTCGTTGGTTTTTAGGTGATTTTTGTGAAACCCAAGGCTTTGCCCATACTTATTTCTGGGATATGCCCGTTGATGATAATGGTTTTTTGTTACTAAAGACCAAACAAAAACAAACCGCTTTTTTGCATGTCTCTTGTACAGAATGGAAAAATCTTTTTTCGATGGAAATTTATGGTCGAGATGGGAAACTTGAGTTGTCAGGGTTGGGCGGTAGCTATGGAGTGGAAAAATTAACCTGGTATGACATGCTGCCTGAAATGGGGCCCCCGGCAACGCAATCATGGGAATACCCCATGGCTGATGATTCTTGGTCTGTTGAAATGGCAGAGTTTTTGGAAGACATCCGCCTCAAGCGCTGCCCATCACCTGGACTTAATGACGCTTATGCAGTATTGGAAATTATAGAAGAAATTTACAAGGAGTCTGGTTATGATCATTGCGCGTAGTCCTTTACGTATCACTCTAGGTGGAGGAGGTACTGATTTACCATCGTACTACCGTGATCATGAAGGTTTTTTGCTAGCGGCTGCCATAGATAAATATGTATATGTAAATGTTATGCGTCCATTTACTGAAGGTATCTACTTAAAATATTCTCACTTAGAGCATGTTGAACATATTGTCGATGTTAAGCACCCAATTATTCGCGAAGCTTTACAGCTATTGGGATTCCGAACGCCTCAAGTTGAAATCACAACCTTAGCTGATATTCCTGCAGGAACGGGCTTAGGTTCTTCGGGAAGTTTTACCACGGCTTTATTGAAAGCCTTATATACCCACCGTAAACGCCATTTGCATCAAGAAGAGCTGGCTGAGTTAGCCTGCTATATTGAAATGGATCGTTTAGGCGAACCGATAGGGAAACAAGATCAATACATTGCTGCATTGGGTGGATTGACGTGTTTCACATTTCATAAAGACGATAAAGTTACAGCGGTACCTTTAGCGGTGACAATGAAAACCATGTTTGATCTGGAAGATAATCTACTGTTGTTTTTCACAGGATTTTCTCGTAGAGCCGGGGATATTTTAAAAGAGCAAAAAGATCGTTCCCAACATCACGATGAAGACATGTTAAAAAATCTACATTACGTGAAAGAATTAGGTTATCGCAGTAAAGAGGCATTAGAAGCGGGGCAGACCCTCTTATTTGGGGAGCTAATGCATGAACATTGGGAGCATAAAAAACGCCGTTCCAATGGAATGAGTAATCCACAAATAGATGAATGGTATGAATTAGGCATGAAAAATGGTGCTGTGGGTGGTAAATTAGTCGGTGCAGGCGGTGGCGGATTTTTGATGTTTATGGCTAGCGATTGTGATAAATTACGCCATTCGATGAGTCAAGCTGGGTTAGAAGAAGTGCGTTTTCGCTTCGATTTTGAAGGTGCTAAAGTTGTGATGTCCTCATAATGCTGCCAGTTGCAATCCTTGCGGGTGGTTTAGCCACACGTTTACGACCTATTACCAGCCATATACCCAAAGCTATGGTAGATGTGGCAGGACGGCCTTTTATCGCCTGGCAGCTCGATTATTTGCGACAACAAGGTGTCACTCATGTCACCCTATGTGTTGGTTATTTAGGTGAGCAAATCGAAGCGTTTGTCGGTGATGGTACAGCATACGGCTTGCATGTTGATTATTCTTTCGATGGACCTACGTTGTTAGGCACAGGTGGTGCATTAAAACAGGCTCTACCTAAATTAGGGAAGGCATTTTTTGTATTTTACGGCGATTCTTATTTGCCTATTAATTTTCAACAAGTGGCACAAGATTTTCAGCATCAAGGCAAGCCCGCATTGATGACAGTTTTAAAAAATAAAAACCAGTGGGATAAAAGTAATGTATTGTTTAACGATGGAATGTTACTCGAATACAACAAATCTCATCCAAGAGCTGATATGGCGTACATTGATTATGGTTTAGGTGTGGTTTCAGCCTCGGTTCTTTTTGAATATGCTGACAGAGAGCATTTTGATTTGGCAGATGTTTATCACGAATTGTCTATTAAAGGTAATCTAGCAGGCCATGAAGTTTTTGAAAGATTTTATGAAGTAGGATCGCATGAGGGATTAAGGGAAATGATTGAGTTTTTAGATAAGGACGTCATTTCTGCCCGGGGGGCATAGGCGTCAACCTAAGGGAAGTTGGTCAAAAAAACCGTCTTTGCGAGCGATAGCGAAGCAATCCAGTGACCCTGGGTTGCTTCACTGCGTTCGCAATGACGGCAATTTTCTTAAGTTGATGCCTATGCGCGCAGGCTGGAATCGGTTCCTAAGTCCAATAATAGAATTATTCGAGGAGAGAAAGAATGAATGTAATTGAAGGATTAAAGGTCAAAATTTTTGCTGATGGTGCTGACAAAGCAGGCATGTTAGAAGTAAATGCTAAACCTTATGTCAAAGGACTAACAACAAACCCAAGCCTGATGCGCAAAGCAGGGATTAGCAATTACAAAGGGTTTGCCATAGAAATTCTATCCGAAATCAAAGATAAACCCATTTCATTTGAAGTGTTTTCTGACCAATTTGATGACATGGAGCGACAGGCTCTAGAAATTGCAAGTTGGGGTCAAAATGTGTACGTTAAAGTGCCTGTTATGAACACCCAAAAAGAGACCGCTTACGAACTTATTAAAAAACTCGCTGCAAAAAAAGTAAAATTAAATGTTACTGCGATTATGACATTAACCCAAGTGCGTGATGTGGTTGCAGCTCTTGATCCAAATGTTCCTAGTTATGTTTCCGTATTTGCAGGGCGCATTGCAGACACTGGCCGCGATCCAGTTCCCTTGATGGCTGCTGCAGTTGAGTTATTAAAAGTAGCTCCTGCTGCCGAGCTTATTTGGGCAAGTCCCCGTGAGCTATTGAACATTTTTCAAGCGGACCAAATTGGTTGCCATATTATTACCGTCACCCACGATATTTTGAAAAAATTGTCGCTGTATGGCTATGATCTGACCACCTATTCTCTAGATACAGTACGTATGTTTTATGATGATGCTTTAACAGCAGGATTTGAATTATGAGTAAAATTGCATTAATTACAGGTGTAACTGGTCAAGACGGCGCATATTTAGCTGAGTTTTTGCTGAATAAAGATTATGAGGTGCATGGCATAAAACGACGTTCATCCTTGCTCAACACTGACAGAATTGATCATCTTTACCAAGATCCGCATGAAAAAGGCCTGCGGTTTGCATTGCACTATGGTGATATGACTGACTCTTCAAGTTTAACCCGTATTATTCAGCAAGTTCAGCCGGATGAAGTCTACAATTTAGCCGCTCAGTCGCATGTTGCAGTTTCTTTTGAAGAGCCAGAATATACTGCTAACTCTGATGCACTAGGCCCATTGCGAATTTTAGAAGCTCTACGTATTTTAGGATTAGAAAAGAAAACGCGTTTTTATCAAGCATCGACGTCAGAGCTTTACGGTCAAATTGTAGAAACACCACAAAAAGAAACCACACCATTTTATCCCCGTAGTCCTTATGCTGTAGCTAAATTGTATGCTTATTGGATTACTGTAAATTATCGAGAGGCATATGGAATGTATGCTTGTAACGGTATTTTATTTAATCATGAATCACCTATCCGTGGTGAAACATTTGTGACTCGTAAGATTACACGTGCTTTAGTTCGGATTAAGCTTGGCTTACAGGCTTGCCTGTACTTAGGTAATTTAGATGCCAAGCGAGACTGGGGACACGCGCGTGACTATGTAGAAATGCAGTGGCTCATGCTTCAACAAGAGAAACCAGAGGATTTTGTTATCGCAACAGGTGTTCAATATAGTGTGAGAGATTTTGTAGACGCTGCGGCTCAATCAGCCGGCCTTTCAATTTCATGGAAAGGGGAGGGTTTAAATGAAGTAGGCGTAGATCAGAATAACAATGTGATTGTGCGTATTGATCCGCGTTATTTCCGTCCTACAGAAGTAGAGTCGTTGTTAGGAGATGCAACTAAAGCAAGGGAAAAATTAGGGTGGGAACCAAGAACTAGTTTTAAAGAGTTAGTGGCAGAGATGGTTCGAGAGGATTTAAAGCTTGCTGGTCGCGATGAACTAGTGAAAAAACATGGATTTTCAGCATATGAATACTTTGAATAGCCCTATTGGTAAACAGTCAAAAATTTATGTGGCTGGTCACCGGGGGATGGTTGGATCAGCCATAATTCGCCAGCTTGAGTCTCGTGGGTATTCCAACATTATCACTCGTACACACTTGGAGCTTGATTTAACAAATCAAGCAGCTGTGAACCAATTTTTCCAAACTGAAAAACCCGAGTATGTATTTCTTGCGGCAGCAAAAGTTGGTGGTATTCATGCCAATAATACTTACCGTGCCGAATTTATTTATCAAAATTTAATGATAGAAGCGAATGTTATCCATGCAGCCTGGGTGGCTGGCGTAGAGCGGTTATTATTTCTGGGATCTAGTTGTATCTATCCACGTGATTGTCCGCAACCTATTAAAGAAGAATACTTACTCACTGGTTCTTTAGAGCAAACCAATGAGCCATATGCGATCGCTAAAATTGCAGGGATTAATTTATGCGAAAGTTACAATAAACAATATGGTACTCAATACTTAGCTGTTATGCCGACAAATTTATATGGTCCAAATGATAATTATGATTTAAATAATAGCCATGTGCTACCAGCTTTAATCCGTAAAGCACACGAGGCAAAGAATCGTGGAGATAAAGAACTAACTGTATGGGGTTCTGGTCGTCCAATGCGCGAATTTCTATATGTTGACGATATGGCAGATGCTTGTGTTTTTGTAATGGAGTCACATGTTGCAGAAAATCTCCTCAATATAGGGACTGGTAAGGATATCACCATTCATAAGTTAGCAGAGCTGATTTGCGATGTGGTTGGTTTTGAGGGAAAAATTATTTTCGATTCCTCGAAGCCTGATGGTACGCAGCGCAAGCTTTTGAATGTAGATCGAATGAGTAATCTAGGCTGGCAGGCGAAGGTATCTTTATCTGAAGGGATATCAATAGCCTATCAAGATTTTTTAACTTCATCTAATGTATGAAAAATAAACCACTTATAACAATAGCGGTACCTTCATTCAATCAAGGTCAATTCTTAGAAAAAGCGCTTGCTTCTATTTTTCAACAAAATCTTCCGATGGAAGTATATGTTATGGATGGTGGCTCAACCGATAATTCCCTGGAGATTATAAAGTCGCTGGAGCATAAGTTGTCTGGTTGGAGAAGCCACACTGATAGTGGGCAGGCTGCGGCTATCAATGAGGGCATTTCTATGGGTACAGCGCCTTATGTTTGTTGGCTAAATAGTGATGATCTTCTCATCGCAGGAGGCCTTAGTAAACTGGTCGAAATATTACAAAAAAATCCTGATACACCTGCTACTTATGGACGTGCTTGGAATCTAATAGAAAGATCTGGAAAACAAACTCCGATTTGGATTGAGCCTTTTAGTGAACAGCGTTTAGCAACGCGCTGTATTATTTCACAGCCTGCAACATTAATTAGACGCACAGCTTGGGAAAGTATTGGTGGGCTTAATACTAGTTTATATATGGCAATGGATTACGATTTATGGTGGCGACTATACAAAAAATTTGCTTCTTTGCAATTTGTTGATGAATTTGTTGCCGTAAATCGCGTTCATAAAGCAACAAAAACCAGTATGAATCGAAGAAAACACTATCAAGAGGCCATTGCAATCGTCCGTAAATACAATGGTCATGTTCCCCTCAAATGGTGGCTTGCTCAACCGTATGCTGTTTGGTTTAAATCGGTTATGAATAGGTTAATGGATTATAGCCACTAGTATTTTTCAGGCTAAAAAATGGTATTTACTTCGATATTTTTTTTATTTTTATTTCTTCCTAGTACAAAGCTATTGAATTGGCTTTTTTTAAAAAAATTCAAACTCCAAAATTTAGTTCTAATGTTATCTAGCTTGTTTTTTTATTATTGGGGGGAGAAAAATCATATTGTTATTATGCTAACCTGTACAATTATAAATTTTACAGCAGGGGTACTAATTGAAAATAGTAGTCAACAAAAGCAGCGCAAATTTTTTCTGATATTCTCAATAATAGCCTCTATATCTATGCTCATTTATTTCAAGTACTTCAATTTTTTCCTTAGCTCCGCAGCCTATTTTTTTAATATAAATGTGACACAATTTGTAAAGATAGCTTTGCCTTTGGGTATAAGCTTCTACACGTTTCATGCATTAAGTTATGTGGTAGATGTTTACTGGGGCAAAATAAAAGCTGAGCGAAGTCTGATTAATTTTATCTGTTATATTTCCCTTTTTCCTCAATTAGTTGCAGGCCCAATTGTTCGCTATTCTGATATCGGTCACTCTTTTTACCATAGATATATCACTAGATCGGGCTTTAGAAATGGGGTTTTAAGATTTTGTTTTGGGTTGGGGAAAAAAATACTAATTGCGGATGTGATTTCTAATGTTGCTGATGCTATTTTTATACTGCCTTATGATCAGTTAACGTTTGGGTTGGCGTGGCTTGGTGCAATATCTTACGCGCTTCAGATCTATTTCGATTTTTCAGGCTATTCTGACATGGCGATTGGTCTTGGCTTGATGTTTGGGTTTAAATACAAAGAAAACTTTAGGTTTCCCTATACTGCTACTTCAATTCAGGATTTTTGGCGAAAATGGCATATTTCTTTATCAAGTTGGTTTAGAGATTATATTTATATTCCGCTCGGAGGCAACCAACGCTCTCAGAGCAGAACATACTTTAATTTGATAATTGTCTTTGGTTTATGTGGATTATGGCACGGAGCGAATTATACCTTTATCTTGTGGGGATTATTTCATGGTCTTTTTTTAATATTAGAAAGAACATATTGGGGCTCTTATATAAGAGCACTGCCTAATTTTGCCCAGCATTTTTATGTTTTATTTATTGTCACACTAGGTTGGGTGTTTTTTCGTGAGGAAGGTCTCCGTAATGCTTTATATTTTATTAAAGCCATGTTTTCTCCCAATAGTTTAAATATTGATAGGGTGCTCATAAATATCAATATAATTGTAATATTAGCGTATTTGATTGGTGTCGCTCTTGCTTTAGGGATCAATAAATATATACGAGATTACTTAACATTTTGTCGGAATAAATCGCTAATTAAAATTTATAGAGATCTAAGTATTTTGATGGGATTAATTGTTTTGCTGATCTCTGTACTCTCTTTAAGTAATAATACCTATACGCCTTTTTTATATTTCAGGTTTTAAACTATGAATTTACGCTCAAAATTCTTAGATAAGTGTTTGATTCTAATTTTTATAGTCCTTATTTTTATTCCTTGCTTAGGGTTATTTATAAAAACGAACTCAGATGAAATTCAATCCATGATGAATCGCAAACCTTATATATTTCCTAAAATAAATATAAAAAAAATACATCATACTAACTTCACAGAAATTGAAAATTGGTTTGGAGACAAGGTTTTATTTGTGCGTTCAATGGGTAAGCTATGGGGATATATTAATTATAAATTAGGTGTGAGTGCAAAGCCTGAGAGTACCATTATTGGCAAAGATGGTTGGTTGTTTTTAGGGAATGGGAATGAATTAACCATTGATCAATTTACTGGTAAAAATGCTCCTACAGAGGAGGAAACTAAGCTGCAGATTAATGCATTTAAACATATGAATAAAGTAGCGGTGCAAAATCAGATACCTTTTCTGGTAATTATTGCTCCTGATAAACAAGATGTATATCCCGAATACTTACCGCGCCATATTCATAGAGGTGAAGTTCCAACAAGGCTTGATCGCTTAATGCAAGGTTTACTTGCTAATAATATAGACTTCATAGATTTACGGGAAGATGAGCTCAGGGCAAAAAATACCTTGGGCAAAAAATATGGTGCCTTATATCATAAAGCTGATAGCCATTGGAATTATTTAGGAGCTTATGTAGCATATCAATCAATAGCCAAATATTTAAATCTAAAAGGCATTGAAACAAATAAACTGCAATTTGATTTTTACTTGGGCTCTAATAAAGCCCAAGATCTTGCTGCTTTTATACAGCTTACAAATTTAGAGCCACAAACCTTTTTACCAAATATTACAAATTTAAAGATAAACCTCCAAGGTACGGATATATCCGGAATAAATCATGATTTGTCTCCCTATGATGGAAACGATTTAAATATTATCCTGAAAGCGCCTTATCAAAACATAAATAGGGAGTTAAAAAACAAACAGGTTTGTTTATTAATTAGCGATAGTTTTTCTAACGCACTTGGTTTTTATTTTCATAATGACTTTTATAATACAGTCCGAATCCATCCTGATAACACAGATTACAGCTTAGCTGAGCTAATAAAAACCTACCACCCCAATATTATTATATTTGAAAAAGTGGAGCGCGGTTTATTAGGATACGCCAATAATTTTATGGGGAATCCTGCATATGTATAAGAAGCCAGAAACAATCTCTAGGTCGTACATCCACCTTTTACGTTCCTCTTTTAGTGCAATGTCTTACTATTTAAGATATGGCTTTACCTCATAGTTAGGCGGTTATGCCTAATTTCATTGCCATGTATATTTTTCGTTTAGCATAATTGAAAATTCTATTAGCAAATGTTATCTCTTTAGCTGTTAATTGTTTAATTCTGTTATTGAAAAGCAGGTCATAATAGCTATTAACACACTTACTTATCTCATAAATATTATGAGTATTTATTTTATCCCCAAATACATAAATACAAGACCAATGCGGGTCAGTGAATGCATCATCTCTCAAGCCAAGTTTACAAAGGACCGATGCTAAATCATTTTGGTTAGTGAGCATCGCGCTTTTTAAGCTTGGTAAAAATGCTAAAGTTGATTTTCTTGTGTGACTTTGTATCGCCAGTGCGGATTTCACTTTCTCTTTAGTGGGCTCATTGTTAATAAGAGTATTTATTATATTTCCGAATTCAGTCGATATTTCTTGCGCTTTTTCTACTAGTATTTGAGAGTATTTTCTATAATCTGACAATAAATGACGGAATTCACTTACTTGTTTTGCAAGAGCATATATTAACGTTTTCTTATCGATTTGTTTTGGCACAATCCCGCATTTAATAAGCTCGCGATTTATTTGATTAAAAGTTGCAAAAATTATATTCATAGATGTTGCAAGATCGATAGGTGAATCAGAAAAGAAATCGTCCCGACTAAACTCCTTAAAAAAGTCTTGACCGGCTTTGCCAAGATTTGCGTCGGAACCAATACTGTTGTCAGAAATACCTCGTACGGTGAGTGGACGACGAACAATACGAATATATTGACAAACTTGGGTGGATATCCATCCAAACGAATAATCAGGCGCTAGTGGGAAAAATATACGCCCTAACTGGTCTCGCCATTGATCCCAGAAAGCGCGATTTACAGCACAATTATTCATTTTAGGTATTGAAGCTGTCCAACTAAACTCTAGGCTTGCTAATTCTTCTAAAAGGATTTTAGCGTCTACGTCTTCAATTAGCGAATTTCCAAAATAATTTAATAATAATAGATTTTGTTGGTCTGTTTGACCACTATCATCTGGGTAATAATAAATAGCATCCTCCCAACTAATTACAGGGGGATTCCCATGCAAAGCTTTTTCTGCGAGTAGGTGTAATGCCGTAGGAACCAGGGCATCATCATCCGGTAAATATATTACATATTCCCCTTCAGCTTTACTCCAGGCATGCTCCCAGTTATCTGGCATAGAAAGCGTTTTGTCAGTCTCATAATAACGTACACGGGATGTTGCTAACGACTCGACTACTTCCCGTGTATTATCATGGCAATTATTTGCCATAACCACTATCTCGTAATCCTCAAACGTTTGATTTAGTGCGCTTCGCAGTGCATTTTTTAGTATATGAGCACGGTTTCGAGTAGGCATTACTATAGAGAATAAAGGAGCCTTTGCTTTCATATGTAATTGTTCCTATAAATTTGAGGTATTATGTTTTTAGAGATTCTAAGTGGCTTTTTCGCATTACGGATGTCCATGGTCTGTAGGAAACCTCTCCAGATGCATTCAAGTGTTTAGAAAAAAGAATTTCTTCGCCAAACAAATCATAATTTTGTTTATTAAAACTATGTTTTTCCTGCAGGGTTACTTTTTTATACCAGTTATCAGAGGCTATAGAAGTAAGATGGGGTGTGTATACTACTCTTTTTTGTCGTCTTCTTGCAAATGCACCTGCCCACTCCCCCAGATAATAGATAGACATAACAGGATCAGTGCAAGTCTGAAGAAATTCAATTAAGAAGGAAGTATCAAAAATCACATGTTGTGAAGATACACTGCCAACACTGTGAGGTTTCCATAAACGACCAAAATACCCACGGTCATAAAGAGGCCTAAATTCATCAGGACATCCACAACCACCCTTAAAGCCAAAAAAATTTCCTGCAGAGATTATCTGTCCATCAGTATTCAGGATTCGGCTTCCTACCATCACTGTATCTGGAAATAGCTCAAAATTTAGTAGAACATCATTTATCCAGTCTTGTTGAGGAAATCCAACACACTCCCAAATGCAATGAATAAGCGTGTTACTTGCCTCTTCTTCTTTTGCGATACTCAGTAAAGCGGGAATTGTTTGTGAGTCTAACAATAATGTTCTAATTTGATGAAGGGGGTAGTGGTTAGTATAAAAATGTGATGATCTATGGGGAGAGTTTGGCCCTACAAAAACCACCGTCAATACCTTCCTACTTACAATTGGTTTCCGTCGGATCCACCAATTCAGATGCTCGGGGAAAAATAGGCTTTTATCAATAAAGTATCTCTCGCTAAATTCTTTTTTAGAAAGAAATCTATTTAATACAGTAAGTTGAGATGATTCTAGATAGTCTTTGGAGGCGCTGTTCATCGCGGTAGACTGAGGGTGCATGCGCCAACTATAGATAACCTCTGGTATATGTTCTGGGACATAACCCGCATTGTAAAAGCGTACAAAAGTATCCCAGTCGTGACTTCCATCAGCGTTTGAGTCTGTATAAGCTTCAAGCTCTAGGGCTTTAAGCCTATCGATTACGCAGACATGGGCAATATAACATGAGTTAATAAAAAGGACCGGATCCCAATCCGGTTTGAAATAGGGCCAGCCATAACTTCCATCAGCTTCTATTTTATCTTCATCGGAATATAGAAGTGCGGGGAATTTTTTTTGTTTAATATGCGCTGTAATAATAACAATGGCATCAGGATATAAAATATCATCCGAATCCATGGGAATTATGTATTTACCAGAGGCATTTTCAAGAAGAAACCTCATTCCATTAATGATGCCTTGGTTTTTTTCAACGCGGTAAAGCTTTACAAAAGGATATTGGTGTAATGTTTTTAAATAATCTATTGTTTCTGTATTATCAGAACCATTGTCTAAAATAATCCACTCAAAATTGGTTCCGCCTCGCTGAGAGAGGAGGGACGCTACAAGTTCATCTATGTAAGTTGGTTTTGTGTTCCATACAGAGGTTACAATCGATAGTAACCCCTGCTCTTGATTTTCATGGTATATATTACTTCGCTCTTCTAACATGAGTTTTCGGAATGTGCTGTAGCGAATATAATTCTTTTTTTTTCTATTAAGTACTTTATTAAAAATAACATGCTTAATAAATGAATTAATTTTATTAACTGTAATCATTTAAAAATACCTAAATATAGGGCGCTCGCCTATCTGAACCGGCCATCGGCAACTATTGGGTTACCAACAGCTTTAACAATAGGTGGAAGCACTTTGTTTTTTTCGAAAACAATAATGCTGTCAAAAATATGCATTGCTGCCAGGCTTTGCGTATATGGTGTTTGGGGAAAAATTTCAAGGTTTTGAGAGTGCCATGCATGCATGTCATCAATTAACCCTTTTGCCCACTCAATGAAAGTTCCTTTTTTACGATATCCACCTTCGAAATATTCCATGTAGCTTGTATGTAGATCTTCACATATATAACAACCTTGATCGGAAATGACAGGAAACATTTCTTCAAAAGTAACCAATTGTTGTTGCATTGTATGCCCCCCATCATCAAGGAGTACATCAACTTTATTCACACTTTCTCTAAATTTTTTCCAAAAAGCAGGATCCTCTTGGTTGCCGATCCAAATCTCAAATCCTTCCTTTTCCATAATTCTGCATCTTTCATCGATATCAATTCCTATAATCCTTGCATCTTCGCCGAAATAGTCACGCCACATTTGCAGCGATCCACCATTTTGTATACCAATCTCAACAAATACAAAAGAAGTATTTCTAAATTTATTAAGATAGTTGTGATAGACGTTGAAATAATGTATCCACTTGTCTATCTGATTTTTTTTGTTATTGATAAAATAGTTATATAATGGATTTTCGTACAGCTCGCTATTCACTAAATTCTCCTTATTTTTTATACTTTGCAGTACAAAATTTACGAAAGTATTAAATTGAAATTATTAAGGTTTAATAATTAAGCCTTGGCAAGTAGGCAAAGACAAAATTTCCAAATTTTTTTCGAGTGCAAAGGCATCAAAGGCTGTTTTTTGGCGCATAAAATCTCCATCGCAACCATAGTCATCTAATATAATAATTGCTCCGGGAACTAGCTTGTCCCATAAATAATTTAAGGCGGCAATTTCAGGCTCTGAACAATTCATATCAATTGAAAGATAGCAAATCTTGTTTGAGTTTATTTGAGAAAGGGTATCTGGTACTTTTCCCTTAATTAACTTTACATTTTTGAAAGGCTTAAAAGTTTCTACTACTTCATCGAAGCATTCTTGATAATGATCAACACACGCCTTCGCTGCTAAATCAATATTTTCTATCGGAAACCCCGAGAAAGTATCTAGTAGATAAAAGTCTTTTTTCATATTTTTAAAATTAACATAGTTTATAACTGCGCTTGCATAGCCACCTCTGTTTACCCCGCACTCAACAAAATCTCCCTCCAATCTTGCCGCATATGCTGCAGCCCAACATACAACATAAACGCGCCAACGTATGTCTAAGTTAATCCAAGATTTGGTTTTACAAGCTAGTTCATAAGATTTTATAAATCGTGGATCTTTTGTGAAATCAGCATTGAAAAAAGAAATTAAATATCCATCGTTGTAAGTTGCATTAGGTAGAGACGTAAAGTAGGTCAAATGCCCGGATTCATGTAAAAGCTGGAGGATTCGTTGCATTTCAGGGAGTGGGAATGAACGTAGCTCATTAGATGTGCTCATATTTTGGATGACAAACTCTAAATGCTCCGTTTTAAAGGCGCCAGACATCTGTAAGGCATAAAGAATATTTTTAATCTTTTGACTGGGTAGTCTAGATAACTCTCCGGAAACATGTAGGTTATGTACAATATGGTCCAATTGTTGCGCAGAAATTTTACTCGATTTTATCGAGTGATTTATTTTTTTCCATAAGGACTTAACTTTATTGGCAATTTGGTAAGAAATCATGATCTTAATCCTTGATGCACAGTGAGTAGCAATTGACTCGACTATAGGTAAAGAGCCACGAAGGTAGCATATTTTTTTGAGGGAGACTAGACTCTTAAAACCACAGGACAAGAGAAAAAAATCATTCAATTAACAGCTATAAAATTTAGGCCATTAAACCGCTCTCTTTTGGTGCATGCTATTAAGCGGGGATCATTTATATAAATATTGGAAATTAAACAGTAGGGCGTGTTTACAATTCATCCCCGACGCCTACGTGCCCCGGCTTGTCCGCGGCATCCAGGAGATGGACAAATTAAAACAGAACCAATTTAATTGCTCATTCAATTGATAAATAAGAGCAAACTCGTAATATAACGATTCTAACGTCAAATATGAAACGAGTTTGCAATGGCTAGACTTATGCTCAGTGACGAGCCGTGGTCAAAGCTAAAGGAGATCAAGCTACAGCATCATATTTATAACAAGCCTAATCTTCGTATGATGGTTGAAGCAATGTTATCCCGCATGCGCGTTGGCTGCCTTTGGCGAGACCTACCTGTAGAATTTGGATTCTGGCATTCTATTTATCAGCAATTCAATCGTTGGTCTTCAAATGACAAGTTAAGGAAGAGGGATGAAATCATTTTATGCTTATATTATGGCAAGTGGCCGTAATGGCACTCTGTATGCTGGTTCAACGTCTGATTTAATTAAACGAACCTGGGAACATAAAAATAACGTGATTTCAGGATTTATGGCCAAGTACAATGTGCATATATTGGTCTACTATGAAATCCATGCGACATATATTGAGGCTGCTCGACGTGAAAAACGGTTCAAAAATTGGTGCCGACAGTGGAAGTTAAATTTAATTGAGGCTCTAAACCCAGATTGACGTGATCTGTATGAAGATATTTCCGTTGACTTAGATCGTCTGGATGCCGCGGACAAGCCGCGGCACAATGATATGGACTCATCCTC
>CAZYME010000008.1:0-33732 GCA_964648115.1 uncultured Legionella sp.
GGCAACGAATCAAATTTTTCCTAGTTTGGGTAACATTTATTTTGAGGCAACTCGCATCTGTTTGGGCGTTGGTAATTTCAATTTATTTGCCCTAAACTGCCCAAACTTTGCTTTTGCCATACCTGCGTAACCCGCGTCTTGCTGCTCAACAAAACTTCGGATATTTTCAGGTAAAACCAATGAAGAATCTGCTGCTACGGCCAATATACATCCGCCTATAACAATTTCGCGAAAATCTCTGGCACACGTTCTCGTTTCAACATCAATATAAAGTCGGCGGTCTATAGGATCCCGGAGCCTACCTGGCGTAATAACATGGTTATTGTCAGCTGTATGTAAGTTGGCGCGGCATTGATTTGCATGCCCTTCCTGTTTCTCTCTACAGGCATCCAGATAATTTCTAAATTGACCTGGTTGGTCAGGCTCTTTAAGTTTATAACCCCTAGCAACGAAATCATCGGTAGCTTGATTAACAAGGGTACGTAACTCCAGCTCTGTTAGTACACACTCCGCATTATCTTGGTTATAGTTTAATAATATTCTGGAAGCATCTTTTGCAATAACAATACTTACTTGAGCCTTCTCAAAAGCTTCATTTTTAAGCCCATCCACATCAGTTTCATTACGAACCTTCTGAGTATATTCAAGCTGAGCATGGACTAACGTAATCCTTTCAGCAATATCAGTGGAGGACTCAACATCTTCTACCTCTATACCATCAGCCACTGTTTCTGCATCGTCACTAACGCTCCTCACCTCTATGTCCACTTGCTCCTCTTCATCTAAAAGTTCTTGTTCGGCAATTGGAGGTTGTTGCTCTCTTGCCACCGCTTCTGCGAGGCGCGTCTCCAACAGCAAAAGTTGGCTTAGAAGGGTAGGAATTTGGCGCACTTCTTCAGGGAGCGACTCTGATACAGCCAAGTCCAAACACGTGTCTGCTCTATCAAGCCATTGCTCATGGCTGCTTATTATTTCTTGACGCTTAAGTTCTGTCTGAGCAGCACCATATTCGTGAGCTGGAAAATTTCTATGCCAAGCAGTAAGAACATTGTTGAGCGCCCTAACATCATCACCTGCATGAGATATTTCATAATCAACCCCAGTCGGCCCGCTGTTCTCGATATCGGCAAGTGTTTTCCGATATGTTTCATTAGCCTGCTCCATTCCGGTGACTGTTGCATCATCTAAAATACACCACGTCCCATCACTTTTAATGCAGAACTCTGGTGTGTCTGGGATACTAAATAACACCATGTTGTCAGATAAAGACTCTCCTAATCTAAAAAACGTTTGCTGTTTTTGGCTTAAAAGGTTTTCCTGCTCTTGCATCCAACTAAAAAGAGATAAGGGATGAGGCTTATCTGGAATTTGCCAGTCATGTTCTATAATTTCGCGACAGAGTTGGCTTATCAAAAACGCAGTATCAGCAGGAGGGATACGAAGAAAATAATCCCAGTAATCCACGCCACCATGAAAACTTATTGTAATATGTGTAAAAACCCATTCTGCTAGCTCAAGCTCAAGAGATTCAACCGGTCCAGGAATTATTTCTTTTTCGACTAGAACATCAATATGTCGTCTCAACGAACGAATTAAAGCTCTGTATACATTTATTAGTGGCATTTTTTGCTGTGACGAAGCTGCAAAACCCAATAGAATATTTTGGGCTCTCAACCCGAACTCGCCTGCATCGGAACCAGAAGCTGTATCCCATGATTTAGCTTGTATGAAGCCACGAACAGAGGCTTGAAGCTCACTGAGAGTAGGCATATTAATGCTCCTCTTGTTTGGTTAACATTCATAATGTTTTATTCTGTACATTAAATGTCAACTTGAATATTAGTTTTTCTTAAATTTCGAGTAATTTTATCCTAATTTTAAATACACACAAGCCCATTAAAAAACATTGTGATGCTAAAAAGCACAAAACCATCCCGATGCAAAGCATGGGGATGGTTTATAAGTATGAATGGAGATATTAAGAAACAGCGGGAAAGTTAGTTGTAGGGTTTTACAATCACTGTAGTTCCCACATCAATGAAGTTTTCATTTAACCATTTTGCAGCACTGGGCAATACTCTGACGCACCCATGGCTAGCATTATAGTCAGGCACTTCGTATGCAGCATGGATAGAGTAGCCACCGTTAAAGTGCATACAATAAGGCATCTTGGCACCACCACCTGTTTCGATAGGATAAATGCTTGATGTGCATTCAGGGCCTTTTTTCGAATAAACTCTAAATGTGCCTGTTACGGTATGACATGAACGACCAATGTCCTCACAGAAATCTTTACCGCCTGAGGCACTACCCGTTTTAACCCTATTGCCTTGGGCATCATAAGCAGCCCATGCCGTGGCTTTGGGGTCAAACACGAACACCTTCTTGCCCGTGGCTGGCCGTTGCTCTGGAAAGTAGTAGCTACCTTTATGGTCAGAATCCATGCTCTTGGTATAATGCGTGAAGCCTGCATCATCCACAACAGCTGTTGAAGGATCCATCGACCCACAGGCCACCGTTAACACACATAATGGTACAATCACTAGTTGCTTTTTCACAGGTTAATCCTCCCTATTTTTTTACTGTATCGGGTGGATTAGGAATAAGTTTAGCCTTTTTAACAAAAATTTAATCTTGTTGTTTATATTAAGAGCGTAATTATGTGTATTTAATGCGCTAAGATAAGCCTTTTTTTATCTTCTCTTTAATATTCTGTAAGGCTCGATGAATTTTCTGTTCTGGACGGGCTTTAAAAGAAGCGACAGTTTTTGAAAAATTTTTACCCTCTGGAGACTGCTCTGAAAAATAATAATTAAATATGCAGCAACGAGGCTGATCACAAAGAACCTCACTGACTCCATGCCATGAAACACTATTAGTCTCCATGACTAATAGTCGATTAAATAAAGAAGGTACAACTATACATTGCTCAACCTTGTCATCCCAAATTTCATAGTTCCCGCCATTTTCTAACTTCCAATTGGGAGAAACGTAGTAAAGTACATTAGCAGCACGATAAAAATTTTTATTCTCGGCATTATGGGATATATCTATATGGGGGTTCAAATAGAAGCCTTTCATTAGCGTGCTAACTCCACCCGCAAATCTAGATACATCTGGAAGTAGATTCTTAACCTCAGTAATATTTTCAATAGCTTTGACCACACGCGGGTCCTGTATGGATGCATTGATATCTCTTATAATTTGAGGCATATCTTTCAAGTGGCTATATTTTAATTTTAATCGACCTAAACCATTCAACATATGCATGTTTTTTGGTTTAGGAAAATTGGCATAGATTTCCAGAGCTAATGACTCGGGTAAAAGGTTATCGAGGGTAAAATATCTAGAAATTTTAAGTGGACTCACCTGAAAGAATTGTTGTTTTAAGTCAATTTTTGCTTCATCTAAGCGTTTTAAGATTAAATCTGTTAAGACATCTTTCATTATTAATATCCGCTGAACAAGGCTACTTTTAACAAGATTATAGCGGGGTTAAGCAAATTTAATAAAGCTTAATAATTGTCGCCCAATTTGTATTAGCCATTAAAAAAACTTGTCGTTCCCGCGAAGGCGGGAATGACAATGTGAGCTTTTAGCCCAATTTAGGGTTGGCCAATACGTTAGCCCGACACGGAGTGGAAATTGGGGCCTATTTTTTGGTTACCTCAGGTAACATCGCTCGAATAGCAAGCATCAGTTGTTTGTCACTGCATTCAAAGCACCCACCTCTTGGTGGCATGGCATTTAAACCTTCATCCGTGTGTTGAAATAAAGCATCCATACCTTGCTTAAGACGTGGCGCCCAGTCTGCGGATATTCCTATACGGGGAGCACCTAGCTGAATGATGGGTTTTGTAGCATGGCAATTAGCGCAATAATGTTGAACAATTTGCTCACCCTCTTTATCTGAACCAGCGATACTTTTCAAAAATTCTTGCGGATGATGACTTGCAGACCAGGCATTTGCTGCCCACAGAAAGCCAAACAAAAGAATCCAACAATTTTTTTGCTTATACAAACACATTCTCCTCGCGTAGTAGATACACTTATCTTCCGCTATAATAGGCACAATTTTACACCTAATGATGATAAGGATTAAATCATGCGCCAAATTTTATTATGTTCGCTACTCACCTTTATTACTTTTGGCTTAGTAATAAATGATGCATCAGCGAGACGTTTCGGTGGTACGGGCAGAGGATTTGGCATGATGCGGCCTAACAACAACGCCTTCTCTCACGCTCCTCGAACCCCCAAAGCAGCGCCTGCAAAAGCGGCTCCTAAGCAAATGCGCAACAACAGCCGCTGGCGTGGTACGTTGACAGGATTGCTATTAGGTAGCGTATTAACCAGCTTATTTATGGGACATGGTTTTGGTGGAGCCCTTATATCATGGCTCTTAGTAGGCCTCAGCCTCTACTTCATTATCAATTTTCTTCGTCGTCGAGGATACTGAGGGAATATGAACAGCCTGCATAGCCGTAATGACAAGTTGTAATTTTGTTCGACCGTTATATTCGTTAATATCTAACTTGTAAACGGCATGCATAAAACGAGCACGAGGGTTAGGCCAGGCCTTAAGATCGATATTAAATGCAATAGCATCAATCACCCCACCTCCCTGATCATGCTGCAAGGTTAATTTTAAGTGATGTTGCCCCACCAGACGTTGATCTAATATCTCAAATACATTATCAAAAACTGGCTCTGGAAATTGCTGCCCCCAGGGGCCTGCTTCTCGTAACATGGCAGCCATTTCTAACGTTAACTCCGTTGCCTGCAAAGGACCGTCACTTAGTAGCTCTCCTTCACATTGTGAAATATCAATATGTTTAGCAGTTTCAGCCAATAGTGCTTGTTGAAACGGGAGAAACGCTTCTGGACGTAAACTTAAACCAGCAGCCATAGCATGCCCGCCAAAACGGGTAATTAAGCCAGGATTATCTTTATCAATAGCTGCCAATACATCCCGTATATTTAAACCAGGTATAGATCGAGCCGATCCCTTCAACTCATCTCCACTTACAGCTGCAAATGCAATTACTGGACGATGATAACGCTCTTTTAAACGACCGGCTAAAATTCCAATAACGCCCTGATGCCAAGCCTTGTCTACTAAGCACAAAGCAATAGGCAAAGCAGTATCGTTTAGTGTCAATTTATCTAGTGCTTGCATAGCTTGATCTTTCATTTCTGTTTCAATTCGTCGCCGCTCAATATTGAGCTCGTCCAAATGGCTTGCCAATGAGCGAGCTTTATCCAAATCGTCACATAATAAACATTCAATGCCTAATGACATATCATCGAGTCTACCTGCTGCATTCAATCGAGGAGCAACAACAAAACCTAAATCACTTTCACGTAATTGCCCGCAAGTTCTTCCTGCTACTTCAATTAAGGCCTGAATACCTGGTCGGCAAAGTCCCTGGCGGATGCGCATCAATCCTTGGTTAATTAATATCCGATTGTTTTGATCCAAGGCCACCACATCCGCAACCGTGCCCAGCGTGACTAAATCAAGAAACTGGGACATGTTGGGCTCTGGTATATCTTGTGTAAACCATCCACTACTGCTTAACTGGCGTCGCAAGGCTAGCATCACATAAAAAATCACACCCACACCAGCGATGGATTTACTCTGAAAATTATCGCCAAATTGATTTGGGTTAACGATCGCACATGCTTTGGGTAATATTTCTGCAGGCAAGTGGTGATCCGTAACCAATACGTCTATCCCTGCCGCGTTCGCAGCATCAACGCCTTCAATGCTTGCGATGCCATTATCAACCGTAATTATAAGATGCGGCTGCCACTTTTTTGCCACTTCAATAATGCCTGGTGTTAAGCCATATCCAAACTCAAACCGATTGGGTACTAAAAATTCCACATGCAAGGCACCCATGCTACGTAAAGCCGCGACAGCCAATGCGCTTGAGGTTGCTCCATCTGCGTCAAAATCTCCGACTATTAATATCCGCTGCTGAGAACGAACGGCTTGCTCTAAACGAACAACCGCTTCTTCAATACCTGATAAGGTATTAAATGGCAATAAAGCCTGTAAGCGTTTATCTAGCTGCTCTTCAGACACAATACCCCTTGCAGCATAGATGCGTTGTAGAACAGGAGAAATAGCAGGCAAAGACGGTAATATTGTTGGTAAGGGACGTTGTTTAATAAGCATGACTAAATTCTCTCCATAAGACGTGATATCCAATTTTTTGGTCTACTTTGATACGCTATATTGTTCCAATACCAACGAACTGTCTTCTTTTGTAATTGCTCTTGTAAAACATGGCAGGCGTTTTGTCCCAGATTATTGCACAATACTATGCTATTTTTTGTAGCATGGATTATAGCTTCGACATCATTCACGTTTGTTAAGTGCACACTCCCCCCGCCCACATCCCGCGGCTTGCCCGCGGGATCCCGCGATTTGGCTAGATCCCTGGACCCCGGCTGAAAGCCGCGGGACGTCGTGTTTGTGGAAGCGTGAGTAGTTACCACGTTTGTTGATAATACATTGGCTAATTCAATCAAATCAGGGTCATGACAAATCAACTGTGTTTGGATTTTATCGCCGAGCGCTCCTCCACCCCAAAGCCAGACACCATTGATTGGATATAATCCTATACGTGCCTTATTCAATGCATTTCCACTAAAAAACATTTGGCTTTCAGTAATGAAACGCTGCCAAAAGAGTGTCTTATCCAACATTTCTAGTTCAGGCATCATGGATTGATGTTGCAAAACATGCACAGGCTTCGCTGTAATTTGGGGTTTATCTTCGTATTGAAACAACCACGTGTAGGCATCATGGTAATGCAAGTGCATGTTTTCTGAAGCGATAAACTCTTTAAATGCCTCAAACCAGCGTTTTGACTCTTGCTCGGATAATTCTAGTTGCGAGCCACTAGCAATAATCATTGCATCATTGTGTGTGGCCTGCCAATGGATGGGTGACGCTATGACCCACTCCCCTTCTAAGTGGTGATATCTACGAAGTAGATCTGCGACAGGTGGAGAATCGTTTGGGTAACCTAAGCATGACAAAATATTGTGGTAGAAATTACCTTGGGTAGGGATAGCGGTATTGTTTTCCGGTATTGAGGCTATTTCTGCATTGATGACAATATCCATGTTAAGCGTAGCTACTCTGATTAATGCTAGGAAGTTGGCCCATCATGTTTACCCCTGTGATACACTATCACGAAGTATAAATTATCGAACTAGTAAACACCATGCATATCCAACTAGAAGCCCCTGACAATAATGCCATCCGCTCTTATACCGACTCAGAGATAACCATTGGTACTACGGTCTATCAGCAGAGTGTGGTGATTAGTAAAGATACTATTATTTCAGAATGGCCGGTTCGTTCGGTTCATGAGTTAAACGAAAATAATTTAGCTTCGATTATTGAATTTAATCCTGAGGTTATTATCGTAGGGCATCAGCTATCTGGAGTTTATGTACCAGCGAATGTTACGCAGTATTTATCTAAACAGCGCATAGGTATTGAGTGTATGTCTATTGGTGCCGCAAGTCGGACGTTTAATGTGTTGTTAAGTGAGCAGCGTCGTGTTGTAGCTGTGATTATTTTGGTGTGAGGGGACTTTACATTTCAGTAGTGAACAAACTGCCTGGCCTGCGATAAAACCTTATATCTGGTCTCTATTTCTCCGTCCTGCGGCTTGACCGCAGGATCCAGGAATCTAGCAACTTTTCTGGATACTGCGCATAATGCGCGGTACGTAGTCATTAAGATAAATAATGATCACTCATGACCTGGCCCTGGGGAAAGGGAGGGGGGGGCGAGCTTTGCTAGTGCTTCCCGAGCGGCGTCAATGCTTCTGCAACATCTCCCGATAAAAAATCTAATGCGTTTGCATGCCCAGAGGGTTGCTTGTTATCAAAAAATCTAATCCCCTGCAATTGCAGACTAGCGCCTGTTATCCCCCCCGATGCACCCCCAGCTAAAGTATCATCGCCCAGTTGAGTAACAGCTTCCTCTGCTCTTAGATTGGCCGCAGCAGCTGCTGCAACAGGATGCTCAATAGAGCGATCTCGCGGCTCGCTCGCTTGAGCATTTAGCCTAGCCAAGACGGCTTCATCGTTATTATCACGGGCATAAATATCCGGTTTTTGGTGAACACTTAAGGGTTGTTCTGCATACGCTTCATTTTTCAGATCACATTGCTCATCAAAAACACGACCAATATTTGTCGCTACAAAAATCGAGGCTTCAGCACCAGCATGGCCATCATAAACACCTATCAAGCATGGGCTATTAAAAATTAATGATTGTACTGCAACCGAAATATTATCTTTTGAATTGTCCATGATAGCCGTGCCTGCAAGCGTATCAGCTATCTTTAATTCCGATTTTCGGTCCTCTTTTGGCATTTTATTTAAAATATTAAGCAGATACTGCTCGTGTAAGGCTTTATCTTGGCCATTTATTTCTAATTCTATTCTTGCCTGAGCACCATCAGTAAAACCATCGCAGGTTGTTATAATCTGGGTTTTTCCTACTCTTGCTGGTTCAATATCAAGACTAGTATAAATCTCCCTCAAAGTGCTTATATCTATAGTCGCGTCGGCGCAAACACCAAACTGTTTTAGATCCTTGTCTCCAATCGCTCGCGATAGATTTAGTTTTCCCTTTACCCGCCCATAATAAACGGAGCCCCCAGCGGCTACAATCCGATCTGACTCACTCTTAATAATTGGTTTATGCGTTACACTATTTAATCGCTTGACTCCCAATACCTCGCCACCGCAATCATAAACAACTACAAAGACAACTGCATCTGCCAGTGTCGCCGTGATTAAACTATCTTTTCCATCATAAACCGTGGTTGATGCAGTAGTCCCGCTGATTTTGTCTTTGTGCCCTTCCATGAAGTCCTTATCCAATAGCTGATAACTTGTCCATAAACGGTGACCAATATCAACAGGCTCTAGCTTTAGCAAACTAAACCTGTCATTTGGAAATGAGCAGCGGAAAGCTGTATCCTCTTGTGTTGGACGAAACCCTATCGTCTCATATAGGGCAAAACCAATATCTTGCATTTCATAGTTAACCTCAGGTTTATATTCAGTATCAGATGGTATTGAGACCACTGTATCATTTGGCATTGTCATTCCTTTGTAAAAATTATTTTTGCAACACCATCTTACTGCGATATGGGGTATTTTAGTCAATATCTAAACTTGCCGTCGCGCCTCCAAGACGTTGGGAACCTGCCCTAACTTGTTTAGTAATCTCGATAATCCATTTAAGCCATCAATTTCAACAGTAAGCGTAATATAAGTCGTATTTTCTTGCTTATTAGTTTGCGTTTGCAATGCATACACATGCGCTTTTTCGTTAGCAAGCAATGAGGTTACATCACGCAAAAGGTGGGATCGATCAAACGCTTTTATCAAGAGATCAACGACATAACGCTCCCGCGTTGCAGAGCCCCATGTGACCGCTAGGAAGCGTTGACGTTGCCTTTCGCCTGCATGAATGATATTCGAGCAATCTTGTCTATGGACCGATACACCACGCCCCAATGTAATATAACCAACCACCTCATCACCAGGAACCGGTTGGCAACAACGTGCCATGTGCGTAAGTAAATTACCAACCCCTTCAATGCACAGATCCCCACCCGTCGCTTCTGGCTTGTGATGAGGTTTAACAAAACCAAGATTAATCTCTTCCGGAACCACCGCGGGGGATAAACGACTTAAAACCTGGCCAAGCTTTATATCTCCACGACCAAGGGCCGCTAATAAATCATCCAATCGCTTAAAATTAAACGCGAGAACCACATCATGCAGTCGCTCGACTTTAATACCCAACGCTTTCAATTCTTTATCAACAAGCTCGCGCCCATCCTCTTTATTTTTATCGTAATCTTGCATCTTAAACCAATGCAAAACTTTCGCTTTAGCGCGTGATGTTTTTAAATAATTTAAATGTGGATTAATCCAATCACGAGAAGGCTTAGCATCTTTGCCAGTTAGAACCTCCACCTTATCACCCGTTCTTAATGCATAGGTCAGTGGAACAATGCGCCCATTTACTCTAGCACCCCTACATCGATGCCCCACTTCGCTGTGAACGTGATAGGCAAAATCAAGGGGCGTTACACCTTGCGGTAAATCCAACACATCTCCGTCTGGTGTAAAAACATAGACACGATCTTCTAAAAATTCTGTTTCTATGGCATCGGACACGCCTGTGGAATGAGCCATATCACGGTGCCACGCCAATACTTCGCGCAGCCATTCAATTTTACGCTCATGGCTTTCTTTACGCTGAACACCGCCCTCTTTGTATTTCCAATGCGCAGCCACACCCATTTCTGCTTGATCATGCATTTGAAAGGTACGTATTTGTACCTCAAAAACTCTATCTTCAGGGCCTGTAACCGCTGTATGCAAAGATTGATACCCATTAGCCTTCACATTCACAATATAATCGTCAAACTCTGCTGTCACTTGTCGCCAGAGGGAATGTACCAATCCTAATACTTCATAGCACTGTTCTTTTGTTTCAACCAGAATCCGCACGGCGGTTGCGTCATATATTTCATCCAAAGACACGTTTTTGCGTTTCATCTTTCGATAAATACTATGAATATGTTTAGAGCGGCCATAAACTGCAAAATGTGACACGCTCATCGTCTTCATATGCTGATTCAATTCATCTACAATCAAATTAACATAACGATCTCTATCTAAGCGCTTTGATTTCAAGCCCTTTGCTATTGCCTTGTAATCTTCAGGATATAAAAAACGAAAAGCTAAATCTTCCATTTCCCATTTGATAGCACCGATACCTAAACGATTTGCTAAGGGGGCATATATCTCCATTGCCTCCGTAGCAATTTGCTGGCGCATTGCCTCAGGCATAGGCGCTGAGGAACGCAGTACACACAAGCGCTCAGCAAGTTTTATCAATACCACCCGCACATCGTCCACCATGGCGAGTAACATTTTGCGTACATTGTCTATTTGGTGTTTATTTTGAGGGTATTTATCCACTGCCTGAAAATTGGATATGGCACCCATTTTTTTAATGCCGCTGACCAATCTTGCGATATTGCCACCTAATTGCTCTTCAACATCGTCTAGGGATAATTCGGCGTAATGAACGCTTTCAAAGATAATTGCTGCTGCTAATGTTTCTTGATCTACTTCTAAGTCCGCTAACACATCCGCCATAGCAAGACCTTGCTGTAAGCAAGATTCACCGGTTTCGGTAGCATGGTCTTGGCCTGCTAATTGGCTGAGTGTGCAGGCGTTACGAATCAGGTCTAAGTCTTGAAAATACCCTTTACTTCCCACTTGATGTAACCATTGCTCAACATCAATGCTTCCATCGGCCAGTAAAGGGGTGCCCTCTTTGACTTTAACCATGTTGAATGTCCTTATTATTTTACAGCCGCTTCCTATTTTTCAAACAAAGCAATGGACTCCACATGTGCTGTATGAGGAAACATATCCATCACTCCTGCTGCAACCAATCTAAATCCCTGCTGATTGACTAAAATATCCGTATCTCTCGCCAATGTTGCAGGGTTACATGATACATACACTATACGATTTACCTTAAGCTTGTCGATTTGCTTGACGATTTCGATTGCACCAGTCCGAGGAGGATCAAGCAATACCTTGGTAAATTTATGCTGTTTTAGAACGTGCAATGCTGATTCATCCTCTAAATTTGCGCACATAAACTCTGTGTTTACCAATCCATTCGCTTTTGCATTCATACCAGCACGCATTACCATTGCTTCGCTACCTTCAATCCCTACTACTTTGACACAACGCTTTGCCATTGGTAATGAAAAATTACCTAAGCCACAAAATAGATCAAGAACGACATCTTGCGGTTCTAATGCCAACAAATTTAGCGCATGTTGTACCATTAATCGGTTCAAACCGGCATTCACTTGAGTAAAATCTGTAGGGTGAAATTGAAATACAATATTTTCCTCAGGAAGGTGATAGGTTAAAAATTCATCAGTATTTTGTAGATTTAACTGCCCACCCACCTCGCCTACGTCCTGCGGCTTGTCCGCGGGATCAAGGAAGTTAGCCAGATGACTGGATCCCGCGGTCAAGCCGCGTGACGTCGTGTTTGGGGAAACGTGAGCTATTACTTGTGGGTAAAATAAAAACACACTGCTTGGGCCGCCGGGTTGTAAGAAAATTCGAAAACCCGTGGCATCCGCAAATTCCTTGAGTTTTTCTTCATCCTGCGTGCTCAGTGTCTCTAAATTTCGAAAGATCAATGCAATATCTTCGTCACCAGCAGCTACTTCAATTTGCGCGATACAATGTGGTGCGTCGAAACTATCTAACATGTGTCGTAGATTAACAATTTCTGCATCAACACGCTTATTTAATACTGGGCATTGCTCTATTTCAGTAATATAACGTGGATTGTTCTTCTCTCTGAACCCCACCAAGGCCATTTGTTTTTTTTCAACATACCGCACACTTAAACGCGCTTTATTACGATAATGCCAAAGCTCGCTTGTGAGCGGGGCTAAAACGGTTTCCGGTTGAACGCGCCCAATACGCTCTAGTAAATCCAGCAACAAAGCCTGTTTTTCATGAATTTGCGCCGATTCTTCAAGATGCTGTAACGAACAACCTCCGCAAAGTGTGTAATGCGGGCAACGAGGCTCAACCCGGTGAGGAGAAGGGTCAATAACTGAAAGCACCCTTCCTTCATCAAAGTCACGCTTCTTTCGTATATATTGAAAGGTAACGGTTTCATCTGGCAGTGCGTTTTGAATAAACGTAGTCTTGCCTTCAATTCGAGCAATACCTCGCCCATCATGGCTAAATTTTTCAACCCGAGTAGTGACTGGGATTTCCGGTAGGCGTTGTTTTTTTCTCATTGTCTCTCTCTGAATGCAATAAAGTCTAGGTCTTTGACTTCTGTTAAATAAATTAATAAAGTGGAGTATTTTAAGACATAAAAGTCAAAATGGCGAATATAACAGCAGGTAGGTTGGGTCATTTGACCCAACAAAAAGCTTTTCATTTCTGTGGCATTAGTGAATCGTTGGGTCAATGACCCAACCTACTACTCCCTCATTCCGCTTCGCTCCATACGGGCTACATTTATGTTCCTACTCTATAAATTTGCTAAAAACGTCTCTACCTCTTTAGGAGACATCTCAACAAAGCTTCCTCTATCAAGAGAACGTGGCATATGTAACTTACCATAACGAACGCGGATTAAACGGCTTACCTCTAAACCTTGGGACTCCCATAAACGCCGCACTTCACGATTTCGGCCCTCACTTAAAACAACGTGGTACCAACCATTTGTGCCCTCACCGCCCCGGTATTCTACGCGCTTAAATTTTGCGATCCCATCGTCTAACTCAACACCTTTCAACAATGCTTTTATCATATCCTGGCTAACCTGCCCATATACCCGCACAGCGTATTCGCGCTCTAACTCATATTTAGGATGCATCAAACGATTTGCTAACTCGCCATTATTCGTGAAAATCAACAGTCCAGAAGTATTCAAATCTAACCTACCGACCTGAACCCATCGCCCCTGCTTCAAATGCGGCAAATTATCAAAAACTGTTTTTGTAAACTTAGGATCATTCCTGCTAGAAATTTCACCGATAGGTTTGTGATAAAGCAAAATTCGTGTTTTGGAATCAATTTTAAGTGGATTATCAATCACCCGCCCTCTTACGCTAATTTTATCATCAGCCGTAGCGCCATCACCTAACTTGGCAACTGCCCCATTAACCTTGATCAAGCCCTCTTCAATCCAGCGCTCAATTTCTCTTCTGGAACCAAATCCCGCTTGGCTTAATATCTTCTGTAAACGTTCACTGCTCATTATTTATTACACTCTGAGGTAAATCATTAAGCGTCGCTAAATTAAAATAATCCAGAAACGCCTTCGTTGTTGTATACACAGCAGGCTTTCCAGGGACATCCCGATAACCTGCAATACGCACCCATTCCCGTTCAAGTAACGTTTTTAACATGGTGCTGCTAACAGCCACACCACGGATCTCTTCTATATCAGCCCGCGTCACCGGCTGCTTATAAGCAATAATTGCCAACACCTCTAAAAACGCATTAGAGTATTTTGCCTGTTTTTCAGTCAATAAACGAGCAATCCATGGACTGTAACGCTCTTTTGTTTGAAAACAATACCCTCCTGCAAGGCATTTTAGTTCGATTGCACGCCCTTCATAATCGTTAGCCAGCGCATCCAGAGCGCTTTGTAATTGCTCTTGTGTGGGGACTTGCCAGTCTTCAAAAGCCGCTGATATTTTTTTCAAAGGCAAAGAGCCTGCGCTACTCATTAAAAGCGCTTCCACAATTAACTTAACCTCTTGATCATCCATTTTAACTTACCTGTAGATGAATGGGTGAAAAAACTGCTGTTTGAGTAACGATTACCAGTGATTGCTTAGCCAACTCCAATGTCGCTAACAACGTTACCACCAAACCCATGCGTCCCTCATCGTGATTCAATAATTGCGTAAACTCAATTAGTTTTTCGCGTTGCAAACGATGCAAAATGATCGTCATACGTTCACGTACTGATAAGCGCTCTCTAGTAATATGATGACGAGTGAAACTCTGCTGACGCTGCAACAAGCTGTCCATGATAGCCACCAATGCAGATAAACTGATGTCAGGCTGAGGTTTTGTTAGGGTTACATTTTCTGTATTGACTTGAACCTGAAACACATCCCGCTCGAACCTAGGTAGTTTATCCATGAGCAATGCCACTTCTTTAAAATGCTCATACGCCTGTAACCGCCTCACCAATTCCATACGAGGGTCTTCTTCAATCTGATCTTGCAACGAAACAACAGGCGGTAATAATAATTTTGATTTAATTTCTGCCAGTAACGCCGCCATGACCAAATAGTCAGCAGCTAGCTCCATCCGCCGCTCTTCCAGGAGTTCAATATATTGCATGTATTGCTGTGTGATTATAGCCATCGGAATATCTAAGATATCAATATTCTGCTGACGAATGAGATACAAAAGCAGATCCAGTGGACCCGTAAAAGAGTCCAGTAAAACTTCCAATGCGTCTGGGGGGATAAATAAATCGGTTGGCAATTCTGTCAGGGGTTGGCCTGCAACAACAGCTAATACGGGCGGCACCCGTGTCAACTCAGTCATTATCAATAATCCAAACCCATCACTTCTCGTACATCATCTAAAGTCTTGTTGGCTTCTTCTCTAGCTTGCTCGCTCCCCTCTGCGACGATACGCTTCACAGAGCTAAGATCGGCTTGGTATTCTTTAATAGATGCTTGGATAGGAACTAGCTCTTTATTTATCGCCTCGATCACGGGGCGCTTGCAGTCAACACACCCAATTCCTGCAGACCGGCAGCCTTCTTGTACCCATTTCTTAGTCGATTCGTCAGAATAAATTTTATGGAATTGCCAAACTGGGCATTTCTCTGGTTCACCTGGATCCGTTCGCTTTACTCGTGCAGGATCGGTAGGCATGGTCATAATTTTCTTTTCAACCTGCTCAGGCTCTTCTCGCAAGTTAATCGTATTACCATATGACTTTGACATTTTTTGCCCATCAATACCCGGCATTTTAGCATGCTCGGTTAGCATGGCTTGGGGTTCAGTTAAAATGATCTTCCCAGCACCATCCAAATACCCAAGTAAACGCTCTTTATCGCCGATAGATAAATTATGCTGATTAGCAAGCAATGCTCGCGCAGTATTTAATGACTCGTGGTGACCATCTTGTTGAAATTCTTTACGCAAATCGGAATATAACTTCCCATTTTTCTTGCCCATTTTTTTTATGGCTTCTAGGGCTAGAGCTTCAAAATTGGGCTCACGGCCATAAAGGTAATTAAACCGGCGAGCAACTTCACGTATGAGCTCAATATGGGCAACTTGATCCTCACCTACAGGCACAAAATCAGCTTTATAAAGTAGCACATCTGCACTTTGTAACAACGGATAGCCTAAGAAACCATAGGTCGACAAGTCTTTATCGCGTAGTTTTTCTTGCTGATCTTTATAGGTGGGCACACGCTCAAGCCAACCTAAAGGGGTTATCATCGAAAGCAGTAAATGCAACTCAGCATGTTCTGGCACCCAGGATTGAAGAAAAATACGAGACAAACTGGGGTTGATCCCGCAGGCCAACCAGTCAATTACCATGTCCCATATCAATTGCTCGAGTATACCCGGCTCATCATAACGGGTTGTTAAACCATGCCAATCAGCAGCAAAAAAGTAACAATCATACTGATGCTGTAACTTAAGCCAGTTTTTCAACACACCGTGGTAATGGCCAAGGTGCAACCCACCACTGACACGCATGCCTGAAACAACCCGCTTATTAGTACTAAACGATGACATCAAAATCCTCTAATTTTATATAATTCATTTTTAATAAAACACTACGTCCCGCGGCTTACCCCCTCTCCCTAACCCTTACTGCCATTAAGTTAACGAAAGACTGCCGTCCCCGCGAAGGCGGGGATCCATTTCTCCAATGGCTCCTAGCCCAAGTCAGGGATGGATTCCCGCCTTCGCGGGAATGACAAAAATCTCTTAACTTAATGACAGTGTCCCTAACCCTCTCCCCCAAGGGGCGAGGGTTAGGGAGAGGGGGTAAATTGCGGGAATGACAAACCTTTAGATTAGTACGTAATATTGCTATCTAAAAGGTTCCGGGTCCCCTTTCCCTTCGCGTACAATTACAGGGTACTCCCCCGTCAAATCAATCACAGTTGTAGGCTGCGGTCCACAGTTACCGCCATCAATAACCAGATCAATCTGATTGCCTAATAAATCTTTAATGGCTTCCGGCTCACCCAATGGGGCTGTTGCGCCAGGCAAAATTAACGTTGAGCTCATGATGGGGGCGTCTAAACATTCTAAAAGAGATAGCGCAATGGTATTTTCTGGTACTCTCAATCCAAGGGTTTTACGTTTGGGATGCAGCATTAAACGGGGCACTTCATTGGTGGCGTTTAAAATAAATGTATACGAACCTGGAGTAAATGCTTTTAATAATCGAAAAATAGGATTACTTACCCGAGCGTAGGTACTTAGTTGGGATAAATCATAACAAACCAGCGTCATATTATGATTTTTACCTAATTGTCGCAAAGAGCGTATACGCTCCAATGCCGATTTATTACCAAGTGCACATCCTAAGGCGTACCCAGAATCCGTTGGATAAACAATTAACCCTCCATCTTCAACGATGGTAGCAGCCTGGCGTAACAAGCGCGCCTGCGGGTTATCCGGGTGAATCGCGAAAAACTGACCCATAGTTTACTAAGTCCTTTAGATGTTCCATTGATGCCAGATTGGTGTACAGTTTACTGGCAATGCACGCTGTTGTCCAAGAGCAACTCGCGATAAAGTATCACCATGATAATCTGACCCTGTTGAAGCCAAAAGTTCAAACCGAATACAAAGTCCAGCTAACTCCATTGAGTGTGTTACCGTGATGTCACCCGAAACCACTTCTATTCCAGTGCCACCAGCCTCTTTAAAAACCTCAATTAACGCATGCAGCTTTGAACGCGTCAATGCATACTTTAATGGGTGTGCAATAACAGCCTGACCTCCAGCCTGCACAATCACCGCAACTGCATCTTCAATGCTTACCCAAGCAGTGGGCACATAAGCACTTTTCCCCTGCCCTAAAAACCGCTTAAATGCGCTTTTCATGTCACGGACCACACCTTCATTGATTAGCACTTGAGCAAAATGAGGTCGACCAACGCGCTCATGTCCGGCAATTTCACTTGCTTTTTGATAGGCATCTTGGATGCCGCATCCCTCCAAGCACTCAGAGATTTTCAGCGCACGATCTATACGGGCCTGGCTCTGACTAGCAACCAAAGCGGACATGCCTTCATCTGCTGGATTGATGTTTAAACCAAGAATATGAATATCATATTTTTTCCAGCGGACACTAAGCTCAATTCCATTAATAATAGTAACGCCACTGTCACGCGCAGCCTCACGCAAAGGCATAAGCCCAGCTATCGTGTCGTGATCAGTTAAGGCCAGTACTCGAACGTGAGAATCGATAGCCTTATTTAACAAAGCACTAGGGCTAAGCTCCCCGTCTGAAAAATGGCTGTGACAATGGAGGTCAATCATAGTGGACAAAAATAGCATACCTTGTAGGCCGTGTCATCACTCCTCTTATCCTGATCGTAATGATTTTAACTGTCACCTAAAAGGAGAAGGCTTTTCTTGTTGGCAAGACTCAAAAAACGTTTGTCCTTCCGATTGCCAAAATTTAGGAGATTTTCCTGTTCTCATCGAAACAATTCCAAGTACAGCTAATCCAGGCAGAAAACCTGTAATAACAATACTAAGAGCAATAACTACATTAAGAACATAACGTTTCCAAGCCGGATCCTGATGCAGTGTGATATCCTGATTGCTGGCATCAAGAGCTGTATAAAAGTTGATAACACAATCCTGATTTCTTCTGGGATTTTCTAGGTCAGCGGGCTGAAGAGCTAACTCCAAACTTGTTTTAACAGCATCAAGGATACCAATCTTAGCATTATTTTCAGGTCCTGGAGCTTGAGCTCTTAAATGCGCTAAGTAACGAGTAGTTAATGGGAGTAATTTGTCAGTAATTAAGTCCAAACATTGGGCTTCTTTAGGAGCATTATCTTGCTGACGCTGTGCCTTAAGTGCGGCTTGTACTGCTATTAACTCTTCATTTTGCTGTGTTAGCCTTTCGGTATCCTGCGCTAAGATTCGACGCTCTTCCTCAAGTAAAACTTGTGCCGCTGCTAATTCTCCATTTTGATGAGTCAACCGCTCGGCATTCTGGGCTAAGGTGCGATGCTCATTTTCAAGCGCAGCTTGTGCCATTATTAACTCTCTATTTTGCTGGGCCAATCGCTCGGTATTATAGGCTAAGATTCGACGCTCTTCCTCAAGCACCGTTTGTGCCGCTGTTAAAACACCATTTTGCTGAGCTGAGTCTTGGAGTGCACGATAAATCGGATCTTGTTCTTTCAATAACCTTAAATAAGGCTCCATCTCCCTAATGCAAGGAGCATCTCTGTTATAAAGCTCCCCTGCCTCAATATGATGTTGATAACTATAAATAGCAATCGAGCTCAGTAAAACCGCTTTTCTTGAAAAGTGGGGCAACAGTTTAATGCGAGTTAATTTTGCTTTATTAAATGCATCTAAGGATTCCAAATGCCGATCAAAATCATCATAAAGCATCATTGCTTCACGCAAAACACGAGAAGGATCAAGCCCACGAAGAATAGTGTCTCCTGCTGTTTTAAGCAGGTTTAATAATTTACTTTTCTCTTGGTATTCTTGTGGATCATCAAGCAAGTTAGAATAAAACTGGTTGATTTTTTCAAGATACTCTCTTGGCGTAGCCAAACGAACATCGCGAGCAAGCTCCTGAATAAAGCATTCAATTTTATGGTTTATTACTAGATCTAGAGGCGAGGCCTTTAGCATATTCGATAAGTCACCCAATAACCCCTGTTCAACATGAGGAATATTGATAGACAAATCTTGATCAATCCTGTTGAGTTCCTGAAAAAAAATGTCGCTCTTTTTTGACAAGGCAAGATGTAAGCTTTGCTCTAAACTTTGATAAATATTCCTGGTGAATTCAGATTCAAGTCCTTGAAAGGCAGACATACCTTCTATTATTACTCTAACCATCTGCGCTTTTTCAGCAATCCCCATTTGACCATTCAAATATCCGTGTGCCACTTCCTCAATAAAAAACGCTGCAAAACGAGGAAATAACCCCGTATCAAGCTGAGAAATCTTAAGTAAATGACTAATCCTACCATTTACAGGTAGCCGCCCAAAATCCACGGTATCGCCAGGCACTGGTGACCCGGTAGGACTAGTGGTTTTTTCATAATCACAAATCGCTCGCAAACCAGAAAGCACACGTCCAACCTTCATAACAGGGGAAGCACCGATATCTGTTATCTCAAAATGATCATAGATTTGCTGGAAAGCTAGATGAGCATGCTCCGCGTTAACATATCCAACATGCTGTGTAGGAATGACTTGACGCAAAAATGTATTTACTGAAGAGTGTCGATGATAATGGACTAAACGATCTTCTACCACAAAACCTGGTTTATACCCAACCCAAGCTGCTGCGGTATCTATCAATCCCTCCGCAGTCTGTTCATGCCCAGTGACAAAAGTATGCTTGCTTAATAATTGATATGATTTTTTGTTTTCGGCAACTGCTGCATAACAAAGCAGTTTTTTTTGTGCTAGCTCTCTGGCATCTAGTAACGTCGAACCTTCATCCCCATAGAGAAGTGCTTCTAATTTGTGATTAATAGTCACGCGGTCTTTTGTTTTAAAATCATCGTGACCATGTCTTCTTAGAAATTCAATTATGTTTATTAAAATAATTTCTTGTACATGCGATGTCTTATCTTCACCCCAGGCGTCATTAACCTGCCTAGACTGATTTAAAAAATTACCCGATCCGGTCCCATGATGCCCTGGGATTGTGTGAAGATGATATATTGTCTGAGAAGGATCAACTGGCTTAGGAATAATCGCCTTAAACGAACGCGAGCTCTCATTCTCATAAACATATTGGGTATACTCAGAAACAATGCTGGGAACATGATAAAATCGATCGTCGACCCACCGGGTGGGCGCGCCCATCCAACGACCACCAGGAACAGGATCGATGTTAAAAATCGCCAATTTAACGTCGGAAAGACTACCTACAAAATCATCAGGATTGCTCTGAAGTTGTTGAATGAGCGCATTAAAAGCCGCCCCTAACGCGCCTCCTCTCATCTGCGCTTCGGTGGCTGGATTTGTACTATTGGTAATACCAGCATGATGAAATGGCCGTTGCTTGAATAAGTTCACTATTCGCTCAAGCTCATGTGCAACAAGGATAGCTTCAACAGCCCCCCGGCTAAACGCCATAATATTAATCTGTGTTTCACCACGCGCTAAGGCATGTAAAATGCTTAAAACAGCGCGCGAAATTCTATCATGAACAGCGGTACCCAATGTATCTGGGCCCTCAATCACATGAATTGATCTCCCAATATAGGGCTCAGGTGATGTATGCGTGCACTCTCCACCCTCAATTAGTGAGCTAGCAATACTTAATGATTCACCCCGATCATAATCTACGGTTTCCTGGGGGGTAAATACTGTATCGGTGCCTAACAATGCAGCGGTGAAAGCCATTTGCAGATCTCATAAATAATAGCCCTTTTAGTCTAATATAAAATCATTAAGGGAATATTAAGTCGGCATGCTTAAAAACAGAGCTTAAAGCCGGAGCGGTGACTCCGGTTCATGAAATGACCAAGCGTGTTTTTTTTTTAAATTTTCCACATATACTCTATGAGACATCCAGGTGTTTTGCTAAGATGTCCTGCGTAGTACTTAATATTGGTCTCTTTAATTTCTAATTTTCAAGGAAGGTTATCATGAAAAAAAGTTCATTAGCTGTTGCTGCGTTATTGACAACATTATCAGCTGCTGCAATCGTACCTGTTGCTTTTGCTGCTGATTCAAGTGCTGCACAAGTTACATCTTGCAAAGGCTGCACTGGTTGTACTGGTTGCAAAGGCTGTACTGGTTGCAAAGGCTGTAAAGGTTGCAAAGGCTGCAAAGGTTGTGCTGGTTCTTGTGGTGGCTGCAATGGTTGCAGCGGTAGCTAATTGCTATCTCATTTATCTTTCAAAGATAAATGTTACCAATTCACTAGCAGGGTATGTCCCTGCTAGTGAGTCTTGTAGTTAAAAAAATCTTGAATTATTTATGCTAACAGACTCTATATTTAGTTTACCTACATTAACACCGTGGCGAAAATCAAAAATGCTGGGCTACGCTGAACAAGTGTTAACCACACAGCAGCAGATGACGACCAATACGGGCAAAAACATTCTGCATTATACGTTGCAAAAAACGCGCCGACATACACGTATGAATCACTACCCAAAAGGTGATCGTATTGATCATCAAACTGGCGCACAGTATTTTTACCATTGCCATCGAGAGAATACCGACCGCCAAGAGCACGGGCATTTTCATTGTTTTTTACGCTATAAACATATCCCGAAAAAGTGTAAACCAACACCATTAGCGGATTGGGATAAATACATTGACAACCCCATGACACATCTAATTGCTATCGCAATGGATCGATACGGCCAACCTATTCGTTTATTTACTGTAAATCGTTGGGTAACTTCTGAAGTTTGGTATGACGCAGAACATAGCCCCACATTTATAAACCGATTCAAAATGACGTTAACAAATGACCCTCATTGGCAAGTGCTTGACCAATGGGTTGAATCAATGCTGCATCTATTTGCACCACAAATTGCTTGGCTGCACCATCAACGTGACCACGTTATAGCTCACCATAAATTACAAAATGCTGATAATAACGTGTATGAAGATGAAAATATTGAAGAGCTATCCGAAATTTCAATCGATTTAAAAAACCAAATTCAATGGATTCTCGGAGCACATAGTCAGTGAGTTACCACATTGATATTCAACACGCCAATGACGAAGCGCTTCCCGTTACAGACGAAACACTTCGTCATTGGGTAACCTCATCGCTCTTGTTACACCGTGACACAGCCGAACTAACCTTACGCTTTGTAAACATTGAAGAAATTACCAGCCTCAACCACTTATACCGCAAAAAAAACCAGCCAACCAATGTATTAGCCTTCCCTGCCACTCATCCTGCAAATATCGAGCTCGAATACCCCTTACTAGGTGATGTCATTATATGTCCAGCGGTTTTAAAACAAGAAAGCCTGGAGCAAGAAAAACCTTTAGCCGCTCACTGGGCACATATTGTCACGCATGGCGTACTGCATTTATTAGGCTATGATCATATTAAGGATGACGATACAGTAGAGATGCAAGCTGTTGAGATTCAATTGCTTGCGGAATTTGGTTTTGATAACCCCTACGAAACAGAGGCCGACTAGATTGAAAAGAGAAGACGATGCCAGCTCCTGGCTCATGCGGTTAAAACAGTTTTTACAGATTGAGCCACAAAGTAAAGAGCAATTAATTACCCTGTTACGCGACGCACAAAATCGTGCACTCATTGACGCAGAAACGCTTGCGATGATTGAAGGGGTTATCTTATTTTCCCAAATGAAAGTCAGAGACATCATGCTGCCTAAAAAACAAATGGCGTGTGTCTCAGAAGATGCTGAACTCGGTGAAGTTATCAAGATAGTTACCCAGTCAGGGCATTCTCGATTCCCAGTCACTGATAATAAAAATGATGTCATTGGTGTTTTACACGCAAAAGACCTACTGCGTTTCCAGGCAGAAGAAGATGTCGAATTTGATTTACAGGACATTGTTCGTCAAGCAACTTATGTTCCCGAAAGCAAGCGCCTTGATATTCTCCTCAGCGAATTTCGTTCTAACCGTAACCACATGGCTATTGTTGTTGACGAATATGGTGAGGTAAGTGGGTTTGTAACACTTGAAGACATTATTGAGCAAATTATTGGTGACATTGAAGACGAGTTTGATATTGATGAAGAAGCTTATATTAAGGCACATGGTGACGCGCATTATATTATAAAAGCGCATACACCTATTGATGAATTCAACGAACAATTGCAAACTAACTTTAGTGACGAGTCCTATGATACGATTGGTGGTATTGTAATGACAAATTTTGGCTATTTACCCAAGCGCGGCGAAACCATAGTTATTGATCAATTTGAATTTAAGGTTATTAACGCTGATGCCATGCGCATTAAATTGCTAGAGTGTTTTGACCTACGGCCACAAAATAGGAATCCCGTGGAATGACCTGCAATATCTTGATAATCGATGATGACACTGAGCTCACCGATCTTCTCGTGCAGTACTTAGAGCCGGAAGGGTTTGAGCTTAGCTGTGTCCACGATGGCGAAAGTGGAATAAAAAAAGCACTAAACCAATCCTTTGATGCCATTATTCTTGATGTGATGCTCCCTAAACTCAACGGTTTTGAAGTACTGAAGGCCATTCGCGAGCATTTAGATACGCCTGTACTTATGCTCACTGCACGTGGTGACGATATTGACCGCATTGTAGGGCTTGAAATTGGAGCTGATGATTATTTACCGAAGCCCTGCAATCCACGAGAACTATTAGCAAGGTTGCGAGCAATTTTAAGGCGCTCACAAAAAACCCCGGTACACAAACCCGTCATTGAACAGCACAATGTTGTTGTAGATTGCGCTAAACGGCTGGCTACGCTTCGTGGCGAAGAATTAGAGTTGACCAATGCCGAGTTTAATATTCTTGAAATGCTCATTAAATCGCCAGGACAAGCTTTTTCTAAGGAAGAACTGACTGAATACGCACTGGGTCGTAAATTTACTGCCTATGACCGCAGTATTGATGTACACATCAGTAACTTACGTAATAAGCTGGGTGATAATCCTTCCGGTGAAACATTGATAAAAACAGTCCGGGGCTTTGGTTATTTATTCAATGCGTAGTTTGTATTGGAAAATTTTCATCTCCTTCTGGCTTGCAACCGCTCTCATTATTGTAACTACCGCCTGGTTTACCAGCGAAATAGCGCGAAAATCCTCTATCCCCGCTCAAGAACGCGCTTTCATGGATAGCTATGCAAATGCCGCGGTAGTCACATTTGAAGCAGGTCAACACGCTGCGCTCACCAAATGGTTAGAAAAAACTGGTTTAAGCAAACAAATGAATCTGTTTCTACTAACAAACACAGGTGAGATTATTGGTAACCAAAAAATCCCTGATTTGGTAAAAGATATATCAGCAAATCTTGTGCATGGGAAGTTAGACAGTGGGATCTTCAAATCGGGCAATCTAATTGTAAGCCACGAAATACTCTCAACTTCAGGTAGCGCTTACCGACTAGCTGCAGTCAGCGAAAACCCATTATCTCAGGTTGGAGAAATTCCTTGGGCAGGATTGACCGCCCGTTTATTGGTAGCTTTTTTTATTAGCGGACTCATCTGTTATCTACTATCAATCTATCTAACCCAACCCCTCAGAACATTGCGCTTGGCAGCGAAATCGCTTGCTACAGGTAAATTAAATACCCGAGTAGGCCATTTTGTGGGGCACCACAAAGATGAGATAGCAGAGCTAAGCCATGAGTTTAATAGTATGGCTGAACAGCTGGAAACCTTAATTCACTCCAAAGAGCGCTTGTTGCAAGACATCTCGCACGAATTACGCTCCCCACTTACGCGGTTGCAAATTGCCGTAGAATTAGGGCGAAAAAAGAGCAACCATTTAGCAGAAAGTGAATTTGACCGAATTGAAGCTGAATGTTTAAGGTTAAACACATTGATTGGTGAAATCCTTGATTTTGCTCGCCTGGATAAATCAACCAACACGATAAAAAAATCCATGGTTAATTTACCAGCATTACTCGGACATATTATTAGTGACGCGAATTACGAGTTTTCTGAAAGTACTCCACGCGTTATTACTGGCATCATTCAACCTCTGCAACTCATGTTAGACGAGCGGCTAGTGCACCGCGCCATTGAAAATATTCTTCGCAACGCATTACGGTATTCGCCCTCAGATCAAGTTGTTACCATTTCCTTATATCAGGGAGCTCGAAAAAATAGCGTATTCGTAGACATAGAAGATAACGGTCCGGGTGTGCCAGAAGATCAATTATCAAAAATATTTAACCCTTTTTATCGTGTAGATACAGCCCGACAGAAAAAAACCGGAGGGTATGGTTTAGGATTAGCTATAGCAAAAAAAGCGATTCAGTTGCATCATGGTAAAATTCAAGCTACAAATCGTAAGGATGGTGGTTTGTTGGTACGGATTATTTTGCCCCAAAAATCAGTAACGTCTTCCTCCCCACCGGCTAAAAAGGAAGTAGGCAACACTCGAAAAAACAATCGTGCTTCCTTCTCCCCTCGAGGTGAGAAGGTGCCCGACAGGGCGGATGAGGGGTGATCGAAAGATTTTTTTGATTTGGGTACTCTACCCCGACGTCCCACGGCTTGTCCACGGGATCCATGGATGCCGCGGATGAACCACGGCAGGTAGGCTTAGCATGGGTTATAGGGTAATTGTCAACAAACCCTAGTCAAGAAATAGCAGGGAACTATATAACTTGAAAAAACACGTAAAAATCCTCGATAGCATTAGTGGAAAATTTTTCATTGCTGGCTTTTTTACCGCAAGATTAAAACTAATCCCTATTGTTATGCTCTCATCCATTCTTAATATTGTCTCATTATCCGCATATCTAATTGGTTACATGGTCTGGTACACAACCGCATTTTTTTACCATGATCACCATCGTAAACGAGAAGCATGGTACGGTTTTGCTGAATTTAAAGAACAAACACAAGCAGCAGCTCTACTTGGTACACTAGCAACTGCTTTTTGTTTAATAACCCCCGCACTTATCATTCCCGCCGCATGGATTTACAACATTAGCAATATATTGTGGTCTATTGGCGAATATCACAAAAAAGCAAAACCTCCTACACAAGACCCTTTGTTTTCTAGTGTAAAACAAGCGCTATATTTTCGTTATTCCTTGTTAGCAACTTGTACCAGTGTCCTGACTAGCCTAGCTGCTACTATCATATTTTTCCTCCCCATTGCGACACTTGGCGTTACCATCACAGCAGGAATAATTGGTGTGGGTTTAATGGCCCCAGCTGCTTATTATTGGGGAAAATGCTTTTTTGGAGTTTTTCCGCCTGATAGTGAGGTGATCCCTCAGACATATGTGGCAATAGCAGGGCAATTAGAGGTCCCATTATCCCCTGGTGCTTTGGAAAACACTGTAACTGAAACAGCTCATTCAGAACCCTTATTCCGGCCGGCGGTTCGTGAGGACGAGCCTTTCCTTAATCTCCAAAGTAACACGTCGTCCCGCAACGAAGTGAGTGAGCAGTTACACTTTCCTTAAGTTGACGCCTATACGCGATAGCGGCAACCGGGGAGTGGAGTCTTCCCATTTTATGATTTTGCGCATCAATAAAATTATGCGTATAGTTTAGGCCCAAACGCATATCCAGGAATATTTCAAATGGATGAAATTACCAAATTAATGATAAAAAAAGCAAATCATAGCTTGCAATACGCCTACTCACCCTACTCCAACTATACAGTAGCCGCTTGTATTAGCAGTGAAGATGATAGTTTATTTACTGGCGTCAACGTTGAAAACAGCTCCTATGGACTCACCATCTGCGCTGAAACCTCAGCAATCTGCCAAATGATTGCCGCTGGAAAACGCCAAATTAAAAGTATAGTACTCATGGCAGGTGATAACGCCCTATGCGCGCCCTGTGGCGCTTGCCGGCAATGTATCAACGAGTTTTCCACCCCACAAACTCTTGTTCATCTATGCAACCAACAAACTGTTTTAAAAACCATGAGCATAGATGAATTACTGCCCATGGCATTTAAGCTTACGTTCGGCTCTAAGAAATAAAATAAAGCACTATTTCAATAGGGCGTGTTTACAATTCACCCACGCGCCTACGGGCCGCGGCTTGTCCGCGGCGTCCAGTTATTCGGAGACGTATGGTCTTCGTAACACCGGATCCTGCGGACAAGCCGCAGGAAGTAGGCCTTCCGTTGTCAAGAAAACTTAAGGTGAATTGTAAACACGCCCCAGTGTGGGTTGATTTAGGAAATAGTAAACGTGTGATAATCCTCTTGCTGTGATGCCGCGCACGCCCTAACAATTCACACCCCAAATGCGCTTAAATTAACCTTGTTGATCGTTGTGTGGTATATTATAGTCTGACTTTTACTCACTACAGTGACCTCTATGCCAAAACCTAACTTTACGATTCCTGAATCAAGTGATGAAAAAATCAGGCTTATTCTCATGCTTGGTGGAACTATTGATGAAAAAACAGCAATTACTAAAAACATGAGAGTTAGAATTGATTCTGATGTATTAAAAGCCCCTGTTCGCGCCAAACTAGGTATTGATCGCAAACTAGTCACATTGAGTGAGAGCACCGAAGAGCAATGTGCTTATCTTCAATCTCAAGGTGATATTACGATAGAGACCACGGATAGCCCAAAGAAATTTCTTCTGACGTTTCCACAAGATCGTTTGGAGCTTGTCATAAAAGTTGTCTCCCAATGGTCAACCATTGCTATAGAGGTAGATATCACCAAAAACCCCAATTATTGCTATGCAAAAGAAGTCATTGACGCGGTGAATCAGCGTTTTCCCATGGGCGCTATTAATCGAGTAGATCGAGTAAAAGAATTATCTCTTTCACGCACTCAACTTCAACTATATTTGGAAAATTTAAAGCAGTTTGGTGGAGAAGTAGACGGCAAGCGTCGAATTTCGACGATGGCGGATTTATCAGAAAAAATACGCTATGGTAATTGCGGTATGCTCTCCGATTATGGGATTGGGTTTCTTAAGGGTAAATACCGTCATCTTTCTGTAGATGCCGTTTATTTGAATGATCATCGTTTATTAATCATAGGTCTTCAGCCTGGCTTTGAACCTCGTGAAATAAAATCATGGGGAAAAGAGGCTTTATTGGTGGATAATTTTGCCAATAAAATTTATCTTGCTCATGATTTTCTTGCAATAAAGGATAAGGAGCCCAATATCCCATTTTATCAACTTTTGCTGAATCATGATGTAGTTATCGACATTCAAATAGCCCCTGCTCATTACCTCGCAGGCAAACCTATAATCTATAAAAATGCTGCGAATGAGGCCGTTAACAATGATGTTCAAAAATGGGTACAAGAAGACACAACGCGTTTAAAAAATCGGGATAAGCCTTCACCAAGCATAGCTTCGTCTTTACCAGCAGCACTACACGCACCTATGACAAGCTCTGATAGGGAAACCATCAAAAATTTCTTAGAAAAGCACTCTGGGCTTCAAGGGTGGGGGGTTAATGTAAAAACCTGTAATGCCTGGCTTGAAATCAAATCACTAAACATGGCCTTAAAAATTGTAGAGCTGCTAGAAGCTACAGGCGCAATAAACGCATGTGTTAAAACTAAATCCAGTGATAAAACCCCTGTAGTGATGTGTAACAATATCGATGCTAGGAAACTCAGGGTGTATGAACAAATTGCTAATTCGATAAATATTGATGATGAGCTCTATAGTATGAAGCTTTAACCGGCTCCGACATAACTCACATTTTAATTCACTATATTTAAGCAGGAATCGCTGGTGCCTTATCAGCAATTCCCGCTCAAAAACTGAGGCTGGTAGTGGCGTTCCTTCTCCCGATATCGGGAGAAGGTGCCCGACAGGGCGGATGAGAGCAGATCAAAACATTACAATTTAATCTAGCCTCACCAGCCCTGTCAGGCACCCTCTCCCATCAATGGTAGAGGGCGATCCAGCTGATCATTGGTTTTACGGCGGGAATTGCTGTTGCCTTATCTTAGTTGTGGCAAAATGAGGTAGAAAAAGAGTATCATGCACTTCCAAAATTTCTATTGGATAGACCTATGACAAACACACCAGCGCATATTGCAGCCGCGATCATTAAAGAACGCTTGCCCTCCTTCCAACCTACTATTGGGATCGTACTTGGATCTGGGCTTGGCAGCTTTGCTGAGCAGCTAGATGATGCGGTTTCAATTAGCTATGAAGAGTTGCCTGGGTTTCCTAAAGTAACCGTGCATGGTCATGGGGGAAATATTGTTTTGGGTCATTTATCTGGCGTTGGTGTGGTTTGCTTGCAAGGCCGTGCACACAGTTATGAAGGGTCTAATCACGATATAGTAAAAACCTATGTGCGTACTTTACGATTACTGGGTTGTAAATATTTTTTAGCAACCAATGCTTCAGGCTCCTTGAGGGAAGATGTTGGTCCTGGGGAACTTATGTTGATCACGGATCATATCAACATGCAACCCGGTAACCCTTTAGTTGGCCCCAATGATGATGAGTTTGGCCCCCGCTTCCTGCCCTTGGACAATGCTTATGACAAAGGGATGCGCGAGCGTTTGTTAAAGATTGCTTATAACGAAGATATAGGGCTTAACCAAGGTGTTTACCTTTCGGTTCTAGGACCCAATTATGAAACAGCCGCAGAGATTCGGGCTTTTCGTATTATGGGGGCTGATGCTGTTGGGATGTCGACGGTTCCTGAAGTGTTGATAGCCAATCACTGTGGAATGAAAGTTGCGGTTATTGCTACGATCACAAACTATGCTACAGGCCTTGCACAGACTAGCCATAGTCATGATGCAGTCGTTGCCATGGCATCAAAAGCTGCTGAAAAATTAAATCGATTGGTCAAACAGTTTGTTGCGGGATTAGCGTGATTATAAAGAGAATGCTAAAAGAACTGTCATTCCCGCGAAGGCGGGAATCCATCTACAACAAGGCTCAGTGCTACAATCTAGATGGATCCCCGCCTTCGCGGGGAGGACACAGATAAATGAAGATTCTCAATTTAAATGACAGGCTTGCCAAGACCCTAGGTGATATAAATGCTGCTACAATCTCACTTGCTGAGCAAGATGTCATTCCTCTGATTGATTTAACGTTGTTAAACGCGGATGCAACTTCTGATGAGATTCATCACCTTGCGAAAAAGTCTCATCAACATGAAGTTGCAGCAATTTGTGTTTTTCCAAAACATCTAGCTTATGTTTCACCTGAAATTTCTATAAAACGCGCTACGGTGGTGAATTTCCCTACCGGGGCGGAGCCTCAAGAACAAGTCTTACGTGCAATAGAGCAAATAGCGACTACAATGCAGGTCGATGAAATTGATTATGTTTTTCCTTATCAAGCGTATTTATCAGGGGATAAAATTGGAGCCTTAGCTGCTTGTCAGGAAGCATATCAACTGTGTAAACAACACAACCTACTTTTTAAAGTGATTCTTGAAACAGGCGCCCTACCCTCTAGCGATATTATTTATGAGATTAGTACTTCAGTTATCCAACGGGGGTGTGATTTTCTGAAAACATCCACGGGTAAAACTGCTACGGGTGCGACTATTTCTGCTGTTTTTTCTATGTTGGCTGCGATTGTTGATAGTCAGATGGGTTGTGGTATTAAGGTTTCTGGTGGGGTCAAAACTACAGAGCAAGCTTTTGATTACATGCGATTAGCTCAATATATGTTGGATCAGAAATTAGATAGTAGTTGCTTTCGAATAGGTGCGAGTAGCTTGCTTGATGAGTTGTTGAAGTTAGAGGTTTGAAAATCGCCGAGGCAATACCCAATATATATCCTTCGCCCCGCGAGGGGAGAAGGTGCCCGACAGGGCCGATGAGGGGTGATTAAATCTACCCTCACCTGCCCTGTCGGGCATCCTCTCCCATCAATGGGAGAGGAAACTACAGTTATGCGTTACTTACGAGACTCAAGGGGGAAGAGGCAGCGCTAGCTTCTTGTTTTTTAGCTGCTTCAGCCGCGACAGTAGCTTCATTAATTACCTGGAACGTTTTAACCATTTGATCAAGGGTTTTAGAACATACCCTTATTGTATCAACAGGGAGATTATGCTTGAGACAATAATCTTCAGCTTCTTTAAAGGCACCATGTATTTTAACTAAAAAATCATTGACCTCCTGGGTTGAAACACTACCATTCCCATCAGTATCCAAAATGCCTCTTAACTCACTTAAATTTTTAGGTAAGCGAGGGAAATTTTTAATTTTTGTTAAAACATCCTGTGCGAGAGCCAAACTGTCATTGAGTGTTCCGGCAAGATTAGTAAACTCCGAAACATCTACATGCCAGACCTTACCAACCGCTGTTGCGCATGAAAGAGCTAGCGTTAAAAAATTTTTCGTATAGTCGACAACCTTTTTACTCGCAACTTCAATCTCATCACGACTTATTTTACCATCACCATTAGTATCCAAGTTCCTTGTACAACAGCCAAACAATGTTGGTAGAGGCATAATAAACATCCTTTATATTTAAGTACGAAAACACAATGTAGCACTATTTATTTTAGATGTTAAGAGGAATTTATTTTAAACAGGGAGTTCACGTCAATGGATTGATTGATGTATTTTTTTTACAAAAAAAATCAATATATACAATGGATTACGTTTGCACTATATCAAAGCAAACCACATCAATAAGCCGTACGCCACGTTACTAGTGAATGCGGTAAAATATGCTTTTGTATCAGATTTACGAATAAGCCATTGCTGATAAATCAATATGGGTAAAGCCACAAACCAACAAATATAAAATCCAATTGAATAGTGCTGCGAAAGCGCTATGAAAAGCCATACCGAGTGAAAAAATATTTGTAATAATAAAATAATAAAGCTGTCATAACTCGCAAAAAGTACCGCTGTTGATTTAACACCGATGCGTAAGTCATCTTCTCTGTCTACCATGGCGTACATGGTGTCGTAAGAAACTATCCAGGCAAAATTTAACAAAAATAGCAGAATCATTGACGTATTTATCATGGTACCAGATGCAGCATATGCCATTGGAATCCCCATGGAAAATGCTAGTCCTAACACTAATTGCGGGGCTTCAAAAAATCGTTTACAAAATGGGTATAGTACCGTTATAAACAGTGCCGCTAAGGCGTAATAAAAACAGACTATAGGTAACTGTATAACGATAAGCAATGCCCCAAGAAGCAATACCATAAAAAGCCCTAATGCCTCTGGCAGACTCACCTCTCCAGTCGTTAATGGACGCATACGCGTCCGATCGACATGCTTATCTACATGGCGATCGGCAATGTCATTCACAACACAACCTGCCGCTCTCATAAAAATAGTGCCTAACGAAAAGTACAGAATTAATCTGAGGGGTGGAGTTCCCTGATTAGCTAACCATAATGCCCAAGCTGTAGGAAACCATAATAATAAAATGCCGATAGGTTTATGGAACCTCATTAAACGAAGATAGGCCTGCCATTTCAATTTAGGTACCTCATGATACCGGGTAACATAATTTCGAGGAGGCAGAAGGGATAGGTGTTATCCTCAGGAGTAGAGGGGGGAGTGGGAAGAGCTGCAGTTACAATAAATGTAGATATACGTACCCACAATGGTTTTGTCTTACTATGCATAATATCAGTTAACCAGTGATACTCTATGGTTTGCTCATCGATTGGATAGTGACTTAATGAAACGCGCTTTATCCTATCATCATTAAAAATTAATGCTCCTAACGATTCATTTTTTAAACGATCAAAAATAGTTTTGCTAGCATCATAGGTGGTCTTGGGGATAATAGTACGGGCGTACCAGCAAGGCTTTTTTGAAGCCCACATTAATATTTCGCGATGCAAAACTGTTTCATCAATTATTTGTAAGACCTGTTTATCCCACCAATCAGGTAATTCCCAGCATTGGCCTAATACTTCTAAACGGGTTTTTCCGGCTTTTTCTTGAAGCCTTTCGGTTAGGGAGTTTTGATGGGTGAGCCACGGGAGTAATAATGCCGGCGCTTCGCACGGTAGCGGGAGCAATGTATTTATGAGTGGCTTAATTAGCATGGTGTGATCTCTATTAAGTACAGTAGCCTAGATGAAGCGCAGCGTAATCCGAGATTTCTGTGCCTCAGATCCCGGATTACAGCTTTCGCCTCCATCCTGGCTACAAATTATCATCGTAACAGGTCACGTGGTAGGCAAATTTATATAAAAACAACCGTCGTTGCGGGCGGTTGCGGAACAAACACACGCCCCAAAATTCACAGGTTTTCATAGAGAACACGCGG
>CAZYME010000008.1:33742-76008 GCA_964648115.1 uncultured Legionella sp.
TATTAAATGTTAAAAAAACCCCCCGGGGGTTGCGTGGGTGCGCAACGAACCCCCCCCCGTTCAGGGCCCGGGGCGGGGTGCCCTACCCCCCCCCACGACGGTATTTACATGCTCCGTGACCTATTAATTATCATCCTATTCTTACACGGCCTACTCTGTTTACAATTAATTTTATTTGTTGTTGAGTGTTTTTAATTACAAAATATCCGTTGGTCATGCTTGATCTTAAATCTGTTGTGAATAATAAATAATCTTTTGATTGAAAGCCATGCCAGAATACATCTGTACCTGCTGATTTCCAATGCCATTCATAAAGTGGTTCTGTGTTGGGTGTGGATTGGTGTTTGGGGTTGTCTACAAAAAGTAGCATGCCTTTGGACCAATCGTTGGTATTGGATAAGGGCGCGAGAGTTAGGGGTTTTCCTTTGGCCAGTGCTTGCATTTTTGCGGTATGGATGGCGCTTTTGATTTCTGTGGATACAGTTTGTAGTTGGTTTTTTTTATATAGAGATGGTGCGTAGGATAGGCTTAGAAATGTGATGGTGCTTATTAGGGATAGGGTTAGTAGAAGCTCTAGTAAGGTAAAGCCTTTGGAGGGTTTTGTGTGGGGATCCCGCATTTCGCTTCCCTCCATACGGGCTACGGTACGGGTTATGTGCATTTGGATTCCAACAGTTGTTTTATGAACAACAAATCTTGGTAAGCGTTTTTTTTGTCGGCAGGATTTCGTAGTAGATATGCTGGATGGTAGCTTACTAGTACTGGGGTTCCATTGTAATCGTGTATTTTTTGGCGCATTTTATTTAGTGGAGTTGTTGCTTTCAAAAGAAATTGCCCGGCAAAGTGGCCTGCTGCTAAAATTAATTTGGGCGCTACTAGTGCGATTTGTTGTGAAAGATGTTCGGAGCATTGTTGAATTTCCTCAGCATTGGGGTCGCGGTTATTGGGTGGTCTGCATTTTAGTACATTTGCGATGTAAACATCTTCATCTGACAATTCGATGCTGCTCAGCATTTTATTTAACAAGCCCCCTGCTTTACCTACAAAGGGTAAACCTTGTTGATCCTCATAAAAACCGGGCGCTTCGCCGACAATCATTAACCGTGCATCTGGGTTTCCCCGTGCAAAAACCGTTTGTGTACGTGTTTTATGCAATGGGCAAAGCACGCAGTTGGATACGGTGAGTGCGAGATCATTTAGGTTTTTCTTATCAACCTTTGCTTTGCGGAGGACCCAGGGCTTGATTCCCATTTGCTGTAGATAATATTGGCGCATAAGCTATTTCATTGACTGTAGCAAATCGTGAACTACTTTCGCGGGATTACTAGCTTGGGTTATTGGTCTACCTACTACCAGAAAATCACTGCCTGCTTTTATTGCTCGTTCTGGGGTCATGACGCGGACCTGATCATCGTGTTTATCAGATGTGAGACGAATACCTGGAGTAACCGTTAGAAAACGATCGCCGCAGGCCGCTTTAATTGCAGGAACTTCAAGCGCTGAACTCACCACCCCATCGAGCCCTGCTTCTTGAGCTAGCTTAGCTAAGACACACACGCGTTGTTCTAGTGGCTCATGTATACCTATTTCAATCAGATCTGCTGCACTCATGCTTGTTAGAACGGTTACAGCGATTAAAAGTGGGCGTGATGAACCATATGAGGTAAGTGCATTACGTGCAGCGTGCATCATGGGCACGCCACCTGAGGCATGTACATTTATCATCCATACACCAAGATCGGCTGCTGCTTTACATGCATGGGCTACGGTGTTTGGAATGTCATGAAATTTTAAATCAAGAAAAACGTTGAATTTTTTTGAAACCAGGTCTTTGACAAAATCTGTGCCAAACAGGGTAAACATTTCGCTGCCAACTTTAAGCGCGCATAATGAGGGGTCTAGTTGATCAACTAGGGTTATGGCAGGTTTGTAGCTGTCGAAATCGAGGGCTATGATTAGTTTTTTTGACATGCAATTTCCTGGGTGTATACAGATGTAGGCTGGCGCCGTTAGGCGCAACCTACTTTTAATAAAACCTATTTTTAATCGCCTTCTAAGCCATGAATCGGCTTCATTCTGCTCCATTGCTTACAGCTTGGGCAGTGCCAATGTAGTAGCTTTCCGCCGTATCCACAATGTTCACAGCGATAAATGGGCTTATTTTCTAAGAACTTACTAGTAATATCATGTAGCATTTGTAATTTATCGCGCACTTTTCCGTGCGCGGATTCTAAATGCCAATAAATAAGGCGATTTAGGCCACGTATAGAGGGGTGATGGCTGAGCTGGTCGGACACAAAATCGATAGCAATGTCTACGCTTTTTTCATTACGCAAATACTCACCGACCACAAAAATAACCGATGCGCGTGGATGATCTGCGAGTGTTTGCTCTAAATAATCAACACACTCATCCATCGTTTCTAACTCTCGATGGCAATGAACCATGGGCTCAATGATCTCTGTTATAAATTCTGCATCTTGCTCAGGTACATTTTTTAGAGCACGGATAGCTTGTTTATAACGGCCATTTTTTATTTCAAGATTTGCCAGCATTAAGCTAGCACGGACAGATTGCTTATCAACAGCTAATGCCTGTTTAATAGCAGCATAGGCTTTATCATAGGCGTTAGTTTTTAAAGCATGCGTTGCAATTTCACAATGATAATGAGCGGCTTGGCCATGCATACTGGTGCCGGTTGAAATTTCCAATTGCTTAATGATTTCCAGGGCTTTTTCCCAGGCTTTCTCTTGCTGATAAATGGCTAGTAACCCGCGTAAACTACTCACTTCACGCGTGCCGCCTAGCTCAACCACTTCAGTGAAGATTCGTTCGGCCCTATCAAACACACCGGCACTCATATAATCCTGGCCAAGAGCCATTAAGGCTTCTTTGCGTTGTAACAATGTTAGTTGAGGTCTTGCAATTAAATTTTGGTGAATTCTGATTGCTCTATCTACTTCCCCGCGTCGGCGAAACAAACTACCCAGTGCCAAATGTGTCTCTACGGTGTCACTGTCTACTTCTAGTAATTTAATAAACACATCTACGGCTTTATCGGGTTGTTCATTTAATAAATAATTTAAGCCGACCACGTATTCTCGAGAAAAGTGATGGGTGGTGCGTTTTTCTTTAATTGAATAATTACGGCTAGCAACCCACCAGCCAGACCAGGCTGCAGCAGGTAATAACAATGGCCACAAATGAATCATTCAATAAGCTCCCATACAGATGTTAAAAAACAGCATTACAGTCCTGATTCCTAAGGAAGTGTCTTGCCAACTTTTTAGATGGATCCCGGCCCTCGCGGGGACGACAAATCTTTAGATTTAATATCAGCTGTCCTGAGCATTTATATCTCTCGGACAATTCCTTCGTGCTAATCATTTAACGGTATAGCACGTAAGTTTTTAATTTCTTTTTCAGTCAGTTTCAATTGGTTTTTAATTCTACGATGTTCAGCTTTGAGACGCCAATATCGGCAGAAAAATAAAAAAAACCCTACGACCATTCCAACACCTAACATAATAGTCATAAGCACAGAAATCGGCATTTTGAGTGTAGTAAAATAGAAATTAACGGGTACTGAGGAGGCATTTAGGGCAGCAAATGACACCCCGACTAGAATCAGAAGAATATAAAAAAGGGTAATCATTATCCGCATTGGAAAAGTCCTTCTTGTTTTGCAGTCTAGGTCTTTTTTAGTGATTCGTTCACGGGCTCCGTCTTTGCGAGCGTTAGCGAAGCAATCCAGTGTCTTTGATTTGCGTCTAGGCCACTGGATTGCTTCGCTAACGCTCGCAAAGACGGCCTGTATCCCGTGATACGATTACTTTTTAAATACAAAAAAAGCGTAGTTACCTACGCTTTTTTATAATCTAAAGAGACAACTATTCGCCCTCTTTATTAGCCATCTTCTCTTTCAGCAAATCACCCAACGTAGCTGTTGCTTCGCCACTACGTGAGTATTTTTTGATTGCATCAGCTTGATCTTGCGCAGCTTTGGCTTTCACAGAAAGTGAAATTGTGCGATTTTTTCTATCTACATTGAGAATCTTCGCTTCAATTTCTTCGCCTTCTTTGACAACAGTAGTTGCATCATCCACTTTGTCATCAGACAAATCGTTAGCGCGGATTGTACCGAACACTTCTTCAGCTAATTCGACAGTAACTGTCTTCGCATCAACTGAAGTCACTTTTCCGGTTACAACAGCACCTTTCGCGTACTGATCAACGTAGCTGGTGAAATTATCACCCTCTAATTGCTTCAAGCCCAACGAAATACGCTCACGCTCTGCATCGATTGCGAGGATAACAGCTTCCAGCTCTTGACCTTTCTTAAATTGTTTAACAGCTTCCTCGCCAGGAACAGTCCAAGAAATATCAGATAAATGTACTAAGCCATCAATCTCACCATCTAAACCAATAAAGATACCGAAATCAGTGATAGATCGAATTTTACCACTCACTTTTTGGCCTTTACTGTGACCTTGTGAGAAGTTCTGCCATGGATTACCAACACATTGCTTCATACCTAAAGATATGCGACGACGATCTTCATCAATTTCAAGAACCATCACACCAACAACGTCACCCATTGATACAACTTTGCTTGGATGTACGTTTTTGTTAGTCCAATCCATCTCAGACATGTGTACTAAACCTTCCACACCTTCTTCGATTTCAACGAAGCAACCATAGTCTGTTATGTTGGTTACTTTGCCTTCCATACGTTTGCCTATGGGGTAACGCTCAACCAAATCTACCCATGGATCGTTACCAAGTTGTTTCATACCTAGCGATACACGGTTACGTTCGCTATCGAAACTTAAGACTTTAACTCTAACGTCTTGGCCAACTGTCAACAATTCACTTGGATGCTTGACGCGTTTCCAAGAAATGTCAGTAATGTGTAACAGACCATCGATACCGCCTAAATCAATGAACGCACCGTAATCAGTTAGATTTTTAACAATACCATTAAGCTCTTGACCATCATGCAATGAGTCTAGCAATGCCTGTCTGTCAGCGCTGCTTTCTTCTTCAACTACTGCACGGCGTGATACAACGATGTTATTGCGCTTGAGGTCCATTTTAATGACTTTAAACTCAAGTTCTTTACCTTCGAGGTAAGATGGATCACGTACTGGTCTAACATCAACCAAAGAACCTGGTAAGAATGCACGAATAGTGCCAATTTCGACAGTGAAACCGCCTTTTACTTTACCAGAAATCAAGCCTGTAACTGTCTCATTTTTCTCATGTGATTTAGACAATTTACGCCAAGCTTCTTGACGTTTCGCTTTTTCTCTAGAGAGAAGTGTCTCACCGTGGCCGTCTTCAACTGAATCCAACGCCACTTCGACAGTATCGCCAACATTGATTTCCAATTCGCCATTTTTATCATGGAACTCTTCTATTGCGACAATACCTTCAGATTTTAATCCGGCATTTAACGTCACATAATCATCATCAATGCCGATAACTTTGGCATTGATAATTGCTCCAGGATAGAATTGTGCACCGACAATACTTTTCTCAAATAATTCTTTAAAACTTTCAGACATGTTATTAACTCTATTAGTAAAAAAATGAAAGAAACGCGTCCGCGCAACTTCCCCCCTTGGCTACATAAACAAGTGCTTATCAACTAATTGTAATACATTGTTAAATACTTGTACAATTGTTAAACCGGTTGTATCGACCTGCACTGCATCCTGCGCTGGCTTTAATGGTGAACACGCGCGCTCGGTATCCCTTGCATCACGTTTAACCAATTCATCAACAACCTGCGCGAGGCTAGCATTATTTCCACTTTCTTTCAACTGTAAAAACCGTCTGGCCGCTCTTTCTTCAGTACTGGCATACAAATAAATCTTTAGCGATGCATTAGGAAAAACGACAGTTCCCATATCCCGACCATCTGTTACCAAGCCTGGAAGGACCGCAAATGCACGTTGTCTGGCTAGTAATGCTTCCCTCACTTCGGGGATTGCACCAATTTTTGAGGCATTTTGACCGGATTGCTCTGTGCGTATATCACGACTAATATCTTGCTCATCTAAAAATACAATGCTGTTTTGTGCTGCATCCGTTTCAAACCGCAAGTCGAGTGCATGGGCGAGCGTAACTAATTTTTTAACCTCAATGAAATCAACGCCTTTTTTCACTGCCGCAAATGCGAGAACCCTATACAGTGCTCCGCTATCTAAAAAATGCCAGCCCAAGTGTTCAGCTAACATATGGCATAGAGTGCCTTTTCCCGTACCGCTAGGGCCATCAATAGTAATAACTGGTACATTATCTACATCATGCATCATCTGTTTCCTGTATCTTTAATTTAACCTGGTTAGCCGTTTTTACAAACGTGGGAAATGAGGTGGCGACGTTTGCACAATGCAAGATCGTTACAGGTGCTTTAGCCACGCTCCCAGCAATAGCAAACGCCATTGCTATGCGATGATCACGATGGCTATCAACCACCCCACCTTGTAACACGCCACCATTTATACAAATCCCATCATCAATTGTTTGTGCATCAATCCCTAATGTTTTTAACCCTTCTGCCATGACTGTAATACGATCACTTTCCTTACACCGCAATTCTCGTGCGCCTTGCAGCACTGTTTGGCCTTTAGCACAGCATGCTGCAATAAATATCGCAGGGAACTCATCAATGGCTAGCGGCACCATAGCTGCAGGGATATCAATACCTTCCAATTGCGCATGTTTAACGTATAAATCAGCCACTAGCTCTTCACCACATAAGCGCTTGTTAGTGATTTTGATATTCGCACCCATGCGTTTTAAAATTTGAAGAATCCCTGTACGCGTAGGATTAATGCCGACATTTCTAATGAACAACTCCGACTCAGGGACTACAGTTGCTGCCACAATAAAAAAAGCAGCAGATGAAATATCACCAGGAACAATCACATCAGTCCCCTGGCATTCGCCACCCGCATTAATAACGATAGCTTTGCCTGATTTATGAATCGGGTGGGAAAATGCCGTCAGCATACGCTCAGTATGGTCACGTGTTAAACCTGGCTCAATCACACGTGTTTCGCCCTTGGCATACAATCCCGCCAGCAATAAACATGATTTAACCTGCGCACTAGCCTCTGGCATTTCATAAGTTATACCATGGAGCTTTTGGCCCCCACGTATTAATAATGGAGGTCGACCTTTGGTGGTCGTTATTGCGGCTCCCATTTGATGCAAGGGGCGGCTTACCCTTTCCATTGGCCTTTTTAAAAGGCTTGAGTCCCCTGTTAATTCCGTATCAAAGGCTTGCCCGGCTAGTAACCCAGCAAGCAGGCGCATAGTCGTACCCGAATTGCCACAATCAATTACTTTTTCAGGCTTTTCTAAACCACGTTTGCCTACACCATGAATTACGACGCGCTGAGATACAGGCCCGTCAATGCTGACACCCATAGATCGAAATGCTTCCATGGTGGCCAAACAATCCTCTCCATCTAAAAATCCCTGGACTGTTGTCACCCCTTTTGCAATGGAGCCCAAGATAATAGATCGATGGGATATAGATTTATCCCCAGGAACAATAATATCACCTTGCAATGAGTCAACCGGGCTACTAACAAAATGGTATGATTTCATTCGCGGTGCTCCTCATAAAAATCATGCATAAATACCAACAGCGCTTCAACACCCGCCATAGGCATAGCATTGTATAAGCTTGCACGTAATCCACCCACTACGCGATGACCTTGTAGAGCATACAAACCACGTTGCGTGGCTTGTTCCAAAAATTTCATTTCAAGATCGGGTCTTACAAGCGAAAAACAGACGTTCACGATGGATCGTGATTCTTCCTGGACTGAACAATGATAAAACGGGGATTTATCAATATATTGATATAAAGCAGCGGCTTTTTTACAATTAACCTTATAGAGCGCCTCAACCCCACCCTCGCCTTTAATCCACTGACACATTTTCTGCGCTAAATAACAATTAAATGTAGGAGGGGTTGCATACATTGATTTATGTTTTGCATGGGTTCGATAATCTAGCATCGTAGGAATAGGCGTCTCTATTTCTGTTTCTAATAAATCAGAGCGAATAATCACTATCGTTAACCCAGATGCTGAAATGTTTTTCTGTGCTCCCGCAAAAATTAAGCCAAAATCACTAATTTTAATGGGTTCACTCAAAAGACACGATGTCATATCAGCAATCAAGGGTGCATCAACGCTAGGAGTTTTTTTAAAACGCACCCCATTAATGGTTTCGTTTGGGGCGTAAAAGACATAGGCGGTGTTCTCATCAAATTCCCAACTTGCTGGGTCTGGAACGCACGTAAAATTATTATTTTTGGTACTGGCAATGCAATACGCCTGTTTTAATTTACAAGCTTCTTCGTAAGCCATCGAAGACCAGACCCCAGAGATTAAATATCCAGCTTGGGAGTTGTGATTAAGTAGATTCATTGGAACCATAGCAAACTGCGTGCGGGCTGCCCCACCCAGAAATAATACATGATAATTACTAGGGATAGAGAGCAGCTCTCGAAAATCTGCTTCCAGCTGTTCCATCAAGGCTTGATATGGAGCCGTACGGTGACCCATCTCCATCACGGACATGCCCAAATTTTGCCAATTTAATAGTTCTGCCTGAGCCTCTCGCAATATAGACTCAGGCAACATCGCAGGACCTGCGCCAAAATTATACGGCCTCATCTTCACCGGAAAACCCTTCACAGCTTTCTATTTCTTCACCTTCGACCACATCGTCTTGAATTTCATCAATGCGTTGCATACCGACAACACGTTCACCAGAAGTAACATTAATTAAACGAACCCCTTGCGTGTTACGACCAATGATTGAAAGCTCGCCCACTTTAAAGCGAACTAAAGTACCTTGATCCGTGATCAACATAGCTTCATCAGTATCAGTCACTTGTAAAGCACGAACGACTTTGCCATTCCGCTCACTCACTTGGATAGAAATCACACCTTGACCACCACGCCCAGTTATACGATATTCATCAACTTCTGTTCGTTTACCATAGCCAAACTCGGTTGCTGTCAATATCGTCCCTGTGGGCTGTGCTACAACTAGCGATATCACGGATTGCTCAGTGCCTAATCGAATACCACGCACACCTCGGGCTGTTCTTCCCATCGGCCGAACCAGGTTTTCATCAAAACGAATGACCTTCCCAGCATCGGAAAACAGCATAATATCTTTGGTGCCGTCGGTAATATCAACCCCAACTAAGCGGTCATTTTCGTCTAAATCAACTGCGATAATACCGTTGCTACGCGGACGACTAAATGCATTTAAAGGTACTTTTTTTACTGTTCCGAGTTTTGTGACCATGAAGACAAAAAGGCCCTCTTGGTATTCACGCACAGGTAACATGGCATTGATTGCTTCGTTTTCCGCTAATGGCAGAATATTAATGATAGGTTTGCCGCGAGATATACGGCTTGCTAAAGGTAATTCGTAAGCTTTTAGCCAATATAGCTTACCGTGGTTAGAGAAACATAATAGCGTATCGTGGGTACTTGCAATCACCAGGCGCTCAACAAAATCCTCTTCTTTCACATGAGTCGCCGATTTGCCTTTTCCACCCCGACGCTGAGCTTGGTACGCTGAAATAGGTTGGTATTTTACATAACCTTCATGGGAAAGCGTAACTACCACATCCTCTTCTGTTATCAAATCTTCAATCGTTAAATCTTCTCGGGAGGCCATTATCTCGGTGCGGCGCTCATCACCAAACTGAGCCTTCATTTCTATTAATTCATCTCGAATAACTTGCATAAGACGCTCAGGTGAAGCAAGGATATCGAGCAACTCTTTAATCACATCTAGGAGCTGTTCAAATTCACTAAGAATTTTATCTTGCTCTAATGCCGTTAAGCGGTGTAGCCGCAACTCGAGAATAGCTTGTGCTTGTGGAGGGGAAAGACGGTATCCCTCATCCTTTAGACCATACAGGGGATCTAAATCATCAGGACGAGACGCCCCGCTTCCAGTATTTTTCAGCATGCCCAACACTAAGCCTGGTTGCCAACTGCGTGCCAACAAGCCATCTCTTGCATCTTGCGGTGTAGGTGATTTTTTAATTAAATCAATCATTTCGTCAATATTGGCCAGAGCAATACCTAAGCCCTCCAATAAATGTGCTCGGTTGCGTGCCTTTTTTAACTCAAAAATACAACGTCGCGTAACCACTTCACGACGGTGTTTAATAAAATATTCTAAAATTTGTTTTAGATTTAATGTTCTAGGCTGACCATCAACCAAGGCAACCATGTTAATACCAAATACATTTTGCATTTGCGTATGGGCATAAAGGTTATTCAGCATTACTTCTGCTACTTCTCCGCGCTTGAGTTCAATTACAACGCGCATACCCTGTTTATCTGACTCATCACGCAAACCTGAAATACCTTCTAAGCGTTTTTCACGCACTAATTCTGCAATACGCTCAACAAGACGGGCTTTGTTCACCTGGTAGGGTAATTCATGAATAATAATCGCCTGTCGGCCAGTATGTGCATCCGTTTCAATATCGGTTCTAGCCCGAATAGAAATACGCCCTCGACCCGTTCGGTAGGCTTCCACTATTCCCGCCCTACCGTTAATAATAGCCGCGGTAGGAAAGTCAGGGCCAGGTACAATTTCCATTAGGCCATCCACATCAAGCTCAGGATTCGCAATCAACGCTATACAAGCAGTGATGATTTCAGTGATGTTATGGGGCGGAATATTGGTTGCCATACCCACTGCAATTCCAGATGAACCATTTACTAATAAATTGGGAATTCTTGAGGGCATTACGACGGGGGCAAATTCTGTTTCGTCGTAGTTAGGGCTAAAATCAACGGTTTCTTTTTCTAAATCAGCCAGAAGAGCGTGAGCAAGTTTGGACATTCTCACTTCTGTATAACGCATAGCCGCTGGCGCATCACCATCCACGGAACCGAAGTTACCTTGGCCGTCAACCAGCATGTAGCGCATAGAGAAATGTTGCGCCATGCGGACGATAGTATCGTAAACTGCTGTATCACCATGCGGATGGTATTTACCAATCACGTCACCCACCACACGCGCTGATTTTTTATAGGGCTTATTCCAATCATTGCCCAATTCACTCATAGCAAATAAAACACGTCGATGAACGGGCTTTAAACCATCACGCACATCTGGTAATGCACGGCCCACAATAACGCTCATGGAATAATCGAGGTAAGATTGTTTTAATTCATCTTCAATATTGACCAGTGTGACTTCTTTGGCTGAATAAACCATGGTGAGGACGTATCCTTATGCAATAATTGAGAAAGAAAAACTAGCCCGTTAGCATAGCATATGGACTGATTTAAATGAATCTTATCTTTGTGTCGGGAATTATTGCCTATACTCCTAAAGACAACATAAAATTGACTGTAGCCAACCATTTTTATATAGTTCTGCGCATTACAAATACCATGCCCCAATAATGAGGAGCTTTCAATGACACAAAAATCCGCGCGTTTGACTGTAGACGGCCATGAACCACTTGATTTACCGATTTACTCTCCTACGCTGGGTAAAGATGTGATTGATATTAGCCAACTCGGTGCAGACGGGGTTTTTACATATGACCCAGGCTTTATGTTCACCGCTGCTTGTGAGTCTAAAATTACTTTTATCGATGGTGAAAAAGGGATTTTGTTATACCGTGGATACCCTATTGAACAATTAGCAGAAAAGAAAGATTTTCTTGATGTTTGCTATTTACTATTAAACAGTGAACTGCCTAATGCTAAAGAAAAAACACAGTTTGTTAGCTCTATTAATAATCACACCATGGTACACCAGCAAATGTACCAATTTTTAAATGGTTTCCGACGTGACGCTCACCCAATGGCGATCATGGTTGGGATCGTTGGCGCCCTTTCAGCTTTTTATCATGATTCAATGGATTTAAACAATCAGGATGATCGCTATACATCAGCTATTCGACTGATTGCAAAAATGCCTACACTTGCAGCAATGACATATAAGTATTCTATTGGTTTACCCTATATGTATCCGCAAAATAAAATGTCGTATGCGGAGAATTTCTTGCACATGATGTATGGCGTTCCATCGGAAGAAATTACCCCTAATCCCGTCATTGTGAAAGCGATGGACACTATATTTACACTTCACGCTGATCATGAACAAAATGCATCAACTTCAACAGTTCGGTTAGCCGGCTCAACTGGCGCTAATCCATTTGCCTGTATTTCAGCTGGTATCGGTGCCTTATGGGGCCCTGCACATGGTGGTGCTAACGAAGCTTGCTTGAATATGTTGAAAGAGATTGGGGATGTCAGCAAAATCAACCATTTTATTAAACGCGCTAAAGATAAGGATGATCCGTTCCGTTTGATGGGATTCGGTCATCGAGTCTACAAAAGCTACGACCCTCGCGCAAAAGTCATGCGAGAAACCTGCCATAAAGTATTAAATGCAGTTGGTGCGCATGACGAGCCTTTGTTTAAGTTAGCAATGGAGCTAGAGCGTATTGCGCTGGAAGACGAATATTTTATCGATAAAAAACTTTATCCAAATGTTGATTTTTATTCAGGCATTACTTTAAGTGCCATAGGTGTTCCCTCAAATATGTTTACGGTAATTTTTGCCTTAGCACGGACTGTTGGTTGGATGTCGCATTGGATGGAAATGACGGCCAACAAATCTAAAATCGGCCGCCCTCGCCAGCTTTACACAGGTGAAAAACATAGGGATGTACGGTAAGCCCTAATTTTACGCAGATAAGTGAATCGTGGGTTCCTCTTCCATTGATGGGAGAGGATGCCCTACAGGGCAGGTGAGGGTAGATCAAATCACCCCTCATCCCTAATGCCATTAGCCCAATCTCCCCTCATGTCTATCTTTAACATAGAAATAGACACTCATGAACTACTCCCCTTAAAATTGACTAAAAAAATGCTAACAAAAACCATTAATAATTTCCTCACAACTCGCGATAGCAACAGCTGCCGCTGTGAGCGTTGGATTAACCGCTATCGATTTAGGAATTAACCCCACACCAGCAATATAAAGGTTATCTAGGCCATGCACCCTACCACTCTCATTACAAACACTGGTCTGCGGATCATCGCCCATTCGAGTCATACCCATTGGATGGGTAAACCCAAAATCAAGCAATTGAGGGGCGCAACCTTTTCTAAAACGTCCTAAATAACTTGCGATCAACTCAAGATCTTGCTTAGTTGCTTTTAAAATTTCCTGATCATGCTGTGATAGCCTTACTTTAAAGTGAGGTTTTTTGTGTTTACTTAAGAACATTTGATTTCTTTTTTGAACCTCTATAGGCACAAAATATTGCAATTCAACCAAGCGGTTTTCATGGATTTTTTCATCAGATTGGAAGGGCGATAAATCACGCAAAATTAAGCTGAACCAGGGATGTGATTGTGTAGGAGAAACAGATGCTCTAGGTGCAATATCGATAAGCGATTCCTCAGCGCAATATTTTTCATCAAGGATTAATTGCCCACAATACAATGGATGAAAATGCATGTATTTGCCCAATGCCTCAGAATAAATATCTGAATCAAACAACAACTGCGTAGTGCCAAAAGCTCCCCCTGCTACGATAACGTATTTGGCAGAATAGCTAATGATCTTAGTCTGTTGTTTAACCTTAACTGTAACAATCTCTCTATTGTTTTTAACAAGCTCAAGTACTTTCGCCCCACAATGTATAGTAACACCCGAGAGTAAATCCATTAATATCTCGTGCGTGGCAATATATCTCAAAAAACCGTCTGAAGAGCGCGTGGCTGCAACCGGCGCAGCTTGAATCTGCCGATTTTGTTTGGATAAGGGTTCAGTTAATACAGCAATAATGTTTTTTTGGCGAATGGAATCATCTGATAAATGCTGGCTAACCTGTAGGTAGGACTCTGCTTCTTGTAGAAGCGTTTTCCATCTCTCTTTTGATAATGCCGGCCAGTATTCATGCTCGGCAGGCTTTGGACAGTTATTGGTCCACAATAATCCCTGTCCACCAAATGCCGCTGTGAAATTTGCACCAGGTAATTGATCTTGCGGGGCGTTACTATGAAATTTTTCACACCATTTATTAATTACTTCAAAAAACTTCTCGGGTTCTGCTTGGTACTGTATTTGATTTCGTAAATGCTCTCCAGGAGGTGTTGAGATTATTTCACCTGCTTCAAGCATTATGATCCTTAAACCGCTTTCAGCCAATTTTCTCGCACATATCGCACCAATTGGACCACTGCCTATAATAATCACGTCGGAGAATGTCATCGTATCCCTACTCCCCTGCTTTCACCATGCGCAAAGCACGCAGCCACCCTAGATAGTTCTCTTCCATCTGGATTACATCTCCCATAGCTACAAATTGCTTTTCATAAACCCATTTTTCTTGTAAAGACTCCAAGGAGTCGATTGCACCACAGCCTATTGCTGCAAGCATAGCGGCACCTAGTGCGGTGGTTTCTATATTATCGGGGCGCTGCACAGTAAGGCCGCAGAGTGAAGCCATAAACTGTAAAAACCATTGATTTGCGGCCATCCCACCATCGACACGTAATAGTGATAACGGCATGCCACTATCCTCGCGCATACAAGACAATACATCGCGAGTTTGATAACACACACTCTCAAGTGCTGCTCGGGCAAGATGAGCGCGGTTTGTGGTACGTGATAAACCAATAATTGCGGCCCCTGGCGTTGATAGCCAATGCGGAGCGCCTAATCCAGTAAAGGATGGCACCAAATAGACACCTTCATTACTATCAAGGCCTTGAGCTAACGCTTCTGTATCACTGGCCAAGGGAAATAGCTGTAATTCATCACGCAACCATTTCACTGTGGTCCCTGCTTGATACAAACTACCTTCTAGGCCATAAACAGTTTTTCCTTTTATACGGTAGGCTATTGTTGTTAATAATTTATGCTGAGAGACAACGGGTTTACTGCCTGTATTTAACAATAAAAACCCACCTGTACCAAAGGTTGCTTTGATCATGCCTTCGGACAAACACCCTTGGCCAATGAGCGCGGCTTGCTGATCACCGGCAACACCCGTAATAGGAATAGCTTTACCCAATAATGTAGGCTCAATAAACCCAAAATGCGCATCACTGGCAGATATTTCTGGAAGTATTGCTTCTGGTATAGAAAATAATTTTAATAATTCTGCGTCCCAAGATTGGGTATGAATATTAAACAGCAAGGTTCTAGATGCATTGGTTACATCCGTTAAATGCGAGGCTCCACCTGTTAAACGCCATATTAAAAAGCTATCCACTGTACCAAAAGCCAATCGATTTTGTTTTAAAAGTGTCATCGCTTCGGGGATATGATTTAACAACCAATGCAGTTTGCTCCCTGAAAAATAAGGATCTGGTAGCAGGCCAGTTTTTGCGCGAATCATTTCGCTATGTTCAGTCAAAGACAAGCAAAATGCTTGTGTGCGCCTGTCTTGCCAAACAATTGCTGGAGCCAAGCATTGGCCTGTTTGTTTATCCCAAATCAATGTTGTTTCACGTTGATTGGTTATCCCGCAGGCAATAATTTGATTTAGATCAACTGTCGATATCAGATCCCGCATGGCAGTAAGTGTTTTTTGCCATATTTCTTCAGGATCATGCTCTACCCAACCTGAATGCGGGTAAAACTGTGTTAAGGGATATTGACTAGTGCTAACTAACGCTCCTTGAAGGGTATACAACATAGCTCGGGTACTACTTGTTCCCTGATCTATCGCAAGAAGATAATCCATTGCTCTATAATTCCCAGTTATGGTAATGTTTTATCATCCCATCTTGCCATTATCTTGCTGCGGATTTCAATCAGCAAAACTGTAGTCTGGCTACAGCAAATAGGTACTAACCATGGAACAGGTTTATGATGTAGCGATCATTGGTGGTGGTATAAATGGTTGCGGCTGCGCTGCTGATGCGGCTTTGCGTGGCCTTTCGGTTGTGCTCGTGGAGCAAGATGACTTAGCCTCAAAAACATCCTCTAAAAGCAGTAAGCTGATTCATGGCGGCTTGAGGTATCTTGAAAACTATGATTTTTCCTTAGTAAAAAAGGCATTAAATGAGCGGCAAAAGTTATTTCAATTAGCTCCTCATCTAGTTCATCCGTTGGCATTTGTTTTGCCTCATCAAAAAAACATGCGCCCGCTTTGGATGTTGCGCTTAGGCCTAATGCTTTATGATCATTTAAGTTGGGCTAATGCATTACCTCGCAGCACGTTAGTCAACTGTAAAAAACAACCCATGTATTTTTCATCGCTTTCTAAGCGCTACAATAAAGGCTTTCTTTTCTACGACGGCACTGCGGATGATGCTCGCTTAACCATAGCTAATGCCATACAAGCACGAGATCATGGTGCTACTATCATGCCGCATACAAAACTTATTGATGCACACGTAACTAACCAGCAATGGCAATTAACTTTACAACCTAAAATAGGTGCACCTATTCAGATTAAAGCAAAATCTGTGATCAACACCGCTGGTCCTTGGGTAGATACAGTAAATCACATACTACAAATCCCATCTACGCATCCGATTACGCTTGTAAAAGGCAGTCACATCATTGTTCCAAAGCTTTATGAGGGAGAACATGCATATATGTTACAACATGAGGATAAGCGCATCGTATTCGCTATCCCCTATCATGGTTGTACCTTAATTGGCACCACAGACGTCCCATTTGTAGGTCATCCTGATGAGGCTAAGATTGACGCTAGCGAAATAAATTATCTATGCAACCTAATCAATCAATATTTTAATAAACAGCTGGATGAAACGCATATTATCGCGACTTGGAGTGGTACCCGCCCCCTATTATCCGATGCGCATAAAACAGCAAGCGCGCTTAGTCGAGATTACGCTTATCAGTTTCTGAAACAACCTGCCCCTGTAGTGACGGTGTACGGTGGAAAGATTACAACCTATCGCCAATTAGCTATTCAAACTGTTAATGCGTTACGTGGGACCTTTCCACATTTACCCGATTCATGCACAGACAGCATACCTTTACCCGGTGCCTCTACTAAAACAATGTCATTTGCCGAATATCAAAGACATGCTCATGAAAAATATACTTGGCTAGATGAGGCTACTAAAGAGCGTTATTTAAATCACTATGGAACCCAGACTGAAATTATCTTGGCGGGGTGTAGCGATATGACAGACTTAGGTAAAAATTTCACTCACACTCTTTATCAGGCTGAAGTAGATTATTTAATGGAGAATGAATGGGCAAATAGTATTGAAGACATATTGTGGAGGCGGACCAAACTAGGCTTAATCATAAATGCTCAAGAAAAAAAGGAGCTTGAGGATTATTTATTAAATAAGATTTAATTTTGTCTAAAAAAAGCTCGTCCTGGCCGACTAATAATAAAAAAATGTTCCACAAAAATTGCAAACTTATCGAAATATATAATACAATGTGCTCAATTTACGAATTATTGAGTTAATATTAATGCAGAGCGCCTGGGAGATTTCACCTAGAAAATATATCTTTTTAAGCGGCCCCCGCAAAGGGCAAAGCTTTTCTAACGAGGATAATCTCAAGATTGAATTTCATGGGTATCGTACATATGTTGGTACCAATGAATTTGCCCCCTACGAAATAGAAGAAAATAACGGCGGATATCGCTTTCCTAATTTTTCAGTGGTACCTAAAGAACTAACGATAATACGGGTAAATAGTTCTAAAGCATATGTCTGGTTCGATAACAATTTGGTTCGAGTGTACGCCTCTTCCTCCAGGCGTGGCCGCTGTTTACTAGATAAAGATCGCAAGAAGATAATGAACCCGATGAATTTTATTTTTATAGAAAACTTGCGTGGGGAAATATTTGTCGTTAAAAAGAATTTGCAAATGGAAGCCGTTATCCTGCACACGCTCACTAAAAGTAATAAAGATATCCCAGCACCTACTGACGAATTTATGCCTGCTCCAGAAGGAATGCCGTATCATGAAGCTTCCGTATTTTATGAAAAAAAATGTGCAGATATCCAAACTCCTGATCTAGCACCTCTTGATCATCCAGCAGCTCATGCTCAACCAGCTCATGATGAGTTAATATTAACAAGGCCACATCCTGGTATGATACCACCTAAAAAATGTATTTATTTAAGCGGTCCAGACAAAGGCAAGGCCTTAAATGCCCAGGAAATAGAACGGGTTAGTCTCAATGGCTCCCGACCGTTTCTTGGTGCCTATCAAGTTGCCTTCTTTGAATTAAAAGAAAATGATGGCGCATATTGCTTTATGAATTATTCAAAAGTACCTGAAGAGCTAAAGATAATACAATTAATTAGTTATAATAAATTGTATGCCTGGTTCGATGGTAATTTGGTTCGAGTGTACGCTCATAATACCATAAGGGGCTGGGCTTTACTTAGCGATAATCAAAAGATACAAAATCCGAAGCAATTTATTTTTACAGAAGGCCCGCTAGGCCCGCTAACCCCGGCAACAGAGGCTAAAAATGTATTTGTTTTACTAGATAAATATGGATTGGGGCGCGTTAAATTTTTTGATGTCAGTAAATCTGATACAAATGCACCTACTGACAATTTCCTGCATGTTCCAGAAGGAATTGGGTATCATATAGTTTCAGCACATTATGAAAGACAAATCCAAGCTGCGCCAACTCGTGATCCACTAACTATTGTTTTAAAACCTTTTGATCCAATAGCTCTTGCTCTAGCACCTCCTGCTCCAGCAGCTCTTGCTCCAGCAGCTCTTGCTCCAGCAGCTCCTGCTCCAGCAGCTCCTGCTCCAGCAGCTCCTGCTCTAGCAGCTGCTGCTGAACCAGCTCATGCCTTGGTTGATATCGACCTCATGGAGGATATTCTGCCCTGCGGCGGGGTTTCAAGAAAATACGCCGGGGATATAGTCAGCGCTGCACGATTACCAGAGACGTGGGCGGATGGGCCACTCATTAAGAAAGCACCGGATTCAGTAGGGCTTAACCTCTCCAGGTTAAGCGACAGGGGATACTCAATTGAGCGACAACATCGCTTAAGATTTAGTTTGCTTGGAGATGGATTTGACGTCAAATTTTCGCTCTTCACAACCATAAAACCTGCAGAAGGTGAAGGTCCTATTCCCCAACATACAACCCCGATTTTTGTTTTTTGTGGAAGAGGAATGGACGCATATATCCCCAAAGAATTCAAACAGATTGAAGACCCTGAAGAGAATCTCCGCATTATTTTAGTTGGCACACGCGCTCAGTATAAAGAACTACAATATCATCTGGGAGATGGCGTGGATTTCCTAGCCGTAGAGCGACTCGTATCTAAAACTCACGGCGACTACGCTGATAAACTAGGTTTAATAAATACAAGACGCCTTGCCGCAATGATCTTTGCTATGAAACTCGGAGTGCCCTACGCATTCTTTTTTGATGATAATATTGAAAACGTTCGTTTCCAATCAGCTGGTGCTGCAAAATCCACATGGACTGATTTTTGCAATAGGGCGATCCTCGCCCTACAGCAAATGGGCACGGCATGTGCAAGCATACCAACAGAAACCGCAAGAGGACTGCGCAAGGAAAAACCTGGCGAGCTAGGCTCTAAACTATTTATATTTAACTTAAGTAAAATAGTAGAAATATTAGGCCCTGAAATATCAAACCTCTGGTTTATACCTTTTCTTTCCAGCAGTTCATGTAACTTATGGGGGGAAGATTATTACTTCCAGCTCTTATTAGCTGCAATGTTTTCGCGGGTGTCCAGCGGCTTCCGCATACTTCCTTCAGATCAATGGGGAATCACACGCACACCTCAGCCACCTATATGCGTAAAAACGGTCAAAACTGCTACAGTATGGGAAAAAGAGCCTGAAATCCTGTTTAATGAGATGTTTCCATCGGGCTTGGAGCACTTAAATGAACTAAATCCAAATGCAAGCACCTGGGTGAATTGGGCAATTAAGGAACTACATCGAATTGTCCTAGAGAATAGACTGGCGAGGGAAGAACATATAAGAAGGGCGGCAGAGGCCTCTCTCATGAGCGCGCATGCACAAGCAAACAATGTTGCTCCCTATAAACCAGACCCAACGTTTAGCCCCCTCCCCGATGAAGCGTTTTTATACTCATTAACTACTCAAATACAAGTAATCCTGAGCCAAGGTATCCTCCTCGATTATCAAAACAGACTTTTAGAGCAAGTACTTGAAAATTTAACGAGGGAAGACGGGACGCCCAAATTCGATTCTCAAGGAAACGCCACATTTAATTTTGAAATGGCAACCGGGACTGGCAAAACCTATATTCAAATCGCTTTGGCAATTGCGGCCCTGTTAACAAAAAATCCTAGACCCGTAGTCATCGTGACCCCATACCAGCAATTAGTGGAGCAGTTTTTTAGAGACTTTATAACTATTTTGCAGCGAAATCCACAACTGGGCATACAGCCAGCGCAAGTATTAAAAATAGATGGGCGGGTCTCATCCATCTCTGTAGAGACACTTAAACAAAATCCCTCATTAAAAGAAGCTTTAGCATCTGGTGCTTGTTTTGTAGCGATTGCCTGTACTGATAGTTATGAAAAGATACTCACTTTCGACTCTGAACAATTTGGTTATCTGAATGATCCTTGCATGGTAATGCTAGATGAGTCTCACTTGCAAAAAGAGACCGTTGAAACGCTTAGTAAGAATCCATATTTGCAAAAAAACTCCTTCGTGGCAGGGCTATCAGCAACACCTAGTACAAAGCCATCAATGTTTACCTCAGCTGATTGCACCAAGATCAGTTACACTAGAATGGAGGCTGTTGATAACAATAATTTAGCACCTTGTATTTTAGATACGCTCAATGTGGGTTATAGCCTTGAGAATGTAAATACTGTCCTTGAGCAGTTGGATAAACTTGTCAAAGAGACTCACTTGCCTGGCGGTGGAGTTTTGGCTGATAAGAAAGGCATTATTTATCTCCCTAATGATAAAGATGGGTATAGCTATTCCAGTGAAGCGGTACAGAAATTAACTGACGCAGGTATTCCGTGTGTTGAAATTAATGCGGACCAACCTGATGTTGGCAAAAAACTGAAAGGTTTCCGAGAATCTGGCAATATAATAGCAATCTGCAAGAGCATGATTAAAGAAGGTTTTAGTGACGTTAAGATAAACTGGGTTTTGAATCTACGAAATGATAACGCTTCTGATGTTTGTCAATCAGCTGGTCGTTGTATGCGAAAAGACCCTGAAAACTTAGAGAAAGTAGCTTATGTGGTGGGTTTCAATGATATCAAATCTGAACGCATCTTTCCAAAAGGTCAACAGACAAAAGCCGACCCTGCCGCATTAGAACGCTGTACCGAGGAATATCAAGCTCAAAAATTGGATAGAGAAGGTCATGCATTCCTGCTGAATCCACCCATGGTATTAGATGATGATGATGATGATGATGATGATGAAGATCTATCACAACCTATGATGCTCTGTGCGAAACGTCCTAACGGACAAACTTATTTAGATGAATTTGGTATTTTTAGTCGCAAACGACGGCGAGAAAGCGACATTTATGCTGATATTAGAGCAGAAATTTCGTCTCTTGCTGACGGGCTAGATAGACTTCCGAAAAGTTCTAGGTTTGGCTTCTTATCCACTCCGAGCGATATGAATAACCGCATTAAAAAAATTAACGAATTAGCTGAAAAGTTGCTACAGCTGGAAATTAATGATGAAGTACAAGAGCTATGCAGAACTCTGTTGGACACGGTTATAAGACCACTATTAGGAACAAACGATAGTTTGTCTGAAACAGAGAGTAGACTAGAGGTTTATATAAATGGACCTGAACAGGCTACTAATTATGCTGCCTAACTCCCTGGTACGTCATCCTTCTTTGCGTTTAGGATGACGAAGACCTGTGCGATCCTTACGCCGAATGCTAGACAATTGCTCTATTAAGCCTACGTGACGCGGCTTGTCCGCGCCATCCAGGAGATCTCTAGATACCGTGGACAAGCCAAGGTACGTAGGCACTTAAGAGTATTTGAGAATATGAATTGTCAACAGACCCTAATATAATCAGCATCTGACTCTCGAATTTGTTTAATCAATAAATTTTAGTATTCTGTACTGGGCAACAGTGATTTGGTCTTTAAAAATGACAAGTGTCTTACGTGGACTAATGCCTGTTAAGCATAACAATATGAATATTCCTCCCTCAAAAATAATCGATACACGCTCGTATTTAATTTGCAACCCATCTGCCTTGTGTAATAGCCAATAGCTAGGGTGATAAGATAATTTCTTATGGTTTGGCAAAGGTAATTTACTACGCATGATACTGAGGAAAAGAATGATCAATAAAAAAACTAAAGAAAGTTTAACCTGAACTAACAGCCCTGATCGCATTAAAACAATCATGGCCAGTAGATGAAGTAGCACAACACAACGCAAATAATCCTTTGATTTGCTAAGTGTTATCGTGAAGTCTGATAAAGGCAACAATTTCTAGCAACTCCTGAGATGGAGGTTTTTCATACTCCATAAACCACGCGTAAAGATCTGGATCTGGGTATTCTAATAAGTTTTCGAAAGCAGCCAACTGTTGTTCCGTCATAGCATCAAGGCTTTGCTTTAAAAACCGTTGCAAGATTAAATCTAACTCAAGCATTCCGCGGCGGCAATGCCAAGTAATTTTAGCTTTTCTTTGTGGGGAAATCATAACACTCACATTTAAATGTAGCCTGGATGAAGCGCAGCGAAATCCGGGTTTTCCGTGCCACACAACCCGGATTACGACTAACGCCTCCATCCAGGCTACGAAGAGAAAAATTCTTAGCCTAATAGCTATCACTATCGGCATTGATGCTACACTACACTCAGCGTCCCAAACAACTATTTTTATGACAACTTTACCTTACCAAATTAACACCAGGCAACTGACTGCTTTTGCGCCATTGGCTGAAGAGTTGGCTTACGATACTGACAAAAATTATCTATTTGATTTAGCTTATCTAGCCGGAATCCATGTCGCGGGTGAGCGTGCTCAAGAGTTTTTGCAAGGTCAGTTGAGCTGTAACCTTCTTGAGGTTAATGAGCACCAGATGCGAAAAGGTGCATTGTGTGATTTAAAAGGGCGTATCCTCGCGTTACTGGATGTTGTAAATTGGAGCGGGCACGGCTTTCAGCTTATTCTTCCACGGGATTTATTGCCAGGCACAAAAGCTTCTCTTGCCAAAACTGCGATGTTTTCACGTGTTATATTAAATCATGTAAGCGATTATCAAGTTTTTGGCTTTCATCTACAAAATGATGACGATTTTGTACCATTTGATCTCAAGCTGTCTGATACACCTTATGCGGTTATCTATCAAAGTAATTATTGCTGTTATTGTTTAGGCAATAATTTTTATATTTTTCTAGTGGATGTTGCTCATGCGCAAGCACTTCGAGATGAGTTTATCAAACACTCGCAATTAAGAGGATCACTTGCCTGGCAAGCATTGCAACTTCAGCAAAAGCGTGTGGAAATTTATCCTGAATCGAGGGGATTGTTTCTGCCTCATCGTCTTGGCTTACAGCTCTCGGGTTATTTGAGTTTTGATAAGGGTTGTTATAAAGGACAGGAGATAATCGCACGTACGCATTATCGTGCAAAACTTAAGCATGAGTTGAGGATATTTAAAATTCAGACGGGTGAAACGTTACATAGTGGTCAGAAAATATTTAATGATGGCGGGAAAATTGAGGTTGGGGAGCTTATTGATTTTTGCCCTGTTGGCGGTGAGGAATATTTAATAGCTGCTAGTGTGGTGTTTGAGTGCCCGGAGAGGGTGTTGTTTGAAGAAAGTGCCGGAAATATATGTAGGTTGGGCCCATGGCCCAACAGATTCTAATGTGGCACTTCGTATGCTTGTTGGGCCATGGGCCCAACCTACTATCTGCCTCCAGGCAGCATGCGTTTTAACACATTATCTTTATCAATAAAGTGATGCTTTATTGCGCCAGCGATGTGTAAAACAATGAGTGCTATCAAAATCCAGGCGATGATTTTGTGGGACTCCTCCATAAATTCTGATAATGCTTCATTGGCTTTAATTGGAAGCGGCATAGCGAATAACCCAAAGTATGAAGGTACCCTGCCCCCGGCTACTGACATCACCCAACCACATACAGGCATACAAATTAAAAACACATATAAACTATATTGTACCGTACGCGCCAAAATTCTTTGCCACATCGGCACAGTCTTAGGCAATGCAGGCTTTCCAGTGTGTTGTATCCAGAAAAGCCGCGCAATTACTAGAAATAACACGGTAAGACCAAAGGATTTATGGATCATATACGCTGACGACTGGTATTGATCCGGTAAACTATCCAGAAAAAAACTGCCTGATAGCATAGCGATTACAATGATGGCTATTAGCCAATGAAAAAATTTAGATCCTTTTGAATAAGCTACAATCATTTTACCCATTGGTACCTCTCCCTGAAACCTATATACATTGATCTAACCCCCTTCCCTTTTTTAATTTTCTGAAACTTGGATAGTAGATCCAAAATTCTCCACGCTCAATACGGGCTAAATTAATCTATACCTCTTCCATATTTTGATTTTCTGAAACTTGGATAGTGGTCTGCGTTAAATCCAATAATTCTCGGATAGCCACAAAGAACATTGTGTAGTTCAGTACTGTACTTGAGCGTAAATTTGCCAGTACTTTGCGCCATCGGTCAATCAACCCTATATGACTCTCAGACCATGTCTCGAAAGACTTCATAAAATCCTTTTTCTTCTCAGCAAAGCTAATAATTCCAGCCGTTAATTGCCGCTGTTGCCAATCTAAATCATCGCGCAAGGCTTCCCTGGATAAAGCTTCCCAATGATTGTCTGTTGGGTGAATAATGACTTGCGTCCGTACCCATTCTAAATCAAGGAATTCACCGATATTAAAGTATGTTTCTGCGCCTTTGCTGATTTTAACAGCATGCTTTTGGGAAACTTCCAAGATATCCATTGCTGAAAATAAGCTACGTGTAATGGTTAATTCATGTGCTAAATCTTCAGGAATACCTATTTCCAAATATTTTACTAAGGTTTTACTATATTCGTTTCGATGCTCCTCGCCCAATACTGTTGGCATCGCATCTTTCAACTCTTGCATGGCAGGACCGTATAATTTAACTAACTTAGTAATATCAAGCCGTAGACGTTGATTGCGTAAGAACCAACGAGCCACACGCCTCAGCAAACGTACATACATCATCTGAATTTCAGATAAATTTTCCGCCGTGATCTGGTTGGTCACTGCTTCAATTTTCCCCCAGATCACATCCATATTCATCACAGCTCTAGTGATCATATAGGCACGTACAATAGCTGAAACAGGAGCACCTGTCTCATCTTGCATCCGGTATACAAAACTAAAACCCATCTCATTAATGATAATATTACTCAATTTAGTTGCAATAATTTCTCGTTTTAATGGATGCTGCTGCATCTCTTTGCTAAAACGCTCTTGCAAGGGCTTTGGAAAAGAATTGACTAAAAATTGCTTTAAATAAGGATCTTCTGGTACATCTGAATTAAGAATTGCTTCCTTTAAAATAATTTTACTATAACAAAGCAACGTGGCTATCCCAGGGTTACTTAGTCCTTTGCCAATTAATTTCTGCTCCATTAACAATTTTTCATTGGGCAAAAATTCCAAAGCTCTATCTAACTTCCCTGCGCGTTCTAGCTCAGTAATATAACGACTATGCAACTCTACCGATCGGAGTGCTTGAGATGAGGCTAGATTAATTGCGCTAGTTTGCAAATAGTTCTCCCGCAAGACTAATCGAGCAACTTCGTCTGTCATTGCAGCCAACAACTCATTACGTTGCTTGAAGGTTAAATCGCCAGCAGCAACAATGCTATTCAGCAAAATTTTAATATTAACTTCTTTATCAGAACAACTTACACCAGCAGAGTTATCGATAAAGTCGGTATAAATGAGACCACCATTTAGCGAGTATTCAATTCGAGCTAGCTGTGTAAATCCTAAATTCCCACCTTCCGCTACAACTTTGCATCGTAATTGCTTCGCGTTAATACGAATAGCATCATTCGTACGATCCCCTACTTCTGCATTCGTTTCAGCATGCGCCTTAACAAAAGTACCAATACCTGCGCTCCATAACAAATCAACCTTTGCTCGAAGAATTAACCGTATTAATTCATTGGGCTCGATAGCCGTTTGTTTAATACCAAAAGCTTGCTTCATTTCCTTACTAACTACAATTGACTTAGCGTTGCGGTTAAATACCCCGCCACCTTTAGAAATCAGTTTTTTATCATAATCTGCCCAGGACGAACGCGGTAAATCAAATAAACGCTTACGCTCCGCCAGGCTAAGCTCCGGATTAGGGGATGGATCAATAAAAATATGCAAATGATTGAAAGCAGCAATTAATTTGATATGTGGCGACAACAACATCCCATTACCAAAAACATCACCCGCCATGTCACCTATACCCACAACTGTAAAATCAGTGGTATTGATATCGACGTTCATCTCATAAAAATGGCGCTTTACTGACTCCCAAGCACCTTTTGCAGTAATGCCCATTTTTTTATGGTCATAACCAATAGAGCCACCTGATGCAAACGCATCACCTAGCCAAAATCCATACTCCAAGGATATTTCATTGGCTATATCAGAGAAAGTTGCAGTACCTTTATCCGCCGCAACAACCAGATAAGGATCATCTTCATCATAGCAAACTACCGCTGGAGGTTTGCAAACACTGCCCTCTAGATAATTGTCTGTTACATCAAGCAAGCCACGAATAAAATGCTGATAACATCTAATACCTTCCGCCAAAATTTCTTCGCGAGAACCATTCAAAGGTAAATGTTTTGCAACAAAACCACCTTTTGCACCGCTAGGAACAATAACTGCATTTTTTACCTGTTGAGCTTTCATCAAGCCCAATATTTCTGTACGGAAATCTTCTCTACGATCAGACCAGCGTAGACCACCCCTAGCCACTTTCCCACAACGTAAATGCACTCCCTCAAATTGAGGCGAGTACACAAAAATTTCAAACATAGGAAATGGACGAGGAACACCAGAAATGATGCGGCTGTTCATTTTGATGGAAATATAATTTTTAGGCTTACCATCCAAGTCTACTTGGTAATAATTGGTGCGCAATGTAGCTGAAATGGCTTGAACAAACTGTCTAATAATTTTATCTTCATCAAGATTCGCTACATTATCTAAATCAGCTAATATTTCTTTAGTTAAATTATTAAAGCTCTCTACACGGTGTTCGGTTTTAGCAGGGTGAAAACGTATTTCGAACAATTGCACCAATTTCTTGGCAATGCTGGCATTATTGTTTAATGCCATTTCAATGTAGTCTTGGCTAAACGTGAAAGCAATTTGCTTGAAATATTTGGCATAGGTACGAAGAACAGCCACCTGCCTCCAATCAAGACATGCAGCCAGCACTAACTGATTAAAGCCATCGTTTTCAGCATCACCAAACCAAACGCTAGTAAATGCGTTTTGAAATAACTCTCGAATCTCATCAACTTTAAATACACTACCCCGCGTATAATGCATGGAAAAATCATTGATCCACGCAAGTTTTTCATCCTCAAATTTTAATACGTATGGACGCTCACTAATTGCGCGTAAACCAAGGTTCTCAACAATAGGAATAACATCTGAGAGAGGAATAGTAACGTCATGCTGGTATATTTTAAGTCGGAAATTATCCGATAGCTCATCCAACGGTCTGTAGAAATTCAAACCTAATGAGTTTATTTCAGATAATTGCTCCATATGCTTGATATCAAAAACAGCGGTTCTAGGAGAGAAATTTGATGTGTAGGCCACTGGGAAGGCATTTTTATAGTGTGCAAATAAACTGTTACCCTTTTCTTCGCCAAAAGAATCTGCTAAAAAAAACTGCAAATCATCTGCCCATGAACGCCCAACTTCAATGAGTCTTTTTTCTATTTCCCTAAAATCAAACTCCACACTTTCTAAGGGATTAATACGAATCATAAAATGTATGCGCGCTAAAACCGACTCGGAAAAATACGTGGAAAAAGTAATTTCTTGCGCGTTGAAACTTTCACTTAATACTTTTTCCATGGCTTGTCTAAGTTCTGTATTAAAACGCTCCTTCGGTACATAAACCAAACATGAGACAAACCTATGATAAACATCCATGCGAGCAAACATGCGAATACGACGCCGCTCTTGCATGTAAAAAACCCCCATGGCAATTTCCAATAACTCCTCTTCAGAGCCTTGAATCAAGTCATCTCTTGGCAATGTTTCAATAATATTGAGCAAAACCTTGCCCGCGTGGCCACGCGGATTCAACCCGGAGTTCTTCATTATTAACGCCACTTTGTGGCGTAAGAAAGGGATGTGCTTTGGATTGGTGTTATAGGCTGCGGAAGTATATAAACCAATAATACGCCGCTCACCAATTACTTCGCCCTTCTGATTAAAACGTTTAACACCGATGTAATCAGTATAAGCATCTCGATGAACCAATGCCTTGGTATTTGTTTTAGAGGTAACCAGAATACGTGAGGATAGGGTTAGCTCCCTAGCCTCTGGAGCCATAGCAGTAATGCTTCGTGCACTGGACTTGCTTAATTCATCACGCAATAAACCCAAACCAGTTCCTGGTATAGCTTGTAAAATAGTTTCTTCGCTTTTACGCAACAATTCATAGTCACGAATACCAAGAAAAGTAAAATGATGATCCTCAGCCCACTCCAAAAAGGCTTTGGTTTCTTCAATTTCACTTTCATCCAATACAACTCGTGCATTATCTAATTCGTGGATAATTTCCTGTACTTTCTCTCGCATTGGGAGCCAGTCATCAACCACAGCACGGTTATCCTCTAACACGTGCTCAAAATTACGATACAACTCTTCAAGAATATGAGGATCAGTTACCCTATCAATTTCCATCAATATAGGGGCTTCTGTTAATACATGTTCTGGTAGTGTTCCTTGACGTGGTAAAACAGCAGTGACTTCATTGTCTTTATCACGAACGATATGAATACCACCCATATGGATGATTAAATGAGAGATTAAACCCATGCGATTTATAACTAGCCGCATTGAGTCAACCAAAAAAGGCATATCATCACAGATCACTTCAACTACAGTATGAGTGGTCTGCCAACCATGCCGCTCGAAATCAGGATTATAAATACGAATTTTAATTTCATGCGGAGCTCGGCGTTGGATAAGCGCCCAGAAGTTGATTGCTGCGCCATATAAATCATCAATGTTCCACTCACTGAGATCGTCTGGGGCTACTGTGGCATAAAATTGGCGGACAAACTCAGCACAAAAACCAGCCTGATCCGAACTCATTTCTTTTTGTAGCTTATCAACTACGGCAGCAATGATTAGATCTTTGCCTTCTTCGAACTTGTGAGACATTCAGTAACCTCAATGAGACATTCAAACAAATTGCCACCAATTATATACATATACCTTGTGTACTACAAAGATCCGAGCTTTTCAAGAGAGTACTCATTCATCTGTGTCATCTTCGCGTAGGCGGGATCCATTCTGACTACTGGACTGTGCCTCATTGAAGATGGATTCCCGCCTACGCGGGAATGACACAGTTCTTTGAACACTCTCCTATTCAATACAAATTCGTGTTCGGATTTGCACCCAATCTGCTAAAGCGATCACATCAGCATTTCTCATGCGAACACAACCACGCGAGCCCGGTATACCAAGTGGGGTGGTATCAGGTGTACCATGGATGTATATGTAACGCTCTAAACTATCTACCTGCCCGCCTTTGTTCCGCCCTGGCTCTAAGCCATCTAGCTGCAATATACGGGTTAAGATCCAATCTCTATCCGGAAATTGTGCAGCAAATTCAGGACTATATATTTCACCTGTCCAAACACGTCCTACAAACACACTGTTAACTGCACTACCTGAACCAATAATACTGTGAATCTGGTGCCAACCTCTGGGAGTACATTCACTCCCCATTTGCTCCCCAAGTCCATTTTTACCAGTAGAAACAGGATACGTGTAACAAAGCACATCATTTTCATAACAATGCATCAACTGGGATTGTGCCAGTATCATAATCAATTGATTATTAATAATTTTTTCAGTCATTAATCACTACCGTTTTTGTATTCACAAACTCTAAAATCCCCTCTCGTGATAATTCACGCCCAAACCCCGAATGTTTTATACCACCAAATGGTAGCCGAGGATCAGATGCAACAAATCCATTGACAAAGCACGAGCCTACTTCCATTTCGTATGTCGCAATTTGCTCACCCCGAGCAAGATCGCGGGTAAACACCGCTGCTCCCAAACCATATGGGCTTTGATTTGCCAGCGTAATTGCATGAGCTTCATCTGTAGCGATAATAATCGCTAGAACTGGGCCAAACAGTTCTTCATCAAAAGCAGGCATACCAGGTCGCACTTTCGTAAGAATCGTGGGCGGGTAATAGTACCCTTTTCGTTTAGGAATCTCTCCCCCTAAAAGTATATGAGCACCTTTTTCAACGCTTGCTAGAACTTGTTGATGCAGTGTTTCACGTAAGTCTTCACGCGCCATAGGCCCTAACTTTGTTGTGGGATCAAGGGGGTCACCCAGCTGATACTCTTTAACCAATTTAACAATTTTATCCGTTAATTCCTGCCCTATCTCCTTTACTGCGATAATACGCTTTGCAGCAATACAAACTTGCCCCGTATTATTTAGTCGAGACGTTACAATGCACTGCGCAGCTAAATCTAAATCCGCATCAGCAAGAATCACATAAGGGTCATTCCCGCCCAGCTCAAGTACTGCTTTTTTCAAATGACTTGCAGCATTTGCAGCAACAATACTGCCAGCACGCTCACTCCCTGTCAGCGTTACCGCGACAATTTTATCATGCGCAATTACAGCTGCTGCCATGTCGTTATCTAATATAAAATGTTGGAATAAATACTGAGGAAAGCCCGCCTCCAAAAATAACTCTGCAATGGCATTGCCGGTACCAGTAGAAATAGGCGCATGTTTTAAAATAGCTGCATTCCCAGCCATAATAGTTGGAGCAGCAAATCGAAATACTTGCCAGAAAGGAAAATTCCAAGGCATGATAGCAAACACCACACCTAAGGGTTGGTAACACACGAAACTTTTCTTTTTATCGGTTTTGATTTCATGTGAGGCAAGATACGCTTTTGCATGCTCTGCGTAATGCTCACAAACCCAAGCACACTTTTCAATCTCAGCCTTGCCAGCAGTAATAGGCTTACCCATTTCACAAGCCATAAGTTTTGCATATTCATCCTGTTTTTGGCGCAGAAGTTTAGCAAGCATAAACATGTGACGTCTTCGCGTATCTAGCGTCGTTTTTCTAAAGCTTTGGTAACAGATGTGTGCTGCATTGATCAGTTCAATGGCTTGTTCTTTCTTGAAAAGCGAATATTGTTGCAGTATTTGTTCTGTTGCTGGATTGGTCGTTTGAATTTGCATAAGTTCCTTACAATATTTCTAAGAAAAACTAAAATAACTGTAATTTGTTTTCAATTACTGCGCTACAATTCTTGCACCTATGTTTTAAATATTGTTACTATTTTTCTAGGGTCTGTTGACAATTGCTCTATAAGGCCTACGTGGCGCGGCTTGTCCGCGCCATCCAGGAGATCTCTGGATACCGTGGACAAGCCACGGTACGTAGGCACTTTAGAGAATTTGAGAATATGAATTGTCAACAGACCCTAGAGCATTCTGCCAAGCGGTAGGAATACCATTACTAATTAGGATAACGAATGAGCACTAAAGAATTCCGCACCAAATTCATAGCCTATTTTTCTGCTTGGGCGGTGCATGCATTTACCGCAAGTGGCACATTCGTAGGGATATTGACCCTTGTTAAAATTTATCAACACCAATATTTACATGCATTATGGCTGATGGGTGTAACAGTAGTAATTGATGCAGTGGACGGCTCATTGGCCAGACTCGTTCATGTTAAAAAAGTTTTGCCTGGTATTGATGGTGCTTTGCTAGACAATATTATCGATTATTTAAATTACGTAATCACCCCATGCTTTTTCCTGCTGGTAAAGCCTGACATGCTGCCTTCTTTCTACTCCATATGGATTATTATTGCGATAACCCTGACATCCTCTTACCAATTTTGTCAATCTGATGCTAAAACCCCTGATCATTTCTTCAAGGGCTTCCCCTGCTATTGGAATTTTGCTGTATTTTATATGTTTATTTTTAATACATCGATGACAACTAACGCATTCATATTAACTGTTCTCTGTATTTTAATTTTTATTCCAATTAAATATGTTTACCCTTCACGTCTTGATTATTTAACTGAATCAAAGAAGCTAAAAATTTTGATGCATAGCTGCTCTGCACTTTATGGAATAAGCTCTGTGCTAACACTGTGGTATTATCCACAAAATGAACCTCTTTGGTTAAGCATCTCATTAGGTTATGTGATCATGTACTTGGTATTAAGTATCTACAGGACATATTCACCCATGATTATGGCAAAAATTACAGCGCACAGAGAAGAAAATTAAAGGGTTGTAAAACAATAACATGGACATTATTTTGATATGAATTAAAATAGCACGCATAAAATTTATTGGAATCCACTATGTTATTGAACACCAAACGATTATTGCTCCTTCTATTTACAACCTTTTTTGCAGCCAATGCCGTTTCAGGCCCATTACCTCGCGGCTGCGAGGTAACCGGTTTTGGCTATAGCGAAAATTATCTTGTATTGAATGAACATGGCGCTCAAGCTCTTTACCTATTACAAAATCGCTCAAATAAGCATATCGAGCTAGAGCTCCATCAAACAAGCGAAGTCTTTATGAGCCCTAAATTACGTAGCAAACTAGAACCTTTAAACTGGTCAGCCTTTGCATCTGATGTAGAAAATCAATATTTCAAGTGTCTTACACAAGACGGAGACAATACTACGATACTGAACTGCCGTGATGTCTTGGAGATCTGTCAATATCCCCGTGTTAAATTTGCTTTAAGTAATATGGGAAATTATTGGGTATCGACGAACAAAGAACAAGGACAAGTTATAAAGGATGCGGTTGCAAAAGGAATTTGGCTTCGCTGGTGATTGTGTGAATAAAAATAGTTTAGCACCATGGTTTTTTTCTATAGGCATCATAGGTGCTTGCATTATTTTATATGGCTTAACACAGCCTATTGTGCCCCAAATATACTATGTAGTAGGTGCTGGTTTTTTGCTTATGACAGCTATCTACTTTCAACTGACCTATTTCGTAGCACTTGAGCTTATTCTTATCGCCGGTCACGGTGCAATTCTTCTAGGTATTGGCCCGGTTCTACAAGCGGTGTTACCTATTTTGTTATCTATACAGTTTTTAGCCTATTACATATTAAGCGGCCGCCTAGAAAGTATTTTTCGCCTGATTGGCATAGCAGGGATTGCATTATTATCTATAGCGTTTGCTTATACAAATCCTTGGCTCTTCCTTTATGGAAGCTTAGGAGTAGGTATCTTTGCGTTTTACCAAGTTTACCAAGGGTATCGAGCCGCGTTATTGTGGGGTGTTTTCAACATAGTCTATATAGGCATTGCTGCTTATAAGCTTGTATTTTAATAATACGAGTAAGTCTCTGTTAGTGTTGAAGATCATAGCCATATCACGATAAGATGGAATGCTAAAAACGCCTAGAAAAGCTTAAGAGAAATTTATGGTTAAAACATTATCTTCCATGTTGCCCCTCGGCACATATGCACCGCAGTTTTCACTACTAGATCCCCTGAGTGGAAAAACAGTTAGCTTGAATGGCACTGAAAAGTCGCTTGCTACTGTAATTATGTTCATTTGCAACCATTGCCCTTATGTTAAGCATGTAAATAAGGGGCTGCCACGCCTTGCAAATGATTATGAGAATAAAAAAGTGCGCTTTATTGCTATAAATTCTAATAATATAGAAGATTATCCCGATGATTCCCCAGAAAATATGAAAAAAATAGCAATTAATCAAGGATACTCTTTCCCATATTTATTTGATGAAACACAGGAAGTAGCTAGAGCATATCAAGCAGCATGTACTCCGGATTTTTATGTTTTCGATAAGAATATGATGCTCGCCTACCGAGGACAATTTGACGACTCAAGGCCAGGCAACAACATAAAAGTAAGCGGAAACTCAATCCGCATGGCTCTTGATTGTTTGCTTGACGGTAAACCTGTCCCGGATAATCAAAAACCGAGTATAGGGTGCAATATTAAATGGAAGGAATAACCAATTTCTCGTTGTAACAGCCCTTTTATTAACATGTAGCCCGTATGAAGCGAAGCGTAATGCGGGATCATCAGTGTCGATCCCCTGCATTACGCTTCGCTCCATACGGGCTACATTTTTTTATATTACTTCGCAGCAACAATTTCCAATTGCAAATTAGCAATTACGTCACTGTGCACGTGAATTTCAATTACATACTGGCCAATTGAGTGTAATGGACCTTCTGGCATGACAATTTCACGCTTGCAGACTTCGATTGATTGAGCCAATAGAGCGTCTCTGACTTCATTAGGGCCAACAGAGCCATACAGTTTACCTTCATCACTAGCCTGAGCTGAAATGATTACGGTAGTATCATTCATTTTTGCTGCACGTTGTTCTGCATTTGAAAGATCTACTTTTGCCTTTTTCTCAAGATCCGCACGACGTTCATTAAAATGTGCAATACTTTTCTCTGTGGCAAATACAGCTTTGTTTTGTGGAATAAGGAAGTTACGGCCATAACCAGGCTTCACATTCACTTTATCACCCAAGTTCCCCAAATTTCTGACTTTTTCTAATAAAATTACTTGCATCTTACTAACCCCTCATATTGTTTTACCTGCATCAGAAAGCAGGTATAACCTTAAATTAAATAAACTATCCAACGAGCCGAAAATTACGTAAACAGGTAACATGATAAACGGTAACAGCAAAAGTGATGCTATCGAGAAGATCATCAATCTTAGTGGGCGTTGCTTTGCTAGCACATTGAAACTTAAACTTAAACCGGCAAGCATGAAATAGAATATCAGTATTGGTAACAGGCTCATTGCAATCACACTTTGTTGATTTGCCGCAATAAATACAATTACTAATAATAAAAGCTCTATCTTATCACCACGGAAAGTTAACATTTCCCGTTTGAAGCCTCCCGGATAGAAAAGCTGTGATTGCACAAAACGCGCTAACATCAACGATAAACTTGCTGAAAAAACAATCCCTACAGTTTGTAATCCAAGCAAATAACTCGCAAGAATCATTTGATTCAAGCCAGTTTTATTGTTAATAAGCGTTAATAATGAGCTATCACTTTGTAACTCACGAAGCGCTGCCTGCATATACAGATACTGGGCCGTAATAAACTCTGGCATGTACATCTGTAATAACACTACAGCAATTACAATCTGAAGAAAAAAGGCACTTGCAACAGCACGCCAACTGGTGGTTAAACGCAATACACATGCCGCTAAAAAAGCGGGCATGAAAACAAGCAATGCGTTTAATAAGGCGATGGTTGCAGTCGTAGAAGAAAAAGACAAGGCAAAGTAGGCGCCCATTGCTGGAATCAGCACTAAAAAGCCCTTCTGCCACCCTTTTCTTAACGCTATCAATACAACTAAGGCTACTGACAGCCATGCTGTATAAGGCAACAATGCCAAAACAACGGCATGCAACATTGCATACCGCTCATTTTCCAGCAGAAATTGTCCTTGTTTACGTATATGCCCGCTCAACCACGCCATTTTTTATCGATGGCTATCGCAATAAGGCAACAAACCTAAAAACCTTGCGTGTTTGATGGCTTTCGCTAATTGGCGTTGGAAACGCGTTTGAATACCTGTTATACGGCTCGGAACGATTTTACCCGTTTCAGATATGTAGTTTTTTAGGGTATTGATATCTTTATAATCGATTTCACCACCAGTTTCGGTAGTAAACCGTGCCATTTTTTTACGACGAAAATATACTGACATGAATGCTCTCCGTTAAGCTGCGCGTGTTTCTTTTTCTTTCTTCATCATCACCGATTCACTAGTAATCGCTTGTTTCTGACAAATAACTAAATTTCTTAAAATAGCATCATTAAATTTAAACGCTGTTTTAAGCTCCTCCAGAGCAGCCTGGTTACACTCTATATTCATCAGAATATAATGCGCCTTATGCACATCATTGATAGGGTAAGCTAATTGTCTGCGCCCCCAATCTTCTTCACGGTGAATGGTGCCTTCGTGCTTGCTAATAATGCCCTTATAGCGCTCAACCATTGCTGGAACTTGCTCGCTTTGATCAGGGTGCACGAGAAACACAATTTCGTAATGCCTCATACTGTCTCCTTGTGGATTAAAAGCCTTCTCGAAAATATTCGGAGTAAGGCAAGGTTTAAAAAACGCTCGATCATAACTTATTTAATGGAAGTGAGCAATTTATTGATGCGCTCGTTCAACCAAAAAGATTGTATTTGTCTTATAAATAAGTTATAACATATTAAAAAATAACAAGGTTTTTCTCCATGAACATCGTCACTTTATCTTTTGAGGAAACTCTCTACATTTCCCTGGAGGGTGAAATTGTTCAATTAGTGGCCTTCAAAACCCCTGAGCACGGTAATATTAAATTTGGTGTTCAAGCCCCTCGATCGATCAATGTTCATCGTGAAGAAATTTACCATGCGATTAAGCAAAAACAAGAGCAAGGCGCTCCCGAATAATTTTGGTACGGTAATTACCGTAGGTTGGGTCATTGACCCAACAATAAACCTTCGATTTCAGCACCGCTGTTGGGTCTATGACCCAACCTACATGTCAAACCCTTATGAACGGGTCTAATAGGCATGCAAATTCTATATATTCTATACACCGCTATTATTCTTTTGTTCCTATCAATAACAGCCATTGCTGTAAATTTTTTTGGTTATCAATATACCGGCAATAATTACTTTCCACCGCATGCCTCTTACATGCTGCTAGCATTAGCTCTTATGTATATCGGTTTCTTACTTCAATTCGGCCGTTCTAGTCAGATTGTAGCTATATTAAAAGAAACCATTTTCTTTTTTCTAGTCATGTCATTGCTAGCATTAGCTACGAATGCGACTCAATACACACCTTTTCCTATCATTGATAAACATATTCTAATGCTTGAGAAATCTCTAGGTATTAATATTGAAAGTATCATTGCTTGGACTCAAACAAAACCATTGTTTAAGAAAATATTGGAATTTATCTATGATACCCTACCCTACCAGATGGCATATATACCTCTACTCATTATTGCAACAAAGAGATGGCATGTAATCCGCGAGTATTATTTTCTCTTTCTGTTCAGTGCGCTACTGGGATTTACATTTTATTATTTTTTCCCAACCACTGCACCAGCAAGCATTATTCACAGTCCTTATTTTAGCGAATCGCAACAAGCAACTGGGCTTAAATTTATGCAAATACATCAGCATCAACAACCTACCACGCTTGATGGTGGTCTGATTGCATTACCTTCGTTCCATGTGATTTGGGCATGGCTTTGTCTTTACTTGCTAAAAAGTTGGCCACTTGCATTTATTATCATGTTGCCAGTCAATTTGTTACTCATCGCATCTTGCGTATTGCTAGGCTGGCATTACCCGTTAGATGTATTGGGAGGCATCGTAGTTATTATTTTCTCTCATGGCGTTTACACATTTATTTTAGCCCGTATGGAGCACAGCGTAATGCGAGAATAGCCCCAAGGTTTGATCCAGCTATGTTATTTCTTTTACTATTCTTACAGGCGTACCTACTTTAACGAGATCAAACAAATATTCAATATCTTCTGGCAACATACGAATACAACCCGCACTTACTCTCTCGCCTATACCTCCATCACTATTGCTACCATGAATCAAATAAGTGGGCCACCCTAAACGTAATACATGCTTACCTAATGGGTTCCCTGGGCCTGCTGGAAAAGAATCTGGCATCAATACACCATGTTGAGCTGCATATTCTTGTACGCTCGCTGTAGGGTGCCAGGTGGGGTTTGCCTGTTTAGCAATGACTTTGGTTAGACCACAAGGTGTGCTCCATCCTTTACGGCCAATACCTACGGGAAAGGTCATCACCACGTTATCATTTTCAGGGAAAAAATAGAGCCGATAGTCGGCCAAATTAATCACCAAGCCATGCCGAGGCGCTTTTGGCAAAGTAAATTGAGACGGGATTAGCACACGTACCCGGGGCGATAAAACATCAACCGGATTAAGATCGGGATTAGCCTTAACCATTTCTTGGTAACCCATATCATAACGCACACCTACGTCAGATAGCGTTTCCCCTGGGTTTGGAAATGCGTATTCAACTGCTCCAACTACATTACCGTGAGTGGGAATAGCTAATGTCGTTGCAAATGCAAATTTTAAAAATAATAAAAAAATACAGGCTGTGATAAATCTGATTATTTTATTACTCCCTATGAAAATTAAAAGGTTGGGCCAATACCCAACCTACTTTACCATATTGACTAATCCTACACCTGCAACCCCGTACCAGCATTTGTTGGGCCATGGGCCCAACCTACTTTACTACTTATGAAAATTAAAAGTAGGTTGGGCCGATGGCCCAACAAATGCACGAAGTGCCACATTTATAACCCCGTATCAGCCCTGAAGCGCCCACCATATTGCGTTTCAAGCTTCGCAAAAAGTGCATTCAACTTGTCACGGCCAAAGTGCTTAGCATAATGCATAGGGCCACCACGGAATGGGGCAAAGCCTGTGCCGAATATCATGCCAGCATCCAGCAAATCGCTATCTGCTACTACCTTTTCACGTAGGCATGCCGCTGCCTCGTTTACCATCCGCAAAATTAAGCGATGAGCGATTTCCTTATTAGCCGCCGAAGGGGTAACTTTTTTCTTCACTGGTTTACCATTCTTATACTGGTAAAATCCTTCCCCTGATTTACGACCCAGTTTGCCCGCTTTAACCATGTCACGAAGTTTTTCAGGAACCGTACCACCGAAATGGGTCGTCAAATTTTCAGCCACTGCAAGGCATACATCCATCCCCACAGTATCCGCTAATTCAACCGGGCCCATCATCATGCCAAATGAGAGCGCAGCTTCATCAATGACCTCTGCACTGTAGCCCTCACCCAGTAGTTGTACGCACTCCATCAAGTAAGGCATCAGAACACGGTTAACTAGAAATCCAGGGCTTGAGCTGACTGGCAATGGCAAACGACCGATTTGATTAACAAAAGCACATGCAGCCTGACTCGTTTTTTTAGTGGTGTTTGAACTACTAACAACTTCAATTAACTCCATTCGTGAAACGGGGTTAAAGAAGTGGATACCAACTAAACGCTCTGGATTTGTCATTATTTGACTGATTTCATCCAGTGGGATACTCGAAGTATTCGTTGCTATTATTGCGTCAGGTTTTGCACTCTCTTCTACCTGCTGCATAATCGCTTGTTTGACGCTTAAATTTTCGAAAACCGCCTCGATGATAACATCAGCTCGTGCTATGCCATGGCCGTCTGGATCCGCTATCAGATTATCCATTGCTGCCTGGATCAAGCGTGGCTTGCGTAATTTTTTCTTAAACAGCTGATGCGCCCTTGCGATAGCTGGTGCAATCTTGGCATAAGATTGATCTTGCAACGTTACTCGCAGCCCCCTTAAAGCACACCAAGCGGCAATATCTCCGCCCATTACACCTGCACCTATAACATGCACATGCTGCGCTTTAAAATCACTGTCCTTAGCAAAACCCTTCATACGTTCACGCAACAAAAATGCACGGATCAAATTATTAGCTGTCTCTCCTTCTGTAATGAGCTTTTCAACAGAATCAGCCTCCTTCAAATAAGCCCGCTCATCAAACCCTGCTTCTTTTTCCCATAAATCTATAACAGCAAAAGGAGCAGGATAATGTTCCGGACGTGCTTTCTTGGACACTTGATAACGCATAAGCTTGGCAATTAGGGTGCGAACCCAAGAGTAATTACTCAAAGACTGCAACATATTTGGTTGGTGCTTCGCTGGCTTGTTATTAATATAATATACAGCAGCACGCGCTAATTGTCGGAGAGGAACAACATCGTCAACTAAGCCTAATTTTTTAGCCTTAGATGCAGAAAGAGCGGCTCCAGTTAATATGACCTCTGATAGAGCATGAAACCCACCGATAAGCCTAGGCAAGCGAACTGTTCCACCCCACCCTGGATGAATACCCAGCATCACTTCGGGAAGCCCAATTCGTGTGTCTTTATCCTCTGTAGCTATGCGATAATCACATGCTAATACCAGTTCTAAACCACCGCCCATGCAAAAACCATCAATCATGGCTACAGTCGGTATTTTTAACGCTTCTAAATAAGAGAAAACAGCTTGCCCTTTTCTCAAAAAATCCACGGCTTGTGCTGGGCTATCAAAATGTGCAAAAGCGTGCACATCAGCTCCAGCAATAAATCCTTTTGCTTTAAGAGAATGAATAATCAAACCTTTTGCATCATTGTTTTTTGATATTTCATGCAATAAGCCATTCAACTCATCTAAAACTTCGTCATTAATCGTATTAACTGCTGCATTTTTGCGATCTAGACCAAGCCAAACAATCTGAGATTCATCTATGTGCATTTGCCAATGTTTATAATTACTCATGTCCGTCTACCTCTGTCACTCGCTCCAAATACATAGCGCCACCCTGGCCACCACCAATGCATATCGCAGCCATTCCACGCTTACCATTATTCTGTTGTAAATTTTTTAATACATGTAGAACAATGCGAGCTCCGGACGCCCCAATAGGATGACCAAGAGCAATCGCACCACCCTCTTGATTTAATTTAGAAACAGATAGCGCACCCATGGCCTCCTTTAAACCTAACTGGCTTTCGCAATACTCAGCATCGTTCCACGCAGCCAGACAACCTAAAACTTGCGCTGCAAAAGCTTCGTTAATTTCCCAACAATCAAAATCATCTGGTTTTAAATGATGACGTTGCATAATAGGCGTCGCGGCATGCACCGGTCCTAGTCCCATTTGTGCGGGATCTAGAGCTGCCCATTCTGAATCAACAATACGGCCTATGACTTGTAATCCGTGTTTTTTAACCGCATCAGCGCTAGCTAAGAGTAGCAAACAAGCACCGTCAGTAATTTGAGAACTATTAGCAGCAGTTACCATACCATAGCGTTTATCAAAAAAAGGTTTAAGTTTGGATAACTTTTCCACGGTTGAATCAGCACGCACCCCATCATCTTCGGTATAAACCTTACCTTTTGTATCAATAAGAGGCACTATTTCACTCATTAGCCCATTAGCTGCAGCTTGGAGAGCTCTATGATGGCTTTCGCAGGCAAAAGCGTCCATTTCTTCTCGAGTAATATTAAAACGAAACGCGACTTTTTCAGCTGTTTGGCCCATATTTAATCCAACAATAGGATCGGTTAGTCCGCGCAGTAATGCTATAACTGGAGCAAGATATGCGGGTCTAAGTTTTGTTAACAACCCTGCACGTTGTCCAAACGTTTTTGCAGCAAACCAGCTCGCCAACCATCCCGCCATCTTCTGATTGAACAGTAAAGGAGCATGACTCATGGCGTCCGTTCCTCCTGTGAGAACGAGATCACTGCGGCCATTAGCAATCTGCATGCAGGCATTATCGATAGCTTGCATACCAGATGCACAATTACGCATCACGGTAAAAGCAGGAACCCCATTACCGCAACCTAATCGTAAGGCAACTATTCGTGCGATATTCGCCTCATCGGGCCCAGGCATAGCTGAGCCAATAATCACTTCATCAATATCAGTTGGAGAAAAAGACTGGCGATTCAACAACGATGTACCTGCGGCTACTGCTAAATCAGAACCACTGAAAGGGCCGATACCTTTCGCTTTTAAAAAAGGAGTACGGCTCCCATCTACCACATACACCGCTCTACCGTTAATGTTTGATTTATGCTTCATTTATCCTCCTGAATTTTCCTACCCATTCCACCTGAAGATCTTAATTTTTACACGACTTGCTTTCTCATTCAGGCGCTTTAAAATGATGAAGAATAGTCTACTCTATTGCTCATCTTTTTAAAGCAGTTGACGGCTAATTTATACCTGATATACTCCCGGACCATTGATTGGAGAGGTGGCCGAGTGGTCGAAGGCGCTCCCCTGCTAAGGGAGTATGGGACAA
>CAZYME010000009.1:0-59641 GCA_964648115.1 uncultured Legionella sp.
CAACATCAACATCAACATCAACATCAACATCAACATCAACATCAACATCAACATCTTCATCTTCATCTACATCAACGACACGCCGACCAACCACTAAAAAACCCTGTACTACTACCCAACCAACCACTAAAAAACCCTGTACTACTACCCAACCAACCACTAAAAAACCCTGTACTACTACCCAACCAACCACTAAAAAACCCAGTACTATTACACAGCAAACCACTAAAAAACCCAGTACTACTACCCAACCAACCACTAAAAAACCCAGAACCACTACCCAACCAACCACTAAAAAACCCAGTACTATTACCCAGCAAACCACTAAAAAACCCAGTACTACTACCCAATCAACCACTAAGAAACCCTGTGCGACTACCCAATCAACCACTAAAAAACCCTGTACTACTACCCAACCAACCACTAAATTACCCGTAGGCGATGGGCTAAATACAGAAAGACCAAGAAGAGAGCTACCTATGTTCGACCAGACATGGACGGATACAACAACACCCATGCCAGAATTAGCAGGCCCTCAGACATCATCTAGCTCATCTGGCGCAGAACTGGCTATAGGCCTAGCAATTGGTGGCGGGGTAATATTGACAATAGGGTTAGCTGTCTTAATGGTAATGCTATATCGACGTGACAACGCAGCATCAAACGATGTCACCCTTGCCAAAAGCCCCTCCGCGCTTAGGCAGAATAGTATCTTTAGCAACTCCAAGCAAATCGATGCTAGCAATGGAGCTGACCTAGAGTCAGGTTTCAACGAAGATCAAGAAGATCAAATGGCTATCAATTTTTAAAAACGCAGTAATTGTAACCGATTGCTTGCAACCGGGAGAGCAAAAGCATCACTACCATTAAGTAAAGGAAAGACTGTCGTCCCCGCGAAGGCGGGGATCCATTTCTCCCATGGCTCCTAGCCCGAGTCAGGGATGGATTCCCGCCTTCGCGGGAATGACAAAATCTCTTAACTTAATGGCAGTGAGCAAAAGCACGCGGCTTCCCAGTTGCAAGCAACCAGGCGACAGCACTGAAAAAATAAATAAATGTAGGTTGGCGCCATTGGCCCAACAAACGCACGAAGTGCCACATTATATGCAATAGGAAATCATGTGTGGGACTTATATATAAAAACCTATTATTTAAAGACATTAAACAACAATTACTCCCATCCCGAAGTTTTTCTCTTCCATAATGCGGTATAATCTTCTTTTTTTGTTCTGTTTTTAGGTTTGCTATGACAACCACCAACCAAAAAAGCGCTACCATCATCGTAAATAAAAAGGCACGCTTTGAATATTTTGTCGAGGATGAATACGACGCAGGCCTTGTGCTTGAAGGCTGGGAAATAAAAAGCCTGCGTGCCGGCAGAGTAAATTTATCCGACGCACACGTGATTGTAAAACATGGCGAAGCATGGTTGCTAGGAGCTCAAATTCAACCCCTGCCCACAGCATCCACCCACATACACCCAGACCCAATCCGCACCCGTAAATTGCTATTAAAACGGCGTGAACTCGATCAATTGATTGGCAGAGTCGAACGCCAAGGGTACACTTTAATACCACTCAATCTTTATTGGAAAAGAAATAAAATAAAGATGAAAGTTGCCCTGGCCAAAGGTAAAAAAACTCACGACAAACGAGAGACAGTTAAAGACCGCGACTGGCAACGCGATCACTCGCGAATTATGAAAAAAAATCACTAAGGAGATCGTATGTGCGGAATAATGGGCTCTACCTCACATCGGGATATCAGCAAAGTGTTACTAGAAGGATTGCGACGTCTTGAATACCGTGGCTATGACTCTGCAGGTATTGCAGTGATTGACAATAATGGCCGTTTAAAAAGGCTCAGGATTCAGGGAAAAGTACAAGCACTGGCAGATGCCATGGCAGAGACATCTATTGCTGGCAATACTGGGATAGCCCACACAAGATGGGCAACACATGGCAAACCATGTGAAGAAAACGCCCACCCCCATCTCTCCAACGGAGAAGTTGCCGTTGTTCACAATGGTATCATCGAAAATTATGAAGAATTGCGCCATTATTTACAGGAATTGGACTACGAATTTACCTCCGAAACAGATACCGAAGTAGCAGCTCATCTAATCCACTACCATTATCAACAAGATAAATCCGTCTTACTCGCAGTACAAGCAACAGCAGCACAGATGGAGGGTGCGTTTTCTTTAGGTGTGCTGCACCAACAACATCCAGAAGAACTCGTCGCTATCCGCAAGGGAAGCCCTCTGGTAATAGGGCTTGGTATAGATGAGCAATTCCTTGCATCTGATGCTCTCGCACTCCGTTCGTTTGCCCAATCGGTTATCTACCTTGAAGAAGGTGATAGCGCGCACCTTACCGCAAAAGAAGTGAAGATATACGATGCCAAAAACAAATTGGTTGAGCGTGAAATAGAACCACTGAAAGATGATTGCCATGCGGTAAGCAAAAACAATTACCGTCATTTTATGTTGAAAGAAATTTTTGAGCAAACCAAAGTATTGGCAGATACATTAGAAGGTCGCATTACGAGCCTTGAAGTGCTGAAAGCAAGTTTTGGCGAACGTGCCGCTTCCATTTTCACCCAGGTTAAACAAATCCACATCGTCGCCTGCGGCACCAGCCATCATGCCGGAATGGTTGCCAAATATTGGTTAGAATCATTAACTGGCTTGCCTACACAAGTGGAAATCGCCAGCGAATATCGTTATCGCGATATTGTGGTATTAGACAACACTTTGTTTATCACAATCTCCCAATCAGGTGAAACAGCCGATACCCTTGCCGCGCTTCACAAAGCAAAAGCAATGAACTACTTAGCCAGCATGGCTATTTGTAATGTGGCAACCAGTAGCTTAGTACGAGAATCTGATTGTGTATTCTTGACCCGTGCGGGTGTAGAGATAGGTGTCGCATCTACGAAAGCATTTACCACACAACTGGCCGCTCTTTTGATGCTAGCTGCAGCGCTTTGCCCTGATAAGCGTGCAGAAGAGGTACTTGCAGAGTTACAGCAACTGCCTGCAAGCTGTGAGCGTGTCTTAAAAATTAATGCTGAAGTAAAAGCATTGTCTATTAGATTTGTCCATAAATCACATGCACTATATTTAGGTCGGGGAGTGCAGTATCCCGTTGCTCTTGAAGGGGCATTAAAATTAAAAGAAATTTCATACATTCATGCAGAGGCTTATCCAGCAGGCGAACTAAAACATGGGCCGTTAGCATTGGTTGATGCAGCTATGCCTGTAATAGCTGTCGCTCCCAATGATGAATTGCTGGATAAGTTAAAATCCAATTTGCAAGAAGTCAGCGCCCGAGGCGGTGAACTATTTGTATTTGTTGATGACTCACAAGACTGGCCTACCACTGGGGCGCATTTAATCCATGTGCCAACGTGTGGTCATTGGATAGCGCCAATTATTTATACTATTCCATTACAATTACTTGCTTATCATGTTGCAGTGGCGAAAGGAACGGACATTGACCAGCCGCGTAATTTGGCGAAGTCGGTTACGGTGGAGTAGGGATAATAATCCCTTCGCCCCGCGAGGGGAGAGGAACCATAAATCCAGTATCTTCATGACTGATGAATATATATAATGGGTGCGTTTTTTACTATGTTTTACGGGGATGTGAATGACTCAAGAGATGTTGGCACCTGCGGCGGCTATTGCGCAAGAGCTTAAAGTTAAAGTTTCGCAGGTTGAAACTGCAATTCGCTTGCTAGATGAGGGCGCAACAGTTCCTTTTATTGCCCGTTATCGTAAAGAGGCAACGGCAGGGCTTGATGATACCCAATTGCGACTTTTGGCTGAACGATTACACTATATACGTGAATTAGATGAACGTCGCGCTATTGTCCTGCAAACCATTCGTGAACAAGATAAGCTAACCCCCGAATTAGAGCGCGCCATCCTCTCCGCTGACACAAAAACCCGCTTAGAAGACTTATATTTACCCCACCGCCCCAAACGACGAACAAAAGCACATTTGGCAAAAGAAGCGGGTCTAGAGCCACTGGCCCAAGCCCTCTTACAAGACCCTAGTTTGGTGCCTGAAGTACACGCCGTGCAATTTATTAATCCTGAAACCGGGATTGAAAATGTAGAAGCAGCGATTGAGGGTGCACGACAAATCCTTATGGAGCAATTTGCTGAAGATCCAGAGTTGCTCAATGAATTACGCCCATATTTATGGCAACACTGCGTACTCACATCCACAGGCACCAAAGGCAAGAAAGCAGCTGACAATAAATTTGCCGATTATTTTGCGTATGCGGAACCCATTCACAAAATCCCTTCGCACCGAGCCCTAGCACTTTTTAGGGGCCGTCGTGAAAGCGCGCTGCAATTAGCACTCACCTTGCCCCACGATCCTGAATATGGCGAGAAACGCGTAGCAAGCTACTTTAACATTACCGATCAGAAACGCCCTGCGGATAGCTGGCTAATGGAAACCGTCCGCACCACATGGAAGATCAAATTATTTACTAAGCTCGAGTTAGAGTTATTAAGCCGCCTACGCGAATTAGCTGATGAAGAAGCCATTCGTGTATTTGCCTGTAATCTACGTGATTTACTTTTAGCAGCACCTGCAGGTCCTCAAATTACAATCGGCTTAGATCCCGGTATCCGCACAGGCGTGAAAGTAGTTGTGGTAGATGTTACTGGCAAACTGCTGGATTACACCACTGTATTTCCCCTTGCCCCACAAAATGACTGGCACGCCTCGATAGCAACCTTGGCCAAATTGGCAGCCAAATACCAAGTCAATCTTATCAGCATTGGTAACGGCACTGGGTCGCGTGAAACAGAGCGCCTAGTTACAGAAATGATTAAGATGTACCCTGATCTTAAATTAGCCAAAGTAGTGGTCAGCGAAGCAGGCGCATCCGTGTATTCAGCTTCTGAATTAGCCGCCAATGAATTCCCTGATTTAGATGTAACACTCAGAGGGGCTGTGTCTATTGCCAGACGTCTTCAAGATCCACTAGCTGAATTAGTAAAAATTGATCCCAAAGCCATTGGCGTAGGCCAATATCAACACGACGTAAATCAACCTCGTTTGGCTCGTAGCCTTGAAGGTGTGGTTGAGCACTGCGTAAATGCCGTCGGGGTGGATGTCAACACAGCATCTGCTGCCTTGTTAGCCCATGTTTCAGGATTAAATGAGCTGCTGGCAAAAAATTTAGTGCAATACCGTGATGAGCATGGCGTCTTTCGTAATCGTGAGCAGTTGAAAAATGTTACCCGCATGGGGGAAAAAGCATTTCAACAAGCTGCAGGTTTCTTGCGCATTATGCAAGGAGATAATCCTTTGGATGCATCCTGCGTGCATCCTGAAGCATATCCCCTGGTAGAAAAAATACTCAGCGATAAACAGGTTGATATTGCTCAAGTAATCGGGAACGGTGCGTTGCTACATACCGTGAATCCCAGCGAATATATCAATGAACAATATGGGTTGCCAACCATTTGCGATATTTTGCAAGAGCTCGAAAAACCAGGGCGTGATCCACGACCCGAGTTCAAAACCGCGAATTTTAAAGAAGGCGTTGAGGATATTAGCCATTTGTCGCCAGGCATGATTCTCGAAGGGGTGGTCAGTAATGTCACGAACTTCGGGGCTTTTGTGGATATTGGCGTACATCAGGATGGATTGATACATATCTCTAATATGACCAATCGCTTTATCACAGACCCTCGCGCAGTTGTTAAAGCAGGCGATATTGTCACAGTCAAAGTAACAGAAGTGGATAAAGAACGCCGTCGTATTGGTTTGACGATGCGGCTGAATGAAGAAAAAGCGCCTGCTCAGCAAAAAAAGAAAGAGTCAGAAAAATTACACGTTGTAGAAAAGGTTCAATCGATTAAAAAACACCATGCTCATAAAAAGCCCGAGCCAGTAAAAAAAGCGCCAGAACCTAAAAAAACGACTATATTTAATACGGCCATGGCTGACGCCTTATCTAAACTCAAACGTGGATCTGAAAAATGACACTATCCCATAGTGAAATAACTATCCAGACGCTAGCAATGCCCGCTGATACCAACGCAAATGGTGATATCTTCGGTGGGTGGCTTGTTTCGCAGATGGACTTGGCGGCGGGTGTATTAGCTAAAAAATTAGCACGCGGCCGAGCGGCCACTGTTGCCATTAACTCAATGACTTTTCTAAAAGCAGTTCATGTCGGAGACGTGGTTAGTTGCCATGTAGAATTGGTAAAAGTAGGCAAAACGTCGATGACTATTGCTGTTGAAGCATGGGCCGAGGTGTTGGCTAGCGGGGAAAAATATTGCGTGACCGAAGGAACCTTTATTTTTGTCGCTATTGATGAGCACGGTAAACCACGCTCTGTGCCTAAACCGGTATGACAAATCTCCCTACGTCCAGCGACTTTTTCGCGGAACGTAGAAGTCAAAAATTTTTTCATGCGTAGGCCTTAAGTATGACGCTTAATAGTATTGAAAGTTTGAAAAAGTGGATAGCGGACATGGCGCAACTGCTTGATCAAAATGAAGATCCTCCCCCAGAATATTACAGTTACTTCCTGGAAGAGCCAGAATTGGCATTGTACCTAGTAGACTTAATTGACGGCGTCGTTGAAAAAAAGATAGATGATGACAGAGCTTATTATTCAGCCTGTATCTTTGCATTGGATATTTGTGTAGCCCAACTGCAAGTTGCTAGTGAGGGGGGCAACAAACTAGCTAGCAAAACCCTAGAACAGCTGATGTCGCATTTAGCCAAAGCCATTGCGAGTAATCAGCACACAATAAGCTTCTGGTTACCTATTTTGAATGCATTTTACGAAGTGCACGTTGAGTTATCCGAGGAATTAAAAGATGCCTATCTTGACCTTGCAAGCGAAGAAGATGAGTTAACTTCCGAAGAAGAGATTTCGCATTTAAATTCCATCCGCGACTTAATTCAGGAGTTATCTGATCTATCCGTTTTCGACATAGCAGAGAATTTTTTTGCACAAAGTTATGCTATGCCGGCTGATTTCTTTACCGATTTACTGATGGATTTATACAGTATTCCAGAAGGGCACGACATTGCTTTGCTAACATTACTGCACCCTAAACAGGAGGTTCGTGATGTAGTGGTAGCGACACTTGATCAATTAATGAGCCAGGTTACTTTAAGCCCTATTTCCCTCTCGCGCCTGCAAGTTATTAAAAATTGGTATCCATCTGCTTATCATGAGCAATTTAATCGTTGGATAAAACAGCAACGTAAAAATGGTGTGGTATTCAGCAGCGATACAAATGCACCAACCATGCGCATCCAAGCGAGTGAAGTTGACGGGAGTGGTGCCCAGGGAATTTTTATTCATATGAATAAAAACCGTAAAAATCGTCTTTGTGGTTTACTCTTCAAGCAAGAAACTGGTATCAAAGATGCCTGGATTACCCCTGTCATTTCAGCTCGTGATATTTCACATTATTATAATGAAGCCTTCGGCGACAGCATCATGCTGCGTAACGTTGATCTTTCCTATCTAATGATGATGACGAACCACTTTTTGGCACTCACCATCGAGCAAGGCAATATCCCCGATTTGCACTTATTAGAGATGCAAGAAGAGCTAGGCATACATTGGTTACCCTGCAAGCTGGATGTTGATTATTTAATGGAACAGCTCGCTGTGCAAATCAGCCCTTTTACTCAAGACGGCATAGAAGAATCCTTTAAACGCTCAAAATCATGGCCTAAAAACAAACGATTTACGGAATCTTGGTATATCGAAAATGCAAACATCGACAAGTTAGTGAGTCGCTGCTGCAGTTTTATTGATGGTGTGAAAGTATGCCGTTTTGGTGACGCAATGAAAGCCGTTTTTGCAGAAGAAATGGAATTACAACGTTCGCATTGGATGTTTCATTTTTTATGGATAGCGTTATGGATCAAGGCAAAAGCACGAAAAAATGAAAAAATATGGCAAGATAGTTTTCTAATTGCTCATGCAATTCATTCAGGCCTCGCTTTAAATGAAATCCCTATTATGCATGAAATTTGTAATCAATCTGTGATCAATAGCGTTGAAACCATGCAAGAACGCCGTACGCATCTTAATCGACAGGTTTAATTTAGCCTGGCCTCTTTTCTATATATCCGTCTCAATGTTGCCGTTCCCGCACTGGCGCATAAGCGTCACTGTCATTAAGTTAACAAAAGTCTGTCGTCCCCGCGAAGGCGGGGATCCATTTTTCCCATGGCTCCTAGCCTGAGTCAGGGATGGATTCCCGACTTCGCGGGAATGGCAAAAATCTCTTAACTTAATGGCAGTGCGCATAAGCGTGGGCTGATCGAACGCCTTGGAAAGTCCATTATTTTAGATACGTTTGATTAAAATATAAAATTATTAATCTTTTTTGCAACGGAGCCCTCTTTGTGTGCTAAAATAGTGCAGCTCTATTTTAGAGGCCTAATGGAAAATTATGTACATCTTTGAGAACCCCCAATTATTGCAGCACTTAGATCCAATGATAGCGTTAATCAACCATGATGATCAGCCAGCAGATTCATTTCGTTCACTATTCACACAAATTAATGATAAATGGGCTTTCAATGTAACGAACAACCAATTCAAACGAATTAAACACTATTTACAAACGATGTCCGCAGAAAAACCGCAGCTCTGGGAGAATCCGCTATTTGTGGCATTATGCACTTCTGATTGTCTGGCTAATGAAATCCTTGAAGAAACGGCGCCTGCTGATTATCGCGCAAAAGTTGCGAATTATTACGCTAAAAATGTACCAGTAATACACACCCCTGCACAGAGTGTCGCGCCCACTGAAATGAAGCTATTTGGAGCTGACATAAAGAACGTTGTTCTTGCAGAGATTCACGGGACTAGAACCCCACTTGCAACGTTGGGAGCAGGTATTGATGAGCTGCTGAGTGTACATGCTAGTGTTTCAATAGAAGGGCTGTCAACAGAAGAAATTGATGAAATAAATGCTTGTAATACAACGCACGCTTGTTCAATGTTGCTGTATATGTTAATTCCAGTGGAAAGAAGTATACAAAGTGCATCTGTCGCTTTAGAGAAGCGTCAATTAATTTTTTCTTTAATTCAGAAAGGCATAAGGATAATCCCTGGTGATAATCAGTACAGCGTAAATTTACCTGCAGGCTTAGAGCGATTGCGCCTGTTTAATTATAGTGCGATCCAAAATGCATCCTCAGCAGCCTCTGAGGGACCCATTGTTTTTCTTGTGGGCCTTGCTCATGCTATCAAGACAGAAGGATGCCCTGGAATAGCTTCATTGATCGGCGCAAAATTGATTAACCTAACGGGTGATGCTCCATTAGTTAGTGAACCTTTTTCTGCAAGCTCAGGCTTGCTTGCAGAAAAACAACGATTGTTTGCAACAAGTGACGTCACTGTGAGTGCTTTCGGTGCAAGTACAACATTTGCACAGTTCCGTCCCGCTTAATTTACCCAAAGGATTGCCTTGATAATAACCAAAATAGAGAAGGGGTAATCAAGCTCACAACTACAGCCCCAACCAACGAATAAACACATTCGTTGGTCTCAAATTAACAAGCCTAGGTTCAAAATTAAGGGTAAAACCATGAGCATTAGATGAAGCTCCGTTAAGTGTTACCTCTTTAATTTTCCCAAGCGGGACAAATTGCATTTCAGTTGCATAATAACCGCGTTGCATTTTAACCACGGGAATAACAAAAGAGACCGCATTAAAACCATTAGGATCATCAGCCAACATAGTATCTTTACGGGCAGCCATATTTTCAAACTCAGTATCGCTTAATGCAATGTATTCAGCATTGTTAATTTGACGTCGGAGCATCCGTTCTAATGGCGCCTTAGCGTGAAACGCACGCTCATAATTATCTGCCATCATAACGACCACGGGCTCACTTTCCTCATGCCGGTTATTTTTATTGATATCAGCAAAAAGAATATTTTCACGAGGGACTTTGTCCTCGTTAAGCGACTGAGCTTCGGGCGCTGCTGCAGATTTAATAGGTGATACATGCTCGCAGGTTTGGAATTTAGACTTTAAAAACCAATTATCGCTAGGGTAATAAACTACAAACAAAGATGCATCTTTGATGGTATCAATTATAGGTTGAGACAGATCATCAGGAACTGCGGGGCATCCCCAACTTCGTCCAGCTCTTCCATATCTTTTTATGAAGCGTTCATCAACATACCATCCACCATGCATTACAACAGCTCGACTAGACGCGTTATCATTAAACCCTTGATCTAAGCCTTGTAACTGTAATGAAAGCCCATGGCGACCATGGTATGACTTTTCGGTTCTATACACGCCCATGCTGCTAGCTTTACTATTATTTTTATTTGAAAAATATTGGGTCAATAAAACCCCTGAATTGATACCGTGTGAAACGTAGGTATTAAAGAGTAATTTTTGCTCTTTTAAATCAAATACCCACAGGCGTTTTTCACTAGAGGGCAATGAATAATCGATAACCGTTAAAATATTATTGTGCTCAACGTTATATTCATTTGCACATTTGAATGTGGTGGCTACTTTATTGATAACAGCCTTATTCAACGTTGGAGCCTGTGCACTCAGAACCTCTTCTATTTTAATTTGTGGCTCGCGAGAATCTGGGAGGTAAGTAATCTTAGTGTTAACAATTGAGGGTATATCAATAAATTTGTTATCTTTATTTTTATTTTTTTGCAGGCCTTCTGAGTAGGGTAAAGCAAAACAAGTCGAGGCGACCGCTAATAGTAATAGCAGCTTTTTCTTCATGATCCATCCTTGATTTATGTGTTAACTAAACAACCTTGTTGCTTCCATATAAATCACTATAGTATAAATTTGGTATAAGTACAGATCGAAGTCACGCAAATGTGCAGTCCCTCACTTTTCACGGTATGATTCACCTAACAAAACTCTATCAATGTGCGTTATGTCCTCTGATCACCTAAAAGCTTTATTACAATATTCATTGCCGAAACGGGCCTTAACGATGCTAGCTGGTTCTCTAGCAAACGTTAAAACACCCGCCATTAAAAACTACCTAATTCAATATTTTATTCGCAAATACGACGTAAACATGCAGGAAGCAGCTGAAGAAAATCCAGAAAACTATGCTGATTTTAATGCATTTTTTATTCGGCATTTGAAGCCTGAATGCCGCCCTCTAGCAAAGGCTGGTATTATCTCCCCGGTAGATGGCTACATCAGTGAAATAGGCCCCATCAATGCCGGCACCCTAGTTCAAGCAAAGGGACGGGACTATTCAGTTCATGAGCTACTCGCTTGTAAAAAAGAGCTGAGCTCCCAATTTAGTACAGGCCTTTTTGCGACCCTCTACTTATCTCCTCAAGACTACCACCGCATTCACATGCCCATGGATGCAACGCTAAGGGATATGATCTACGTGCCCGGAAAATTATTTTCCGTGCAACCCGCAACTACACGCATGATTCCGCGTCTCTTTGCCCGCAATGAGCGGCTAGTGGTTTTTTTTGATACATCTGTGGGTTTAATGGCAATGGTATTAGTAGGCGCTACGATTGTTGGAGCAATCGGCACTAGCTGGCAAGGTGATATCCCTCGCAGCCATAAGCCTAAACAATTTGATTACCCGGAACGTTTGTCCCTTCAGCAAGGTACCGAAATGGGCTACTTTAAATTAGGCTCAACGGTTATTTTATTATTTGCTGATAGCCAACATGTCCAATGGCAGACAGGGCTAAGTGCGGGAGATAAAATTCGCTTTGGGGATACATTAGGTGCAATCAAAGCCTAAAGCTATTGACGATTGAGTAATGCTTACGAAAATATTATAGTAATTGTAGAGCTGTAGCCTGGATGGAGCGCAGCGTAATCCGGGATTCCTGGCGCAACAACCTTCTGGATTACGCCGCGCTCCATCCAGGCTACGTCATTGAACATTTAGGAGCCGTCAGTGATCGAATACATCTATAAAGGCTTTAAACTTTCCTACAAAATAGCAGACCTTGCATCTGAAAATACTACCTATAAAGCAGACGGCACTTTGACTTATTTACTACGCACACCAGATACCTTTACACCTAAAAAATTTCATACAGAATATAAAACCCATAGTGGTGCTGAACATGAGATTAAAAAAATATTAGAAAATTACGTTGATGTTGAATTAGAAAATTTTTATGGTGTTCAGAAGGAAAAGGGCTGACGCTAAATAAACAATTTTAATATTATCAATATCTTAGATATGCTTGTGAACTATAAATAAGTGTTTTAAACTCATTTTGGTACCGAGAAGAGGACTCGAACCTCCACGGGGTTGCCCCCACTAGCACCTGAAGCTAGCGTGTCTACCAATTCCACCACCTCGGCAATCGACGCTAAAGTACTTAAGTTCTACTCGCGTGTCAAGTAACAACTGAGCCAATTGATGCGCTCTCCTAGAAGCATGCAAATAGTTCATCGTAGGATCCTCTACCATTGATGGGAGAGGATGCCCGACAGGGCAAGTGAAGGTAGATTAATTAAAAAATACATTTATTGTTGGAAATTTTGATCACCCCTCATCCGCCCTGTAGGACACCTTCTCCCCCTCGCGGGGCAAAGGAACCACTTGTGTCTTCAGGAGACGGCTTAACAATTTAACTTATTGAGTATTCCATGATAGAACCCCTTCTCCATCGCATTGAAAAATTGATTGATACCTACTTCGCTCACCTACCTAGACGAAAACCTGAGACAGCAGATAAATCTGTGCGTCTCGTTGCACATCGAGGTGCTCATGACCATGCTTTGGCCATCCATGAAAATACCCATGCTGCCTTTAAGCGAGCACTCGATTTGGGATGTGAGGGCATTGAATTTGATATTCATGCATCTAAAGATGGAGTGATAGTAGTAAACCACGATCCCACTTTAAAGCGCTTATGGGGTCATGATGTCGCTATTAGCGCGCTGCGCTTCGATGAGTTGCGTACTCTGGTTCCACAACTACCCAGTTTGGCAGAGGTTGTCACTAAATATGGCAAACGCATGCATTTATTTATTGAACTTAAAGCACCATTTGTCGCTGTTCAAGAACTAGCAAATACGCTAAAGGATCTAACACCATCCAAAGATTATCATTTACTATGTTTGGATGAGGCCGTATTACCCACCCTGACCCTGTTCCCCAAAGAGTCACTTCTTCTTGTTCCTGTTCATAATAATGTCAATCAATTTTGCAAGATAAGCCTGCAGCAACAATATGGCGGGATCCTTGGCCATTATCTACTGCTCAGTAACCGCCAAATCAAACGATTGGTAACCGTTAATCAGTTAGCTGGGGTTGGCTTTGTTGACTCAAAACTCAGTTTATACCGCGAATTAAATCGCGGTATAAACCTTCTATTTACAAATAATGCCGCAACCGTAGCACTCTCTTTACAAGAATTACGAAAATCAAAAATCAACAGGGTTAAACACCTTTAGTTGACTTTATTTTACCCTGCATTAAAAATGTGTTTTTACTTACATCGTAATTATCGTGTAGGACATCATTATGCGAAGCCATGATAGCGCGGCACCAAAACAAATGACCGGCATGTTCGGTCATCCCGTGATAGAAAATCCTATTGATAAAATGTTTGATTCGGTTTATGCCTTTTATGGGCTTAATTGGCAATTCTGGAAAATAAATCTTAACGCGGCAAATGATCTTCCTGCAGCAATAGCAGGTGCTAAAGTGATGGGTTTTTCTGGGTTTTGTATTACAGTTCCCTACAAAATAGATGTGCTCCCAAGCTTGGATGGATTTGATGAGGATGTTCGTGTGATTGGAGCCGCTAATTATGTAACCTTTGAAAAGGGTCGTATAATTGGCCATAATAATGACGGAAAAGGTGTTGTTAAAGCGATTGAAAAAGTAACTTCCATTGCTGGTAAACCTGTGGCTATGCTCGGCGCAGGTGGCGCAGGTCGTGCTATGGCAGTTGAGATTGCGCGGGCCAAAGCATCACATTTGACCATTATCACTCGACGTGAATCACAAGGCAGAGAAGTGGCTAATCTTGTGAAAAATGCAACAGGAGTTCCGACACAATGGATTTCTTGGTCAGGAGAGGTGGCTATACCAAAAGGAACTCAGATCCTTCTGAATGCCACCCATCTTGGTGCCTTACCGGAGTGTGAAGAGGTATCTCTTGACTGGAATACAGTATCCGCAGAGACCACGGTCGTTGATGTTATCACTAACCCTAAAATAACTCGATTTCTTGAAAAAGCACGCGCAAAGGGATGCGCCATCGTTGACGGCGTTGATATGTTGGTGCAGCTAGCCATGCAAATTTTTGAAGCTTGGACTGGAATTACCCCCGAAGAACAAGTTTTTCAGAGCGCAGTAAAAGCAGCATTGGGTAAGGGCTTTGAGTAGCTACTCACCCTCCCCAACACGGCGTGCCCACCCACTTTAGCGTGGGCCTACCATATCCTCAGGTTTCACATATTGCGAAAATTGCTCGGCTGTTAAATAGCCGAGTTTCACCGCCGCTTCTTGCAAAGACGTATTTTCCAGATGGGCTGTTTTAGCAATTTTTGCTGCTTTATCATAGCCAATGTGTTGGTTAAGCGCGGTTACTAACATTAATGAATTCTGCAAATAATAATCAATCACAGCACGATTAGCCTGCAAGCCTTCTACACAAAACTCTTGGAACGAGAGACAGGTATCCGCCAATAAATTAAGCGAATGCAATACATTAAAAATGATCACAGGCTTGAATACGTTTAACTCAAAATTACCTTGGCTCGCGGCAATTGCAACCGTTGTGTCATTGCCAATCACTTGTGCGCATACCATTGTCATCGCTTCAGATTGGGTGGGGTTAACCTTACCAGGCATAATAGATGAACCAGGTTCATTTTCAGGCAAAATCAACTCGCCTATTCCACATCTAGGGCCTGAACCCAACCAGCGCAAGTCATTTGCTATTTTCATAAGCGCACAAGCCAATGTTTTTAATGTGCTGTGAGCCATCACTAAAGCCTCATGTGAAGCAAGGGCTGCAAATTTATTGGGGGCTGAAACAAACGGTAATTTTGTGATAGCAGCTATATGGGCCGCTGATTTTTCAGCAAATTGTGGGTGGGTGTTTAAACCTGTACCGACCGCCGTCCCACCAAGAGCCAACTCATATAATTCAGGCAATACTTGTTCGATACGCATTAAACATGCATCTAATTGTGCAACATAGCCAGAAAATTCCTGGCCTAATGTTAATGGCACTGCATCCTGCAAATGCGTACGGCCAATTTTAATAATATCTTTGAAAGCGTGCATTTTAGCTGCTAAGCCATCACGCAGGGTACGTACGGCGGGTAACAATTTTTTTTGAAAGGCTATTGCTGCAGCAATATGCATCGCTGTGGGGAATGTGTCGTTCGAGGATTGGGACATATTGACGTGGTCATTAGGGTGAATCGGTGACTTACTCCCCATGCTCCCCCCTGCAAGCTTGATAGCACGATTGGAAATCACTTCATTAGCATTCATGTTTGATTGCGTGCCACTACCCGTTTGCCACACATGCAGAGGAAAATGATCATCTAATTTACCGCTACTAACTTCTTCCGCGGCTTGGATAATCAACTTCGCCTTATCTTCTGGCAATTTTCCTAATTCTAGATTAGTCAGTGCTGCTGCTTTCTTTAAAATGCCAAACGCGTGTGTTACTTCGCGTGGCATGATGTCGCCACCAATATTGAAGTGATGCAAAGAGCGCTCTGTCTGAGCCCCCCAATATTTATCAGCGGCAACAGAAATTTCGCCCATGCTATCGGTTTCGGTACGTGTAGTCGTCATGATATTTCAGCTCTCGTGGCTTATAAAAATTGCACGCATGGTAACACAGAATTGGGAGCCCTGGGCAGACTGCCATTAAGTTAAGAGATTTTTGTCATTCCCGCGAAGGCGGGAATCCATCCCTGACTTGGACTAGTAGCCATGGGAGAAATGGATCCCCGCCTTCGCGGGGACAGTCTTTCCTTAACTTAACGGCAGTGAGCCCTGAGCAGTACGGTGTTATACTGTTAGGCAAAAACTTATCGGTGGAAAATGTGAGAACCATACGTATTTACCAACCAGGCCCTTATGAAATCGGCCAAACTCTCGAATTATCTGCCACAGCCGGTCAGCACGTTGGCGTGGTGTTACGTATGCAACCGGGCGCGTCATTAACTCTTTTTTGTGGGGACAACCGAGAATTTAATACGACGATCGTTGCGGTGCATAAAAAGAAAGTCACGGTAACCATTAACACCGAGCATCATATCAACCGCGAATCACCTCGCGAAATTCACCTAGCTCAAGCCGTTTCAAAAGGTGAGCGTATGGAGTTCGTTATTCAAAAAGCAGTTGAGCTCGGAGTGGCTAGTATTACTCCCCTGTTAACCGCTCATTGCGTGGTGCGCTTGGATGCAGAACGATTAGCCAAAAAACATCAGCAATGGCAGGCTATCGCCATTGCTGCTTGCGAGCAATCAGGTCGTAATCAATTGCCAACTATTCACCCGATGTCTTCACTAGAAGCTTACTTAGAGCACTGCCAGGCAGAAGTGCGATTTGTGTTACATCCATCAGCTGCTAATTCATGGCGGGATTACACACTAATACAAGGCAGCGTTGCTTTATTAATTGGTCCAGAAGGCGGGTTAAGTGATACCGAAGTAAACCTTGCTGCGGCCGCACAGTTTCAGCCACTTTGTTTAGGCCCACGAGTTTTGCGTACCGAAACAGCTACTATTGCAGCGCTGAGCGTACTGCAGGCTACCATTGGCGATTTCTAAAATAACAAGTATATAATATGGTTTTATCATTAAGGGGTTTTTCATGAGCGATCACATTAAGACAGTAACAGATGCGAATTTTGAGCAGGACGTTTTGAATGCTGGTAAACCAGTATTAATAGATTTTTGGGCAGAGTGGTGTGGCCCTTGCCGTGCGCTCACTCCTATTTTGGAAGAAGTTGCCGCCAGTTATGGTGAAAAAATTACAATTGCCAAGCTCAACGTTGATGAGAATTCAACCATCCCATCCAAGTATGGCGTGATGAGCATCCCTACTTTAATTCTATTTAAGAATGGCCAAGTTGAAGCAACTAAGATTGGGTCGCTTTCGAAATCTCAATTGACTGCTTTTATTGATAGTAATATCTAAGATAACGGTTCAACTTAAAAACAAAACTGTAGCCTGGATTACGCTACGCTCCATCCTGGCTACAGTTTTAAAATTTTTGACTATCTATAGCAACGTAAAGCGCCGTTCCAAGTACGCCAGCAACCTGGATGCAAGGGCGCAGGTCTAGCAAATGGACCAGGGTGGTTTTGTACGCATCCACCATAAACATTCAAATGATACCCAAATCCACATCCCTGGGCAGCCTTTGCAGTCGATGTATAACCTACCGCTAAAAATAATAAGCCTGCTACACAAACAACATGCAGCAATCCTGAAAGATAGTTAGAATAGGTACTCATAGCCTTACTCCTTAGTTTATGCCTATTTTTTGCACAATCTAATTATAGCGTGTTATTTTAGAATTGCTGGAATTTTGATAACGATGTAGATCTAACCGAAAATCTGTGGTAGCCTTGTAATCCTGAATATGGTATGTTTTTGTTATAAGTCGCAAAAATACCCGTAGGCAGCAGCTTCTCGAGCTGACCTTCCCGTTTAAATACTACCCTGGATACCCATTTCATTTTAACCAACACACCAAGTGAGAAGTATGAATTTTAGTGAACTTAAGCAGTTACCTATTGCTGATCTCGTCAATATTGCCCAGGAAATGGGCGTTGAAAACACCTCCCGCATGCGCAAGCAAGATATCATTTTCGCCATCCTCAAAGCGCACGCGCTTAAAGGCGAAGATATTCATGGTGATGGTGTTGTTGAAATCCTTGCGGACGGCTTTGGATTTTTACGCTCTTCCGATGGCTCTTATTTAGCCGGACCGGATGACATCTACGTCTCCCCTAGTCAAATCAGACGATTTGGTTTGCGTACTGGTGATACGATTTCAGGCAAAATTCGCCCGCCTAAAGACAGCGAGCGTTACTTTGCTTTATTGAAAGTAGATCAAATTAACTACGATAGCCCAGATAGCGTAAAGCGAAAAATTCTATTTGAAAACCTAACGCCACTTTTTGCCTCTAGACGTTTAGTCATGGAGCAAGGCAACGGTAGTACGGAAGATTTAACCGCACGCGTAGTCGATTTATGTGCGCCATTTGGCCGTGGCCAACGTGGATTGATCGTCTCCCCTCCGAAAGCAGGTAAGACGTTAATGTTGCAAAATCTCGCACATTCCATTGAAAAAAATTACCCTGATTGCTACCTCATTGTATTACTTATTGATGAGCGCCCAGAGGAAGTGACTGAGATGCAGCGTTCAGTCAAAGGTGAAGTGGTTGCTAGCACATTCGATGAACCAGCTAACCGTCACGTACAAGTGGCTGAAATGGTCATCGAAAAAGCGAAGCGCCTTGTTGAGCACAAACGCGATGTGGTGATATTACTTGATTCAATCACCCGTTTAGCGCGAGCCTATAACACCGTTATACCTTCATCTGGAAAAGTATTAACCGGTGGTGTGGATGCAAACGCTTTACAGCGACCTAAACGTTTATATGGTGCTGCACGTAATATCGAAGAAGGTGGTAGTTTAACTATTATTGCTACAGCTTTGGTTGATACTGGCTCCAAAATGGATGAAGTTATTTACGAAGAGTTCAAGGGTACGGGTAACATGGAAATTCATTTGACGCGTAATATTGCTGAGCGTCGTGTGTTCCCTGCTATCAACATTAACCGTTCTGGCACGCGTCGTGAAGACTTGTTGTTGAGTCCGGAAGAGTTACAACGTACTTGGATCTTACGCAAAATTCTGCAGTCCATGGATGAATGTGATGCGATTGAATTTTTATTAGAGCGCATGAAAAATCATAAAACTAATGCTGAGTTTTTTGAGGCTATGAAGCGGCAAGAGTAGGGGTGGTGCTCCCGCATTCCGCTTCGCTCCATACGGGCTACATGCTTTGAAACAATGCAGTAGTTGTAGCCTGGATGAAGGCGCAGCCGTAATCCGGGAGTTCTGTGCCACGATTTTCCGAATTACGGCTGCGCCTTCTTCCAGGCTACATAACTTAGAAACAATGTAGCCCGTATGGAGCGAAGCGGAATGCGGGAGCACAACCTTTTCCGGGTAACTCTAAAAATATGAAATACACCGACCTCCGCGATTTCATCGCCCAACTTGAAAAACGAAACTTATTACAACGCATTGACTACCCCGTCTCCCCCTATCTTGAGATGACCGTCGTCAGTGACAAAGTCCTACGTGCTGGTGGTCCCGCGCTGCTCTTCACTCGCCCCCAGAACCACTCCATGCCCGTGCTAACCAATCTATTTGGTACAGTCGAACGTGTCGCATTGGGTATGGGCGAAGAAACCATCTTAGCGTTGCGGGAAATCGGTAAACTATTGGCCGCTCTAAAAGAACCCGAGCCCCCAAAAGGGTTTAAGGATGCATTCAACAAATTGCCGCTTTTAAAACAAGCTCTCAACATGGCACCTAAGCATATTAGCAACGCGCCCTGCCAAACCCATGTTTTAGAGCACGATGAAGTTGATTTAACCAAGCTGCCTATACAAACATGTTGGCCAGGTGATGTTGCACCCTTAATTACCTGGGGATTAGTTACCACTAAAGGCCCCCACCAAGAACGCGAAAATATGGGGATCTATCGCCAACAAGTATTAGGGAAAAATAAACTCATTATGCGCTGGTTGTCTCACCGCGGAGGAGCGCTTGATTACCAAGCCTTTCAAAAAGAACATCCCGGCGAGCGATTCCCCGTTGCGGTAACTTTGGGGGCAGATCCAGCCACCATCTTAGCCGCCGTGACACCTATCCCGGATACCCTATCAGAATATGCTTTTGCCGGTTTACTACGTGGCCAACGCACCCAGCTTACACGTTGTATTGGCTCAGATTTGCATGTACCAGCAAGCGCTGAAATTATATTGGAAGGCTATTTAGACCCCAACATTGATGAAGCCCCTGAAGGGCCTTTTGGCGATCACACTGGTTATTATAACGAAGTGCAAACCTTCCCCGTTTTCACTGTTGAGCGCATTACACACCGTGATAACCCTATTTATCACAGCACCTACACTGGCCGCCCACCCGATGAGCCGGCTATTCTTGGCATGGCATTAAACGAAGTCTTCATCCCTCTGCTGCAAAAACAATTTCCAGAGATTGTCGATTTTTATCTACCACCAGAAGGATGCTCATACCGCCTAGCCGTTGTGACCATTAAGAAACAATATCCCGGCCATGCCAAACGCATTATGATGGCAGTGTGGTCATTTTTAAGACAATTTATGTACACCAAATTCGTCATTGTTTGTGATGACGATATAGATGCACGCAATTGGCAGGATGTAATTTGGGCCATGACTACACGAATGGACCCGCTACGAGATACCGTCATGATAGATAACACCCCCATTGATTACCTAGATTTTGCTTCGCCAGTTTCGGGTCTAGGTTCTAAAATGGGCTTAGATGCCACCAGCAAATGGCAGGGCGAAACGCAGCGGGAATGGGGAAAAGCCATTACCATGGATGAAGACATTTTACAGCGAGTTAATGATTATTGGTCTTTGTTAGGGATCTCGATGTGAGCGATAAACTTATTCAAGCACAAGTAGAAAGAATCACACCGCTCACCGACAGTATCCTGCAGCTCATCTTAGCGCCCAGAGAATATATAGATTATCAAGCGGGGCAATATTTACAAATTATCTCGGCAAAAGAGGAGTTCAGTTATTCAATAGCAAATGCTCCTTTAGGTTCACATAAATATGAACTTCATATTCGGCATACGCGCGACAACCCATATAATCAGCCACTGCTAGCTGAGATCAAGCATAAAGGCTCGGTAACCATTCGCCTGCCGTTGGGAGAATGTAATTTAAGCCGTCTGCACCCCAATAGACCCATCTTATTTATTGCGGGCGGTACTGGGTTTGCACCTATCAAAGCCATGATTGAACAATTACTAGCAGATGGCGAACCACGTGCTTTTAAACTATTTTGGGGCGCGCGCTCTCAAAGTGATTTGTATATGGATGATATAGTCACCAAATGGCAAACCCATGTTCCTCATTTTCAATACTTTTCACAATTATCAGAAACCAGCACAGAAACACTAGCTTCGATGGTGTTAGCGCGACACGAGCAGGATATTAATAATTGGCAAATTGTAATTAGTGGGCCATTTGATATGGTATACAGCACACGAGATCACCTTATCGAAAAAGGCGCATCACCTGCTAATTTATTTTCAGATGCATTCAGCTTTGAAGGAGCAAAATAACATGGAAACTTTTTATCAAATATTAGGTGTAGTAGGAGCAGCTTTGATTGTCTGGGTTATCTATACCAACATTAAAAACCGCCCAAACCTATTTAGCCGTGAAAATTTAAGCAAAAGCTTCTCAAGCATGGGCATACTAGCACTATTGCTGATCGGTTTTGTAGCCCTGCTGATTTTCATGGTAAGGTATACTTAACGCACGCCGACGGCCACGTGTTCAAAGAATAATAAACAGAGGGATTACCATGAAAAAACAGATAGGCATCTTATCGATGTTGATTGGGTTGTTATTATCACCGTTGGTTTTTGCTCAACAACAAAGCTGGAACAGCTGGGTGGCTGATGTGCGCCAAGAAGCATTAGGACAGGGCATCCCTGCTTCCTTATTTGATGAAGCATTTGCTGATATTCATGAGCCTAGCCGGCAGGTAAAAGGCTTGGCACGTTCTCAACCAGAGCACCGTCTCACATACTCAAAATACCTACACTCACGCGTTGATAATTACCGAATTTCTGTAGGTAGACAACAGTACAAGAAAAACCAAGCCCTGGCAGATGAAATTGGAAGCCACTTTGGCGTTGACCCTTGCTTTATCATGTCATTTTGGGGAATGGAAACCAGTTATGGTAGCTATATGGGCAATTTCCCGGTCATTAAATCATTAGCAACATTAGCGTATGACTCAAATCGTCCCGAATTTTTCCGTAAACAATTATTTTACGCTCTACATATTGTTAATGATGGCCATGTTTCTTTGGGCAAATTTAAGGGCGAGTGGGCAGGTGCCTCAGGGCAACCTCAGTTCCTTCCTTCCAGCTGGAGGGAGTATGCGGTTGATTATGATGGTGATGGGCGTAAAGATATCTGGGAGTCAAAAGCAGACGTATTTGCATCCATTGCTAACTACATGAAGAAAAATGGTTGGCAAACTGGGGAGCCATGGGCCATTCTGGTTAAATTACCGAAAAATTTTGATAAAAACCTTGAGGGTAAGACAATCGTCAAACCAACAAGCGAGTGGAACGCCATGGGCGTGCGTACAGAGCGAGGAGAGCCCTTGCCCTATCAAAATTTGGAGGCGAGCATAGTCCAACCTAATGGTGGCCCGGTATTTCTTGCCTACCCCAATTATAAAATGATCTTACGTTACAATAATTCCATCTACTATGCCGGTGCAATTGGCTATTTAGCAGATAAAATATGCCAACGCACAACCTAGTGAGCGCTTTTGTAGATAAAACTGCAAGTTTAACGCCAGAAGCGCGGCATATTATTTGTGATAAGGCTACTGAGGCTCCGCAAAGCAGTGAAAGTGACATTATCACTACGGGTAGTTATCTATGCAGGCGCTGCGGTTTGGCGCTGTTTCGTGCGCATAGTCAATTTCATGCGGGTTGTGGTTGGCCAAGTTTTGATGATGATATTTCAGATGCAGTAAAACACGCTCCAGATGCTGATGGTCGGCGTACGGAAATCCTTTGCCATCGTTGTGATGGGCATCTAGGGCATGTGTTTATAGGCGAAAATTACACGGAAAAAAATTCTCGCTATTGCGTTAATGCTGCCGCTATCGATTTTGTTAATGATAGTGCAGTAGTGGATAGTGGGGAAGCCATCTTGGCGGGTGGCTGCTTTTGGGGAGTAGATTACTATCTGAAGCGTATTCCGGGCGTGCTAAAAGTTGAAGTAGGGTATTCCGGCGGGAACATAGCGCATCCAACATATAATGATGTCTGCAATGGCCAAACGGGTCATTATGAAGTGGCTCGTGTAATTTTTGACGTTTCAAAAACAGACTATCACACTGTTCTAAAGCATTTTTTTGAAATTCATGATCCTACCCAGCGTACCGGCCAGGGGCCTGACGTCGGCCCGCAATATCAAAGTGCTGTATTTTATTATAATCAAGCCCAGTATGAGCAAGCAGAAATATTGATAAAAGCCTTGCAAGAAAATGGCTATCAGGTAGCTACAAAATTACTTCCTGCACAATCTTTTTGGCCTGCAGAAAACTATCATCAAGACTACTATAGCAAGCACGATAAAGCCCCCTATTGCCACCAGCCCGTTACCCGCTTTAAAAAGTAAAATTCTGTTCAAGGTTTCCCAAAATGGACCGATATTCTAGATAAGGAACTTGCCTGGGGAAATCAATGAGTAGAATGGCAAAATTTAACATTGGTGATCTGGTTGTGCATAAACGCCAAAGTTATAGGGCAGTTGTCATTGATGTAGACCCATTGTTTCAAGCCTCTGGGCGTTATAACCCGCAAGCATCTAAGCGAGCTTTCACGAAGCGCAATCCATGGTATCGTTTATTGGTTGACGGAAGTAGCCAGATGACTTACGTTGAAGAATGTCTGTTAGCTTTTGACCCAAGTAACCAATCTATTGATAATCCGAATATTGAGAACTACTTAGAGGAGCACCACGGTGCTTATCGGGGTATTTCAAGGGGGCATTAACCCTGCCTATGGAGCTCCCATTTTGTTTTATGAACGTTTATTTAAATGGACTTTTTTAATAAGCTTATCTCTGATGCTGGTCTTATCTTTTTACAAAGATAGGCTCCCAAGCCCTAAGGCATATGATTTTATTTCGTTGAACCCGCCTATTCAATCTGAAACCTACAGGGAGCCATTTAGGATTACAGCGAATAAACAAAGCTATGAAATTACACCAAAATTTGATTACGATCTCACGGGTGTTGTCGTAACGTATAGCAACGCAGATGGGTTTACCAACATATGGCACCATGACGTATGGAAAGACTTTATTAATCTGCGTGATCTTTGTGTAATTTGGAACCCAAATGTTAGCTCAGGTATTTATAAAGAAATAAGTTTCAATAGCGATAGCTGGACGTGTTGGGCTGCGTGGAGAGGTGGTTCTACGACTGAGAAGTTTAAATTTAACGCTCTTTCTAATAATCATTTGTTAACTGATAACAACCGGATAAAAGCGGCTCTTTTGAGTGCGGAAATAGGCGATGTTGTACATTTCAAAGGTGTTTTAGCGAGTTACAAAAATGAGGAATCGGGAGCCGAGCGGGGCACCAGTATCAAACGCACTGATACTGGGAATGGAGCCTGTGAAACGGTGTACCTTGATGAATTTAAGGTTATTAAAAAAGCTAATCCGGTGTTACGTAATTTTTATAAATTGAGTAAGTGGGTAGCTATTTTTTCATTTTTTGGGTTTCTTATTATGTTTGTGCGTACACCGTTTAGAGCTCGGTAATGTTGGGTCACGACCCAACCTACTTGCTGGATGCAGCGCAGCGTAAGCCGGGAATTCTGGGCACGGAAATCCCGGATTACGCTGCGCTTCATCCAGGCTACAACTGACTTTTTACATTATTTAGTTCGAACCACTGGCAGGAGTTGCTTGTTGACAACAATGATGAAAAAATATACCATGTGTGCCAAATATTTACGAAAATTCGAGGAAGGAGCTCATTGAAGAAATTATACCAACAACTACTAATCTCTCTCTTCTTATCACTACTCCATTTTACTGCCCATGCAAACAATTTATTACGTTTACAAAAGGCCTATCCTGAACATATTCAAACGGTTGCCGAAGATTATATTATCTGGACAGACGGGACGATGATGCCGGCACGAGATGATGCACCCAATAAAACCCAGCAAGAAAAACTAGATTCTCCGTCATTGCTCGATCAAGTCGACCAGGTTTTATATTCGCTAGGGATACCAGCTAACACTGACACATATGCGCCCAACGGCGATCCCGGTCGCATCCGTTATGAGCCTTTCTTTCGAAAAATGTACGGTGATACGCAAGAAGAAGTAGAATCAAAATTAGTAACCATTTATTGGATGCCCTTAATATTTGGTAGTAGTTATCCATTATCTGTTACCACAGTGAATGAAGTCGACAAAAAGCTCATCCAGATTTCCAATGAATTAGAAGCGCTAGTGTTAAGGCACCCAGAATATGTGCGGTTTTTAGAATACCCAGGCGAAACATTTAAATGGCGATTTATAGCAAACACTACTCGCCTCAGCAACCATAGTTTTGGCATGACTATTGATATCAATTCAGACGCATCTGACTACTGGCAAAGGGAGCTCGAAGGAGCTGGGCAGCCTATTAGCGAAGATGCTCCCCTCATATATCGCAATAGCATTCCCTGGGAAATTGTCCCTATTTTTGAAAAATACGGTTTTATCTGGGGCGGCAAATGGCACCACTACGATAGCATGCATTTTGAGTACCGCCCGGAGCTATTGGCCTGATATGTTAGGTTAAGGTCAACACTTGTTTATATAAAAGCTCTCTTTGATCCTCAACTGCTCGCAGTAAACCTTGAATGTTCCCCCATGGACCACAATCTAAATCACGAGGATCGATTCGCAGTAAACCTTGAATGTTCCCCCATGGACCACAATCTAAATCACGAGGATCGATTAAAAGCAATTTTTGCAAATAAAAATACAATGGTTCTATGGCTTGGGTACGTAATTCATCATCTATAACCTCAGAAGGAGTAATACCCAGCGCTCTTCTCAGCGTCTCTGTGACAACAGGCAAAGTGACATCTGATTTTTCTATCACCATCACATACATGCCTAATAACGTAAATTGATTATAAACTGCAAGACGCGCTTCCATCTTACCAGCAAAGCTAGAAAGCTCCGCCTTATTCAGGGTCGTGTCATCAGGTAATAGGTAATTAATTAACTCACATACTAGAGAACTCGGCTTAGGCTGAATCCCTTGTAAACAGGCCACCATGGCTTCTCTTGAAAGCTGGCTATCTGGTTTTATAAGAAGGGCCGAGAGAGATGTAGAAAAAAGTCGAAGCCCAGCACATACCTCATCCCTTGTTTTAGCCAATAAAGCATCAAACGATTGAATTACTGTTAAATACTTTATCTGATCCAACATCGGCCTTGATAAATCCTCAGCTTCCCTCACTCTGTCTTCCAGTTTTTGAAAAAATCCTTCCTCTCCTTGAGGAATATAGCGAATGAGATCTGATGGCTTTTCAACCTGTATCTTGCGCAGATATTGTAGATAAGCGCGACAGCGCGTTAGAATATTTAAACTATCAAGCTTATTTTCCTCAGTTATTGCGAGGAGCTCTTTGATGATGGGGTACATACCAGTAGCATCTTTGATCCAGCCTAGCTGAGTAAAAATCTTACCTGTAATGTCTTTATCATAAGTATCATCGATTTTGAGATAAAAATGCAGCAAAGACCCTAATAAAATACTATGTTGCTCTGTGTACAAAGTCGAGCCTGGCTTTGCTCTGGGTAAAAACTGGGCCAGATATCGTATCCCGTCCATTATCGCAAGGTATTGGGGGTTAGCTGCTGGTTTTCCAAATACAGCGCTTGTTACCGTGCTTGGTTTTTCAGCGACTCTCGTTCGATACTTCACTTCCATCTCTGAAATCTTCTCAACTAATACATCATAACTAGGGGGGATATACCGCCCGGAAACTTGGTCAAAAATTCTTACCAATATTGCTGTTTTTTCACGTAGCGCCAGATATTGTGGTGGGATATATGGCATAAGCCCTCCGTAGATTGCTAAATATGTTACAATGACCTCTCCTGGCAACCATGATTTTTGAACCGATAAGCTTTATGAAGGAGAGCTTTCAGTTACGGTGTTGAGTTAGGCCGCTTTAAAAGTGGAAAACCTGATCGGTAACGTATGCTCCCCACCTGAACCCCAGGGTTCAAATCAGATGTTGCCGGGACATATTAGCACCGGATCTAGGTTTTCCCTACTCACTTCTTAACGACACAATAGGCTCCAATGCCGCTGCGCGGCGGGCGGGGTAGAAACCAAAAAATATACCGGTGAATACAGACACGGCAAAACCAGCTAATGGCGGCATCAGATGCAGGGTAAAAGGCCATTGACTGAAATAGGCGACAAGCCTAGTAAAGACTAGGCCTATTGTCACACCACAAATACCACCGAATAATGACAGCATCACCGATTCAACTAAGAATAACATCTGGATTTCGCTATTTTTTGCACCCACTGCTTTGCGAATTCCAATTTCTTTTTTACGCTCACTCACTGAAACCAACATCACATTCATCACCCCGATCCCACCTACCAGCAACGAGATCCCGCCAATAACAGCAAGCAATAGTGTAAAAATACGGCCCTGACTTTCCATGCTGGCAATAATTTGTTTAGCACTGCGTACAAATACACTCATCCCTGGAGCTTGCCTACTAATAAGCCCTTTAATTTGCTCTACCACTTCATCAATATTAATGTCCGATTTTAATAACAACACTGCATTATTAACTTTGGCATCTTTACTGACCAACGGCATACCCGCAATAGGGATGATCACAGCTTGATTAATATCTTCATTAAAAAAGCCATTTTCTTTCCAGGGTGCAGCGACGCCTATAATCGTATAAAGCGCTTGTCCAATGCGTAATTGTTTACCAATCGGGTTATCTAAAGTAACTTCTTTTATTTGCTGAGCTAAATTGTGACCAATCACACAAAAATGCTCAAAAGATGCAACGAATGAAACAAAATGCCCTTGCCCCACATCAATGTGAATGATGCGAGCCAATGACTCATCAGCACCAATAATTGCACCGTTTAATTTTTTACCTTGAAAACTCATGGGCTGATATGCAGTGCTGTAAGGGGCGATTTGTAGCACAGCAGGAACCATTTGTGGAAATTGACGCCAAAAATTGATAGGGATACGCTCTTGACTCCCCTTCAACGTTTCATCTGCTTTCTGATACACAGACACAGCGAGTAAATCCGTACCTAGCGCTTTGAATTGTGCCAAAGCTTTTTCCGTGGCTAATTGACCGCAGCTGATTAAAGCGACCACCGCTGCCGTACCAACCAAAATACCAAGGACTGCGAGAAAAGAGCGTAATTTTGCAGCCATCACATTGACAATGGCTTGCTGACATTGGCTCACGAGTCTCAAAATGACTCCGCAATAACTTTACCATCCGCCAAGGTAATGCGTCTTCGGCACAAAGAGGCAACTTGTTCATCATGTGTCACTAAGATGATGGTGCGCCCCTCATCATGCAACGCTAAAAATAATTTCATGATGTCCTTCCCGGTTGCGGAATCAAGAGCGCCAGTTGGCTCATCAGCCAGAAGAACCTCAGGCTCGCCAACCAACGCTCGAGCAATTGCAATACGCTGCTGCTGGCCACCGGATAATTGTGTAGGGCAATGCGCCGCGTATGCTTTCATACCTACACGCGAAAGCACGTCAAATACCCGCTTTTTTATCACCTGAGGCGACATGTTACGATAAGTGAGAGGCAGGGCGATATTTTGCTCTGCGCTAAAGCGTGGTAATAAATTAAATTGTTGAAACACAAAACCAATGTGTTGGTTACGTAAATTAGCTAATTGATCATCATTTAAGCCAGCAACGTTCCGATCACGCAAAAGATATTTGCCGCGACAGGGCTTATCCAACAAGCCAATGATATTCATCAATGTTGATTTTCCGGAGCCAGAAGCACCAACAATAGCCACCATTTCCCCTTCATCCACGGATACAGATACTTTTTTTAGCACCGTGCTTTCCAAGCTACCAATTTGATATTTTTTAACAATATTGGTCAGTGAAATGAGGGGCTTATTCATAGGTAACCACATCGCCCACTTTGAGTCCTGAATCGATTACCACTTTATCAGCACGCGCCGCTCCAGTGACAACTTGGCGCTCGCTAATGACGCCTTTAGCTGTAACGACTTGCACCATACTTTGACCATGTTTTTGCGTAACTGCCGCGATAGGGATCAGGATCTTGTCCTCACTATCACTGACCAACTCAATGGAAGCACTCATTCCCACTTTTACTAATGCTTGTTGCTCTGCGCTTAGGGATTTAACCCCAACAATTGCAGTAAATGAAGGCAATGCATTACCACTCCCTGTTGAAGCTTGCGCATTTATAGCAAGCAACTGCCCTTTGAGCTCTTGCTTTGCAAACGCAACACCTCGAATAACGGCCGACATACCCGGTTTCATTTTATCGATATCCACTTCTGGAATATCAATTTCCACACAAATACCACCTAAATCACCAATAAGACCTAGCACCTGCCCAGTCTTAGCTGCAGCCCCTACGGTTATACGTGCGTTTTTATCCTCTGCCGCTTTAGGTGGGTAGAGCAACACTCCATCACCAGGCGATTTTACATAAATCAAATTATGTTTACCGGCCAACGCTTCACGTACTTTATCGAACTCGGAAAAACTTAAATGTGAGAGATCTTGGTAGTTGCTATCACCCATTTTTTCAAGCATTTCCGAAAGCTTACGCGTAGCTTGCATTAATGTAACACGCGCTGTATTTAGGCTGGATTTCTCACTTAAATAATTGTTTTTAGCTATTAATCCGGCCTGCCACAGATCCTCAGTACCTGTAAATTTAGCCCGCGCAATGGTAAAGCTATCTTTCGCTTTTAAATACTCCGTCAACGTATCATTATATTGTTTTTGTAATTCAGCTGAATTTAATATAAATACCACTTCGCCCTTTTTAATATGCTGACCATAGTGAAAGGGCATTGTCTCCACTATTGCATCCATAGGGCTGGTTAACGTATATTCCTGCCGCGGCTGGACAGTGCCCGTGAAATAGAGTGTTTTATGAACGGTTTCGACGTGCACCACATACGTTTTTGCTCCTTGTTTGTTATCTGGCTTACTACCACTACAAGCTGCGAGTAAGCTTAAACAAAGCAGGGGCAACAAACATCTCTTGAAAAATGCCGTCTTTGCGAACGAAGTGAAGCAATCCAGATCGATTTTTAATTGAAATTCCGGTCTGGATTGCTTCGCTAACGCTCGCAAAGACGTGTTGCTCAGCAACTTAGCTAATGTAATGTTCATCCACCATACCTCAGTGTAATATGCCAATATTCCAGTGTAGTACCCAATATACGCTGCAGCGCTGATAATTGGTTAAGATAGGCAATTTTGGCGCCAATTAAACCAGCTTGAGCCTGAATTAATTGATTTTGGGTATTATTAACATCCAAAGCCGTTGTGATCCCGGCTTGCTGTTTTTTCTTTTCCAAGTCATATGATTTAGCGGCCAGGCCCACTTGGCGCTTCGCTAGTTCATAGCGTTTTGCCTGGCCCTCTATAGCCGTTATCGTATTTTTAATCGTTGTGATCAAGGAACGTCTAGCCGCGATTAAATTCAAGCGATCTTTTTCCAATCGCACTTTTGCTGAAATCATTTGCTCACGACGGGTTAAATCATGCAGAGGGATAGTTAATGTTATGCCAGCCGACTCGGTTATGGTATGGCCATTATAAATGCTCTTTGACCCGGGCGTAGTATTATCAACATCGGTCATGGTCCCTCCTTGAACATTCACAGTAGCATCAAGCTGCCAAAGCTGTTGATTTTTTGCTACCGCATAAGCGCGTTCATCGGCACGGATAAGCATTTTTAACGCCAAATATTGCGCATTATGTGCCAATCCCTGGGCTATTGCTTCTGTCACATTTGGTACTACTATCTTATCCAGAGTAACATCACTAGGGACCGCTAGCCTCATATCTGGATCCAGGCCAATCGTTTGCAATAAATCTTGTGCAGCAGTTTTAAAGTCATTTTCTGCTTGTGCAACCATCAAATTTAGTGACTCAATCTGATAGGATTGCTGAATGTTCCCAGTGGGCTCCAGCTGGCCCGCCGCTATTTTTTTCTCGTTCGTCGTGTATGATTTTTTAGCCTCTTGCAGCTGACGGCGTTGGTTTTCTAAATTGTTACCACTTAGAACCAAGGAACGATATGCCGTAATCACTTGGGTAACTTGATCGCTGACGGATTGTTGTAAGTTCAATTTATTTAACCATTCTGTATCAATGGCATTTAACAAACCGGCTTTATTAATTCTACCAAAACCACGAAGCAAGGGTTGGCGGAAAGAGAGGTTAACCAGGGGATTATACCCTCCAACAGCCGCAATATTGTTATCCATTTTTAAGGAAAACTGACCACCGCTCTTGGTTTTAAACTCGGCCTCAGGCGTCGCAAAATACGCAGGAGTTGTTACATCCCCTACTCCACTATATTGGCTTTTTTCAATTTGTGCCGTTCCACCAAGTGCATATTGCAATTCAAACTCATTATGCGCTAAACGCAATTGGTAGCGTTGTATAATCCTATCTAGCTCTGCATTCTTGATATTTGGGTTATAACGCAAGGCTAATAAAATCGCCTCTCTAAGCGTCAAATTAAGCTTTTTCCGGCTGTAAGAGGTAGGAGATGTTGGCAATTCTACCCAGTGCTTCAACATATACTCAGGATTTTTGATCGCGCTATCTAACCGGTCTGCAGCGTCGCTGACTTGGCGTACCTCATCAACCGGTTTATCAACCCATCGGAAAAGAGAAGTAGGTTGAGTAGGCTTGTTCGTTGGGGTATCAGCAAGGGACACCCCGCTAATAACAAAGCATATTAAAAACCAGCAGACCATAGCTCTTTTCATATACCAGGCACCATAAAACGTTGTTTATCCTGCAAACGCAAAGCCGTTAACTGCCCACCCCAATAACAACCTGTATCAACCGCATATATGCGTGGTTGAGGACATTTACCTTCTAATGCCGCCCAATGCCCAAAAACAATTTCTGCCTCAATCTCATGGCGATGGGGTACGCTATACCAGGGATAAAGATCATTAGGTGCTTGGTCTACCGAGCCTTTGTAGTTTAGTACTAAATGCCCCTGCTCATTACAAAATCGCATGCGGGTGAAATAATTACAAATGACACGTAACCTATCCATACCTGTTAAGTCCTCGGACCAATGATCAGGCTTATTACCATACATATGTGTCAAGTAATCGCGGTAATGCTCGCCGCTTAACGTGTTTTCTAACTCCAATGCCAATGCTTTTGCTTGGTTTAAATCCCAGGCCGGAGCAATACCTGCATGACACATCACTACATTTAGCTCAGGATCATGGTATAAAATCGATTGTTTACGCAACCAATGACCAAGCTCTTCCCCATCTGGGGCATCTAATATTTCGTGCAATGTATCATCAGCGTTTTCCCATGTATGCTCACCAAATAATTTACCGAGTAAATGCAAGTCATGGTTTCCTAGTGTAATCCGCGGCATCATTGGCAAATTTTTTATAAACCGCAATGTTGCTAATGATTCTGGGCCTCGATTCACTAGATCGCCGACAAACCAAAGCCTATCGGTGTGTTCATTGAAATGTATTTTATCCAACAAACGTTGTAATGGCTCGTAACAACCTTGTATATCCCCAATCACATAATCAGCCACGGCGTGAATTACCTGATTGCAAGGTAGAGCTTTTCTCTTCTGTGGGCGCCTGCCACTCTCCTGATACAGACAAATGATTCAAAGCACTTGGAGATCCGCCATGTTCCTGGCGATTAAAATAATGGTGGTTAAACTGCGCCGCATTCACTAATTCAGTAGCTGATATCGAGGAGACCTCTCCGGTCTCTAAATTATGTATTTTCATCTGCTCAGGTAATGCCACTCCATATTTAGATTCAGCAAATACAATCCCGCTTTGCATTTGCTTGGTATTCGCTTGCTCAAAGCGGGATGTTACACTGCCGTCTGCGCCTAAACTGTGTAACCCTAAAGAGAGAAAGGCCTTTTGCACGGCTTGCCAATTTTTAAATTCAGGATGCTCTCGTATAAATAATTTAAAAACATCCGGCACCATTAGCATGCCACCAGGAACCATATACAACGGCGCTTTGTTAATCATAATAATACCAGCAGCTAACTTCTCAGCCATCCATTTGATAAACTCAGCGCCTAACATTTGCTCTTTTTCGGCAACTGTCTCTGGCACCATATCAACAAAGGTCCCAATACGATTCCCTCGACCACCTCTAGCTCCTGTGGCTTTAACCATAAATTCATTGAAGTAACGTTGAAGAGCAATAGCATCTGCACGAATTAAAATAGCACCCAAGGTACCAGCTGAACGAGCATCTTCATTGAGAAGAGCGAGCCACACCGCCAATACGTCCGGATTGGAAATAATCCAAGCATAACCACTCGCCGGCATTAACAATCGTGCTATTAGTAAATTCAACCGCCGACGCAAATCCTCGCCACCCTCTGGTTGAAATTCAAAATGGTAATAACTACCCACCGATGTCATGCTTTCTAGCAAAGGGGACCATTGTTTTAGCAGCTGCCCATTTACATCAAATAACTCTACACGGTAATCGATTTGTAACTTGCCCATTCCTTGTAAAATACCGGCAGAGAATAACGCATACATCCACAATTTTTGCTCTTCGGACAACTCGCCCTCTTGCACAATATATTGACGAAAAAGAGCAAGAGCGGCCTCAGTACGATTCAAGGCATGATCCAACAAACCGCCTGGCAGTGAGTAATAACTATTAGATGTTTCTGGCATGCTTTGGCAATGATTGCCTAGATTGTGAATAAGACTTAAGCAAAGACTTTCAAAACGCGAGGCTTCGAACCCACTACTTTCTGTGATTTTTTTTATTAGCTCGCTTCGCTTCGGATCCGCGAGTAGCTGCGGTGGCGGAATAATGGCTGTTAAGTCTTTAAGCGACCTAGCATTCACTGATTTTGCTTTCTTAATTTGTCTATGAAACAAAGCTATCTCCCTGATTATAAATGCGACTTGCAACATCCTGTCTGTTTTTCATTGGTGCGTTTTTAACGTATTTGTAAAACATATGTTTACCTACGATGGTTGAAAGTGGTGGTTTTCCTTTCAAATTCATTGATTTTACACTAATTGGTAATAAATCTCGCTATCTGAACATAGTCAGTGATGGAAATTTGTTCAGGTCGCAAACCTGGGTCAATATTTAAGCTTATTAAGTCATTTGCGGTCATGAGGGGCTTCAAATTATTAGCTAAGGTCTTGCGCCGCATAGAAAATGCGCAAGCAACTAAGCGCTCTAGCTCTGCTAACTCCACCTTCGGATAAGGGGATATTCGGTGGGGGATTAAACAAACAACAGCCGAGTCGACTTTAGGTGGGGGGTGAAACGCGGTAGGGGGCACATCAAGTAACTGCTCCACCTCGCATTGATATTGCACAATCACACTTAATCGCCCATAGGTTTTAGTCCCGGGTTGGGCTACTAGTCGCTCCACTACTTCCTTTTGTAACATAAAGTACATGTCATCAATATGCGGAGCATAGTGCAGCAGATGTAATAATAATGGGGTCGAAATATTGTAAGGTAAATTACCAATAATCCGTAAATGCTCACCCAGCTTACCATAATCAATGGTCAACGCGTCGGCACCAATCAGGCGTAGCTTCTCAATAGCCTCTGGCATTTCCGTCAAATAAGCCTGCAAGTCTCGGTCTATCTCGATAGCGGTGAGGGAATTTAAAATACGCAACAACGGCTTGGTTAAGGCTCCCAAGCCAGGCCCTATTTCCACAACATTGTCCATCTGCTGTGGATTAAAAGCCTGTAAAATTGATTCTATAATACTATGATTTTGAAGGAAATTTTGCCCGAAACGCTTGCGGGGACGATGTGCCATAGAATTTCCTTGGTTAAAAAGCAGTAATTATACCTTGATTTGCTCAAAATTGTCCCTTTCAATCCAAGGGGGTCTAGCGCATGACTCCATCTTTACCATTTTTATACATATATTAATCAAATCGAAACATCAAAACACATGTTTTTATGCTACATTAAGATCATGGTGAGCAACAAATAGTCATTTATGCCATACAGAATAGCTGACGTACTCAGGTATATTAATACTCTACTCATGGATCCTGAAAATGATGATAGGCCTTTGGTCCATCACTTGAACAATGTAAAATTCATTCTATTGCAAAGCAAAATGGAAGATGGAACGATCAATGTTGCCGATATCCATAAAGTAATACAGTATATTGAGACAATAAAAATCGAGAAAAAAAAAGGATTTTTTGGGAGCGCCGGCTTGGAAACCATGGGTGAGCTCTTGGCTCAACATGGGGAAACCATTTTACCAGCGTCAAAAAGACCACCAAGCACAATGGCTTTTTCCTCTGGTCCGCTGTTATCTGTGAAGCACCATAAAATATTTGGGCTAATTCACCATACTTTGTATCAGAATTTTTTGGAGTATTTGCAATATCCAAAAAACCAAGAAACGCAAAGATCCATGACCTCTGCTGAAACGATCTGGGCCTTTTCCTACCCTAAAGATGAGGGTGGTGAAATTATGAATCAGGCGATTGGAGAATGGCAAGCCCGTCTAATGCAGTTGCCTGAAGAAAGCCCCCGGCTTGCATATATAGATTACATGCGAGATCTGAGCATCCAAGGTATGGTAGGAAGAACTGAAGCAGATGTTGACCGACTGTTAGAATACCTTGTTGCCGATTCTGAATACACTGCAGAACAAAAAGCGGCAATAATAAGGTGGATGCAAAGCAATGGTGGTCAGAGCAATAATCGTTTTGTAGATGTTTTGATTGGGAGTGGCGCCTATACGAACGGTGTTGCCGCAACTAATCTGAAATCAAAACGTGCGGAACAAAATTGGACCATGGAGAATGGTAAAGTTGTTATGCACTGCGATATAACAAGCTATGCGCTTATGATTGGCGGCGTACCTTACATTAACAGCAGCACGAATAAATTGGAAACAATAGACGACGTTGAAACGCTCTCAGACCCCAGAAACCGCTTTTCTCCCATGCTTAGAATGCAAGCCACGATAAAATTGGAGGTTAATGCAGATGGGCACGTTGAGCCTCGCATTGATACATTAAATGTCACAAGCTATAACAAAATGCTTTCTCCACCCGAAAAACCCGTTGTTGAGCAGACAGACACTCCCAGACCCAAATAGTTAACGTGAGCAAATTTGAAGTAGGTTAGGCCGATGGCGCAACAAATGTGCGAAGTGCTAAATTTATGCTAAGATACCATTCATTTATCAAGGATGAAGCAAAAGTGAAACACTCTTTAGAACGACCCTCAAATAGCTCTTTTTTTGACCGCCTTCCTCATGAGCTCATCCTACTGTGCCTGCAGCGCCTCGATGCGAAATCACTAGTCCAACTTTGTATCGCTTATACAGAAATGTCTGGCTTGGCTAACGACAAATCGTTGTGCCTACATCTTTGCCACAATGACCCTGCAGCAAATGCATTTATTAAAGCCGCTGGTATAGAGACAGAATTACAGGATGGCTCAATTAACGCCTATACTTTTTTAACTAGTTTTGTAAATAAGAACTTTCACGAGTTAATAGCCTTGCTATCAAAAAAGAGCCGTCATTTTGTATTGTGGGCTGCAAGTTATGAAGCAGAACTCCAGTTTTTCCCTCCACCGCCTCCCGGATCTCCTCGCCCTTTGTTTCTGACTAAAGAAATGGGTAAGGCTCAAACGCTGAATGCGAGAAAAGTGAAGGAGTGGCTGGCCGTTAATGTGCCAGTTAACGAGCTCTCCTTAACTCAGTTAGTCACACAATCTAAAATGTTTTATCAAGAGTCCATCCCAAAGGCTTATATTCAAAGACTCACTGGTTAGACACGAAAATAAGTAATAAAGTAGTTATATCAATGTAGCCCGTATGGAGCGAAGCGGAATGCGGGAACTGACCAGAATGGTACTTACATAGGAAATTACGGCTAAAAATAGCCTGTCGTTGCGAGCGTAGCGAAGCAATCCAGCGGCCTTAATGTCACTCAGACAAAATCACTGGATTGCTTCGCTACGCTCGCAACGACGATTATCTTCCTTAAGTAAGTGCCATTCGGAACCGACCAGGGCTTAATCCCCGCTTTCCGCTTCGCTCCATACGGGCTACGGTAGTGTTTTATTTTGCTATTTTTCAAAGGACAGCTTATGCATATCGCATTATTTGGTGGTACATTTTGTCCAATTCATAATGGCCATATAGGGGTTGCACTTTTTCTCCAAAAACATTTTCAATTCGATGAATTTCTTTTCCTACCCAATAAATCTCCTACCCTAGACAAAACCGCCAGAGCATCAGTGGAACAACGGCTGGCTTTGTTAGAGCTTGCTCTAGAACCCTATCCAACTTTTACCATTGATCGGCGTGAGATAAATCGACCCACGCCTTCTTTTATGGTTGATACGTTATTGAATCTTCGCTCAGAGCGGGGTGAAGACGTATCAATATCCCTCATCCTAGGCATGGATAGCTTTCAACAATTCCATCGCTGGCATGACTGGCAAACCATACTCACGCTATGTAACCTGATTGTTATTGATCGTCCAAACACCGAAAATAAATCCCTCCCCAAAGCCTTGGAAAAAAGTGCCATCTATCAAATAACCGATCCGAAAGTACTGTCTTCGGCAAAGCGCGGGGGATTTTATCGATGTAATGCAGGGTTATATCCTATCTCTTCAACTGTGATATGTGCATTAATCCAATCAGGGGGAGACGCAGGCTCTTTTCTACCACCTGCTGTTTGGACATTCATACAAGAAAAAAACCTTTTTAAATAAAGAGCAGATACGAATGAGAAGCAGGCTGGCTTATCTTAATGCCATTCGTATCTGATCCTTCATATTCTCTTAACTATTTTATTTTAGAATGAGACATAGTCACTATATGAGATATACAGTCATGGCAAGCAGCAATACAGACGTACAACGCTATACAAGCGACCTACTTCACAATCAAAATTGTCACGCCTACCTGGGTGCACTGATAATTCCTGCGTCCGTTTTGGAGAGGATACGCGTTATTTCGCCTAGCCTTGCCGATGAGCTTAGTAGCGCACGTGCTGCTCCATATAACCCCACATTTGCTTATGCAGACTTATACACACAATTTTTTACGGTTGTTGAAAATAACATTGGTGCCCTTTTTGACGCACCCCAAGATAAACTTTTGCAGGAACTTGCATTAATTGAAAGCCGCCGGCTGTTTCTAAAAGAAAATGCTAATTATCCCGGTTTAGCCAGAGATGCTAAAGCGCGTTCCACACCAGAATATGAACAAGCTAAAAGAGAAGAGCTACAGCAATTAAATCATTTTATTTTTTCCATTTATAATAATGATAACCGAATCCTAGAAAATACATTTGAAGCAATTCAGCACATTCCTTTGCAACATACACCCATTGATAATGACATCCAGTCTAGAATTGCTAAATTTGTGAAAGACGATGGGGAACGCGTTAATCTCCAAACCCTGTCACCTGCCCAGGCAGGTTCAGCTTATGGCCGGCTAACTGCGATGATGGCTAGCGATTATAAACCCCAACATTCAACCAGTTTGGCCACCGTTAGAAAATATGTTCATAGCGCCGACGGTTCCACCACAGAATTGCGTTTTGGCACACAAGGACAGAGGGATAATGGTGTAGCTCGCGTAAGCCCCTTGTTTGAACGTTGGCTTACTGTGCAAGAAAGAATGCATTTACCTGAAGATGGCGTTACCCATCCCATCACCCATGTGTATTTTAACAATTTGGGGCTAGACAGAACCGATATGGAAGGGAAAAAAGAGCGTGAATTAACGCAAGTATTGCACGAACTTGAAGCAAGACACCCTAATGTGGCAGTTATTACTTTACCTGCTGATAAAGGATTAATGAGCAGCTCCGAATATAAAAAAACGGGTCCTAACGATAGGCATGACTTTCAAAGTGTAAACGATGAATTATTACAAATTTCCCACCAAGATCCCGCTGCACAACGCCCCATAAAAGATTTTTATATCAGCGATAAAATTCGCAGAGCCGTCTTTCAAGATGCAAATGGGCGTTATTCAAAAGAGAATGAAAAGCAGCAGTTGCAAGAATTGCTTGATAAAAGCTACAAAGCCATGGGAATACAAGAAGGCGAGGCATTAACCGGAGCTCAGCGGCAAGCTGTATGGTTTCATTTTATAAAATTTGAATTAACCAACGCTATCGTTAAGGCATTAACCCCTCAAACGGTAAATTTTTCTTGTAAGGATGCTATTGATAGAGGCGGAGTGTCATCTGCTTATTATAACTTAATGAATTCTTTGCAAAATAACCAACCTATGACCAGAGAAGAGTTCGATCAAGGCTTACACGCTGCTCCTACTATGGTTAAAGCACGCGGAATGAACCATCATACCAAACTCATTTGGAATGCTGTCGATGCCTATATTAATGCAAATTATGAGGCCATAAAAAATGAGCCCAAGCAAGCCTGGTTAATTCAGTGGAGAGATTTAAATTGTCCTCATACACGAGTGGCCGAATTGCTAAAATTACGCATTGAGCAAACTCAAAATGACCTTGCCCAAATACACCCAGTAAACCCTACCCAAGCAGAAGCCCTGAACCAAGGCCGAGTAATATTAACCAAGATACAGCAACAAAGTGATGTAGGCGTAAGTGGCAAGCGTTTGCTGCTTGAAGCAGTGACACGCACCCCAGATGTTATTTTGCGCCCAGATGATGAAAGAAATAATCAACGATATAACGAAGTGGCAGATAAACTTACCATTAAATATCCAAAGCTACATGTATTGGCAGGGATTATGAAATTCATAGCTGCAATTGCTCTGTATATTCCATCCTTTGGAAGTACTAAACAATTGTTTCAGGAAGGTATTGCAACAGCCCGCGCAGGCTTCCATGCCACAACACGTAGCCACATTCAGGAGCAGATGAAGGCACAAGTTGATGAAATGAAGAATGACGCCCTGGCAACCAATCTTGATAAAGAAATTCCGTCGGTTGGCCCAGACTCGAGGCAATAAATGTAGGTTGGGTCATGGACCCAACCTACGTTTAATAGGCTTGTGTGGTCCCATAAAAATGACATATCGCATTCCGAAAACGCTCCGCCCTTTTAGAGAGGCCCTCTTCATAATATTTTTTTACCTGTTGATACACTGCCTCTTTAAATAAATCTGTGTCTGATTCCTCTCCGTTGAGGTTATCAATACTCACCCTAAATGGATGCCCAGCTGCTGCAGAAAGTATGCACTCCAACGCCTGAGGTTTTACCTCAACGTTTTGAAAAATCGCCTGTTGCTCAGCGGTACGCCCATCCGGGGCATACCAATAACCAAAATCAACTTGTTTTCGCCGCTCAGCTCCCGCAATAAGCCAATGTGAGCACTCATGCAAGGCGCTGCTAAAAAAACCGTGCGCAAAGAAGATTTCGTGGTAAGGGCGATTTTCATCTGCAGGAAGATAAAGTGGCTCATCGCCCCCTTTAACAAGCTTTGTATTAAACTCAACCGCAAAACAGTCATTAAAAATTTGAATCAAATCTTGATATTTATGCACTTGCGACATGATTATAATAGGCTCTTACTCATAACCGTGATAGTTTAATGTATCGTGTTAAAAAAATACACTTATGCTAACCCACCTACTTGAATTACGCCGCCGCGCACTACTGGTAATAACCGTCTTTGCAGCCCTATTTTTACTGTTTTTTTTCTTCGCGCCAAATTTGTTCCATCAACTAGTATCCCCGTTATTACATGTGCTCCCCACACCTGACCCGCTTATTGCGACTCAAATTACCACCCCTCTATTAATACCTATTAAACTAGCTGCTGACGCTGCTATGCTCTGCACAATGCCCTATGCCTTGCTACACATTTGGCGCTTTGCATCCCCCGGACTATACCAACGCGAACGCTCTACTCTACAATGGGCCATGCTGGGAAGCATACTCCTCTTTCTAATAGGGGTTTTGTTCTGCTTTTATATAGTCTTACCGTTTATGCTGCAATTCTTTGCCCAATCAGTACCAACCGGCGTTCGCCTCATGCCGGATATAACCTATGCTGTTGATTTTATTACACGAATGCTGCTGTTATTTGGTGTTTGCTTCCAAGTACCACTAGTATGTGTCTTTCTGGTATATATGCAGTTCATTGAGGCCAAGACCTTAAAAACCATAAGGCCTTATGTGATTGTCGCCGCATTTACTATCGGGATGTTATTAACACCACCGGATGTATTATCCCAAATCATGCTAGCAGTACCGCTTTGTCTATTATATGAATTGGGTATTATTCTAGTGAACATTATTGTAAAAGATAATAAAAAAAGAGAGTTTTCGGTTACTCAGAATAGATGAATGTAGCCCGTATGGAGCGAAGCGGAATGCGGGAATGGACGCGCAATTTGAGCCCCGTCCGCTTCGCTCCATTTAACGACAAGTCGGAGCAGGAGATTTTACTTCTGGTTCGCCACTGCGATGACCCTGCAATTCCTCACGCATTCTAATAGCCTGATCGGCAGATAAGGTCTGTTTTTCCAATTCTTTGGTAACCATCTCAAGCATATCCACCTTCCTTGAATCAGAGGGGTTCCGTTTCACAGCCTCTCCAAGCTCCTGTTGGATCTCAGACAGCGTACCCTTGTATAAGTGGTCACCCCCAGAAATCAGATAATAACCAGTTGGGCTATTACCACGAAGTTCTTTCACAAAAAATTCATCACCAAATTTTACTCGGCTCTCAAAAAATTTAATCGCATCATCACGGGTAGGAAAAACCATAGCACCCGTTCTATCAATCTTTAGATTATGTTCCTCAGCGTACGCTTTGTATGCCTCAAGCAGAGCTTTCATACCCTTAGGTTTTATCCCAACAGGTACAAATTTTGTGGGCTCCTCTTTCTTACCGGGCTTTGGAGTATCAACAGCAGGCGCTACCACTTTTTTATCTTCAGCAGCGATCGCCGCTGCCCTTAATATTTCTAGCTCTTCTTTACGCTTTCGTTGCTCATCTCGGTGCGGCATAATAGATTCCTAGTTATTACTATTGAACTAAAATAGCACATTTTTGGTTGTCTTTGAGACTTTTATGATAAATAATTACACTTAATTTACAATTATTTGTTGTAGTTTTCATCAGCCTGCTCAGCTTTCTTAGTATTTTCTTGCAATTGCTGCTCATTAATTTGCTCTTGCCAAAAAGCTACTGCTTGCTGTTTAAAACCATTTAATCGCCCAAACAATTTCCCAAGATGATAAGCAAGCATAGGTAATTTTTTAGGGCCAAAGACAAACAAAGCGATTAACAAGGTTAATAATAATTCACCACCACTCATGATGGCTTATCATTAGTATCATCCTCATTTAAAGCACGCTTGAAATTTTTGATAGCATGACCAAGATCTGAGCCAATATTTTTTAATTTATTCGTGCCAAATAAAGCAACCACAATCAATAAAATTAACAATAGTGACAGCGGGCTAATACCACTTAATCCCATGTTAGCTCCTTGTTTTACGGTTAATAAACGCCACGAGCCCACCAACCATCGCCGTACCCAGAGCTATAATAGCCATCTTTTGATGATCCACCAAATGGACATAACTTACTCCAGCAAACACCAGCATAACCATAAAAACACCTGCACCAAGCCCTTTATACCAAGAGTGGTGGGCCACAGACTGTAACTCTTGCACCTCTTTCCTTCCAAGTGCCGCAGATTTCTGCGTTTTCATAAGCGTTAATACGTCGTTAAATAATCGTGGCATATGCGGCAACTGCTCAACTAAAAAGGGAATATTTTCACGCAAATGCCTAATAAATGCCTTCGGCCCCAATTGTTCGCGTAACCATTTCTCTAAAAAGGGTTTAGCAGTGCCCCACAGATCCAAATCCGGGCATAACTGTCGACCCAGCCCCTCTACAGCAAGCAAGGTTTTTTGCAATAGTACCAATTGGGGCTGCACTTCCATCTGAAAACGACGAGCGACCTGAAATAATTTCATGACTAATAAAGCAAAGGAAATATCTTTTAACGGCTTTTCAAAAATAGGCTCACAAACCGTCCGTATAGCGCTTTCAAAATCCTCTATTCGCGTATCACTAGCCACCCATCCTGATTCAACATGCAGTTGAGCCACACGCCGATAATCCCGATTAAAAAAGGCCACCAAATTTTCTGCAAGATAGCGTTTATCACTGTCATTGAGCGTGCCGATAATGCCGAAATCAACACAAATGTATTGAGGCTCATCAGGGGTTAACATGGATACAAAAATATTTCCAGGATGCATGTCAGCATGGAAAAAACAATCGCGAAACACTTGTGTAAAAAAAATCTCCAAACCACGCTCAGCAAGCTTCTTGATGTTTATCCCATATTCTTGCAAGGTGGGAATGTCGGTGACAGGAATACCGTAAATACGCTCCATGACCAATACATTGTCACAGACATAATCCCAATATATTTCAGGAACATACAGCAATGGCGAATGATGAAAATTGCGCCGTAACTGCCCACCATTTGCTGCCTCACGCTGCAAATCAAGCTCATCAAAAAGAGTGCGCTCAAATTCTTGCACTATCTCCTTAGGCTTAAAACGCTTACTCTCAGGCCAATAGCGATCAGCAAGGCCTGCAATTGTATACAAAATAGCTATATCCTGCTCGATAATCTTTCTCATGTTAGGGCGCAGGATTTTAACTACAACATCTTCACCGCTTTCCAAGGTTGCAGCATGCACTTGCGCCATGGAAGCAGATGCTAAGGCTTGAGCATCAAAATGAGCGAATACATCAAAAGCAGAACGACCAAAAGCGGCCTCAATAATAGCCAGCGCCTTATCACTAGCAAAAGGTGGCACTCTATCTTGTAATTTACACAGCTCAACGGCGATATCGGGGGGTAAAACATCGGGGCGTGTCGATAAAGCTTGGCCAAATTTGATAAAAATGGGCCCGAGTTCTTCTAATGTTTTTCTAAGTGCCTCTCCCCGCGTTAGTGGCTCTCGGCGAAACCAATTCCAGGGATTCAAATAAACAATGAAACGCAGCGGTGTAAAAAGCCTAATACTAACAATGACTTGGTCGAGACCATTCTTGGCTAAAATATAATTAATATGAAATAGCCGCAACAATTGCTTAATACGCTTCATTTGGAGTCATTCTCCAACAGTTGGTTGACATGTGCGGTCAGCCGCTCAACACTGAGTGATAACGCATCCACATCTTTGAAAAAATCATCTATCTCTTCTCTGGGTGGAAACACTCGTAATTCTTCTTGTAGATATTCCGTCAAATTATGACGCATGGAGTGGCTTATTTGGCGCTTAAACGCCATGCCTTGTCGAAAGAAAGAACCCACCTGATACGCCACTACATCCCCAGTGAAGCGTGCTAAATGCCCCTCCCAATCAATATCTATTTCATCAAATAATTTTTTGACATTCTGGCCCAATTCAACATCGCCTGTGATGCTGATATCGTCATTAAATAGCGAGCGCGTCTTTGATGCCGGCAACAAGCTCAGTCGAATTAACCCCAACGGGCTGCTGCGAATAATCGTGTCAGCAAGGCCGTCATTTTCGACATGTAGATGCAATTCTTGCCCCGCAAAGTGTATGAAAAAATTCACATTTAGTGGACTGATGATAATTTCCAATACCTTACCATCAAGAGCTTGCATTTTAGCTGGCATAGATTCGTCAAGCGACAAAGCGTGGTTAATCGCCTTTTGCAAAACTGCTAACGAATATTTTTTTATCATTACACTCTCAATATTTATGGGCAATGTGCAGGGCAACAATACCACCGCTTAAATTATGATAATAGCAATCCTCAAATCCCGCTTGTTCAATGAGCAACTTTAGTTCATCTTGTGATGGATGCATACGAATCGACTCAGCAAGATATTGATAGCTTGCCGCATCTTGGGCAAATAAACGACCGATATGGGGCAATACATTAAACGAGTACCAATCATAGACTGGCTTTAAGCCGGGCAAAGCAGGTGTTGAGAATTCAAGCACCATAACCTTGCCACCTGGTCGACATACTCTAAACATCGATCGCAGCGCCGCGGCTTTGTCGGTAACATTACGCAAACCAAAAGCAATCGTGATGCAATCAAACCGATTATCGACAAAAGGCAAGCTCTGGGCATTGGCTTGAACGTAATTGATATTGCTATATAACCCTTCATCTAGCAGGCGATCGCGCCCCACAGCTAGCATAGCAGCGTTAATATCGGCTAAAACGACGTGTCCTGCTGGGCCCACCTTTTGACAAAACATGCGTGTCAAATCACCACTACCACCGGCTAAATCAAGCACCTGTTGTCCTGGCCGCACACGGCTCAGTTCAATAGTAAAACGTTTCCATAGACGATGAATGCCAACCGACATCAAATCATTCATTAGGTCGTAATTTTTTGCTACAGAATGAAAAACGGCGCCAACTTTCTTTTCTTTCTCATCCCACGGCACGGATTCAAAACCAAAGTGCGTGTTTTTGGGAGCGGTCATTGTATACAGTTGTGGTTATAGATGGTGGTTTATATTAACCGATAATGAGGATTATACCCAACTCTCATATGAGTAAATTGTATCCCTTCGCCCCGCGAGGGGATAAGGTACCCGACAGGGCGGATGAGGGGTGATAAAAAACCTATAAAAAAATGTATTTTTTGATTTAGTCTACCCTCACCTTCCCTGTCGGCCATCCTCTCCCATTAATGGAAGAGGAACCTACGATTTTATGACTTCCCAGGAGTCATGCTTGTATCATCCGCCTCTGGATCTTTATCGTTTGCTGGGTCACCTTCATCCACCGTATCGATATCATCTCCGCTGCCATTATCTACCTTCTCTGAATCATTTTTGGTAGGGGACGGTTGTCCTGTAGCAGCTGGCTGAGCCTCAGCAGCGGGAGCTTGTGGCGGCGACTTTTGGCCAGAAACCGCATGAACTAGCATCGAAGCACCAAATAACGCTACTAATAAAACGATTACCTTTTTCATTGCTTCTCCAATAACATCTTGTAATAAGGATTAATGGCCTAGTTGTATAATTTATACAAGCACTCGTCAAGATCAGAGCTAGCTTTATTTCTCTACTAGCAATTGACGACAAGCTTGAAGATAAGCCGCTTCATCCGGCATACCTTGATTGCGTTGTGCCTGCCATAAACATTCTGCAAGATATTCTATAAGTAAGTGCTCAACCTTAAGAGGGTCCGTATATTTATTTAACAATTTACGATAAATACTTGTTATACCTGCTGGCCTATCGGTAGCTATCTGATCGCGAACCGCTAAATGCAGGCCCATATGTAAAAAAGGATTGGTTTGCCCAAGCTCTGGGAAATACGCCTGATCATGGGCAGAACCATCTACCTCTAGTAAAGCGTGGTACTCCGGGTGCATGATGATAACATCAACAATTTGCTTCTCTAAAGGCTGAAGTGGTTGGTTTTGCCGATGTTTCCACCAGCTTAAGAAAAACAACTGCCGAGTATCTTGAACGTTATCACTGTAAAACATAATCTGCACTTTTGGGTAGTAAAGATCGCGAGTCTAGCGCATCTGCTTAGAGTCCTGCAAAAATAATTCATATTGACAATGCTACGCAGCTTGTGCGATATTTTCGCTGCGAGGTTGGACTTGCTATGTGTCATTCCACTGGGTCAATTGGCGACACACTGATTGGCCCTTTCTAAATACCTACTCCAAATTGGCTGTACGCTAGCTTTATACTTAAAGAAATCATCAATATACCGCCGCAACCCTCTACGCGACGCCAAACGTTTGGGCGAGCTAATATGTTAGAAAAGTAATGCGCGGTCAGCGTTAATGCGGTAAACCATAATAAACTCGAGGTCAGCACTCCAAGCAAAAAAACGTGCTCATGACCAGGAAACTGCCCGCTCCCGCCACCAATGAGGACGAGTGAATCGATAATAGCGTGTGGATTCAATAAACTAAATCCCAATGCCAGCATAATAATTTGCCAGCGTGTCATGCGAAGTTGTTCTTGAGCTACTGCTGGGGGTTGCTTGCTAAATGCTTGCTTTAAAGCGCTAGCTCCGTAATACAATAAAAACAATACCCCAAACCACGTTAGTCCTATTCTGAAGTTTGCATGCGTCTCTAACAACCCGCGCAAACCAACCACACTTGAAATAATCAACACCGTATCGCAAAAAAAGCATGTAATAGCCGATAGCACAGCGTGTTTACGCATCGCACCCTGGCGTATTAAAAAAATATTTTGTGGCCCTAAAGCGGTAATGAGAGACAAGCCCAGTAGAAGACCATTGAGGTAAATTGGCATAATAATAGCTCAATTTTGATACAAAGTGTGCGCATTATAGCAAATTTTGCAACGATTTGGAAATATTTTTAACAGCCTCTTCGGTAACATGAATTATGATGCAACGGGCAGGCAAGAAAAGACACCCCACTACCCGGCTGCAGCTGCGCATCAAGCAGGCTACGATCTGCGTGATAACGATCGTAGCCTGGATGGCTGAAGGACCGCCGGATTTTCTTAACTAACTTTTAACCGCACTTTAAATCAATAAAAACCTGCTCGTTATCTATCTTTGTAGGATAAATACGCAATTCTTTAGGCTTAGATACTTTGCCTAACAAGGCTCCTAATGCTGGTGGCCAAGGAGACCAACATTTAATCTCACCCGTTTTTAAATCAAACGCACTTTTATGAAAAGGACAAACCAAAGCGTTATCATCAGTGATCTTGCCCTTAGCTAGAGGCAACTTCAGATGAGGACACTGTGCTTGAACCGCATATATTTGCTCATCATGCAAAATAAATAGAATTTTATGCCCATCAATGACAACTGTTTCGCGATTGTTTTGTTGTAACTGATTTAAGTTAATTGCGGGTTTCCAGGCCATAAGATTCACCTTATAAATTTTTAATAGCGACGGGCGTCATCATAACAGTGATGTCTTATATTGCAAGTTGCTGCATGAGGAGTATAAAATGCGGGGTTTGCTATATCCTGCCAGTGGTTATCAAATATAGTAGTTTAAGGAGGGAGCGTGGGCTCTTTGTTAAGAAACAATGCGGTATTACTATTTGTTGTAGCAGTACTGACCGTCTGCACGTCATTATATGCATATGCCGCGGAAATCGGTAACCATAAACTGGTCGAGCCGTTGCTTGATGGGTATTACCCCACCTATCCACCCACAGCCCCAGCCAGTGGCGATCAAGAAACCTTGATAAAACGTGGTGAATATTTATCAAGAATAGGTGACTGTATATCCTGTCATACCAATGTGAAAGGCGGCACCCCCGCTTATGCAGGTGGGTTGGCTATCGACACACCGTTCGGCACCTTCTACACTCCAAATATTACACCTGACAAAAAGACCGGGATTGGTAACTGGACCGAAGAGGATTTTCTTCGTGCCCTAAAAGAAGGACGGGATCCCAAAGGCCGCAATTATTTCCCTGTATTTCCGTATGTTTACTTCTCCAATATAACAGATGATGATGCGCGGGCTCTGTATACCTATTTCATGAGCATCCCAGCTGTAGAGTTAAAGAACAAACCTTTACCGTTCCCCTTTAACGTACCGGGAGCACGCTTTACACTGTGGGGCTGGAATTTGTTATTTTTCTACCCAGCTCCAGATTTAGAATATAACCCCGATGAATCAGCTCAGTGGAATCGCGGCAAATACATTGTAGATGGCCTTGGCCACTGCAGTATGTGTCATACCCCTTTGAATATTTTCGGTGCGCCTAAAGACCGGTTTTATTTGACCGGTGGGTTTATCGATGGTTTTTGGGCGCCAAACATTACTAAATACGGTCTACACTCTGCAAATCGCTATGATGTGGCAGATGTGTTCGCGCATGGTGAGTTAATCAACAGAGCAGGGCCCGTCTCCGGTCCTATGGCTGAAGTTAATCACAACAGCCTCAGTTACCTAACAGAAGCCGATCACCTAGCAATTGCGACTTACTTGAAAAGCGTTGTCAGTGAGGAGCCCCTAGGCGTTGCTCCTTCTGAACAACAACCGACTCTAAAACGAGGCAAACAGGTGTATGTAAACGCATGTATTATTTGTCATCAAAATGGGGAGATGTCTGCGCCTCGTATTGGCAATGGCTCAAATTGGTACTTGCGACTCAAGGCTAGTGGTTTAACGGGCCTCTATCGCCATACCATTAACGGCTATAATAGTATGCCCGTGAAGGGAGCTTGCGTGACATGCTCTGACAATGACCTTATTGCAGCTGTTGATTACATCCTTAACAAATCATTATCACGCTCACAGTGGTTAGACGTTGAGTCAGGCCGCGCCAAAAAATATCCTTCAAGCGGTAAAGATATATACAATGAAAGCTGCAGCGTTTGCCACAATGAAGGTAAGCTAGGCGCGCCTAAAATTGGCGATAAAGAGGCTTGGAAGCCTTTGATAGCTCAAAATGTCGATGTGTTAGTTGAAAATACCATTAAAGGGAAAGAGCACCCCCAAAACGGTGGCTGTGAACAATGTACTACTGGCGAAGTAATCGATGCCATTAAATACATCATTAGCCAATCCAAAACTGAGGGCAATTTTTCATTGTGGTAATAAACAGAAGGACGTGAACGCTTAATGGCTCCATTAGATTTGCTTTAGGATGACACCGTTACGTGAGCGCTTACGTAAAATGTACATAATTTAACGAGATGAGGGGTGGGATGTTAAACAAGTTAAACGTCTGCAAAATAGTAACCATGCTAACAGCATTGTTACCTATGCAATCAGTATTAGCCGCTGCTGATAACTGGCAGATGAATATGTACAAAGGGGTCACACCCCTTAGTAAAGACATGTATGATTTACATATGATAGCCATAGTCATTTGTGCAGTTATTGGCGTCATTGTTTTTGGTATTATGTTTTACTCCCTTATTCATCATCGAAAATCAAAGGGCTACACACCAGCAACTTTTCATGTTAATACCCGCTTGGAAATAATCTGGACCATCATTCCTTTTGTAATTTTAATAGGGCTAGCTATTCCTGCCACTAAAGTACTAATTCACCAGGAAGACAGTAGCGATTCTGATGTAACCATCAAAATAGTTGGCTATCAGTGGAAATGGCAATATCAATATTTAGACCAAGGCATTAGCTATTTTAGCAATCTGGCAACGCCCTATAGCCAAATTCAAAACCAACAACCCAAAGGCCAATGGTATCTGCTAGAGGTGGATAAACCGCTGGTGCTACCAATACATAAAAAAATTCGGTTTATCGTCACGTCCAATGACGTCGTGCATTCTTGGTGGGTGCCTGAACTTGGCGTAAAACGTGATGCTATCCCTGGATTTATGCACGAAGCCTGGGCCCGTATTGAAAAACCAGGGGTTTATCGAGGTCAATGCACCGAGCTTTGCGGGATCAATCATGGCTTTATGCCAATCGTAGTGGAAGCGGTTAGCGACGAAGCGTTCACCCAATGGGTTAATCAACAAACCAAAGTAGAGGATAAATACGCAGCTACAGAAAACCAACCCGCCGCGCAAAAAACCATGACTCGCGCCGAATTGATGACCCTAGGAAGAGATAAATACAATTCAATTTGTTCCGCTTGCCACCAAGCGAACGGAAAGGGAATCCCGCCACTGTATCCAGCGCTTAAAAATAGCTCTGTATCTATTGGAAAGCCTATATCCAGACATATTGCCTTGATATTGAACGGCGTACCTGGCTCTGCTATGCAGCCTTACAAAGACCAATTAACCGATGAAGAAATCGCAGCAATTACAACCTACGAACGTAACGCGTGGGGAAATAATACTGATGATGTCATTCAACCGACGGATGTTGCTAATGTTCGTCGAAGTGAAATTCAACAACCCACAATGGTGAAAAAAGCTCAGCCCGGAGGTTTTCGATGAGTGATACAGTAGTAATACACGGTCATGATTTAGATGATCATGAAGAGCATCATGGCCCAGAGCAAGGGAAAGGCATTATTGGCTTTATAAAACGTTGGTTATTTACTACTAACCATAAAGACATTGGCACACTGTATCTTTGGTTGGCAATGATTAGTTTCTTTGTTGCTGGCAGCATGGCCTTGATCATTCGTGCTGAATTATTTCAGCCCGGGCATCGTTTTGTCGATCCCAACTTTTTTAATCAAATGACCACGATGCATGGTTTGATCATGTTATTTGGGGTTGTCATGCCCGCCTTTACAGGCATGGCCAATTGGCAAATCCCCATGATGATCGGCGCACCAGACATGGCTCTGCCTCGTTTAAATAACTGGAGTTTCTGGCTACTGCCTTTCGCTTTTGCCTTATTGGCCTCTACTCTATTCCATAATGGTGGTGGGCCTAATTTTGGCTGGACGATGTATGCGCCTCTATCCACTAAATATGCGCCTCCTAGCACCGATTTTATGATTTTTTCGATTCACATGATGGGGCTCTCATCCATCATGGGTTCAATCAATATCATCGCAACTATCCTTAATATGCGTGCGCCAGGCATGACACTCATGAAAATGCCTATTTTCGTTTGGACCTGGTTAGTTACCGCATTTTTACTTATAGCAATCATGCCTGTCTTGGCAGGTGCTGTAACCATGATGTTAGCTGATCGTCACTTTGGAACCAGCTTTTTTGAAGCAGCTGGCGGCGGTGATCCTATTCTGTTCCAACATATTTTTTGGTTCTTTGGACATCCTGAGGTATATGTTTTGGTTATGCCCGCGTTTGGCGTTATTTCTGAAATCATCCCTACTTTCAGCCGTAAGCCTTTATTTGGTTATCATTTCATGGTTTATGCGGTAATAAGTATCGCTGCGCTCTCGTTTATAGTGTGGGTACACCACATGTTCACTACCGGCGTGCCTCTCGGTGCAGAACTGTTTTTCATGTATACCACTATGTTGATTGCCGTGCCTACCGGCATTAAAGTATTTAACTGGGTAGGAACCATGTTTAAAGGTGCTATGACCTTTGAAACTCCCATGTTGTTTGCCGTCTCCTTTGTCTTCTTATTTACGATAGGCGGGTTTACAGGCTTAATGCTCTCCTTAGTACCAGCGGACTATCAATACCAAGATACGTATTTCGTAGTGGGACATTTCCATTATGTGTTGGTTCCCGGTGTTATATTTGCCTTATTTGCAGCTACTTATTATTGGATACCGAAATGGACCGGTCACATGTATAACGAGCGTCTAGGTAAATGGCATTTCTGGCTATCGGTTATTTCCGTTAATATTGCTTTTTTCCCTATGCATTTCTTAGGCTTAGCGGGCATGCCACGGAGAATTCCTGATTACGCCATTCAATTTACTAATTTCAATATGATTTCATCGATTGGTGCATTTATTTTTGGCTTTTCCCAATTATTATTTTTATATAATGTAATCGCTACTATTCGTCACGGTAAAAAAGCAGATGATCGCGTATGGGAAGGCGCACATGGTTTAGAATGGACGCTATCCTCTCCACCACCCTACCACAGCTTTTCAACACCACCTGAGGTTCATTGATGGGTGGTGTGAATGCTTACTAAAAACCATGCGAAATTAGTTGCTACGCTTCTATGTGTGGTCTTATGTATGTTTGCTTTTGGGTTTGCATTAGTCCCTATTTATAAGAGCATGTGTAAGGCTTTAGGCATAAATGGGAAAACCAATCCTGAGGCCATCGCGTATGATGCAACGACCGCAAAGATAGCAAAAGATCGGGAAGTGGTTGTGGAATTTGTGGCGACCAATAACGGTGGAGTGCCCTGGGCGTTTCATCCCAATACCCCGAAATTAAAAGTTCATCCGGGTGAAATTGTAAAGCTTGCATTTTATGCAGAAAATAAAACAAACCACAGTATGACGGTTCAGGCAATTCCTAGTGTAACACCCGGAATCGCCGCAAAATATTTAAAAAAAACCGAGTGCTTTTGTTTTACCCAACAAACATTAAATGGCCACGAGGCAATGAATATGCCGTTGCTTTTTCACCTGGACACTGATTTGCCAGCTAACGTGAAAACAATTACTTTAGCTTATGCACTGTTTGATGTGACAGGAAGATAGAGAATTTTAACTGGAGAGAAACATATTATGAGCGCGCCAGGCACATATTTTATCCCTAAACCTAGCCATTGGCCCTTAGTTGGCTCTATTGGCCTGACTACAACACTTGTTGGCGCCGGTTCGTGGCTGCATACCGACTGGTATGGGCCTTATTTTTTTACAATCGGTCTCTTTATTCTAATTTTCATGATGTTTGGTTGGTTTGGCCAGGTTATCTATGAGAATCAAAAGGGCGTGTACGACCTACAAGTTGATCGCTCATTTCGCTGGGGAATGTGCTGGTTTATTTTTTCTGAGGTTTGCTTTTTCGGCGCTTTTTTTGGTGCCTTATTTTTTACTCGGATGTGGTCGATACCGCTGCTAGGCGGAGATCTAGACTTACATCCCATCACGCATATTACGCTATGGCCTGATTTCAAAGCCACCTGGCCTCTGCTCTCCAATCCCAACAACCAAACCTTTGTTGGCGCTCATGAAGGCATGGCTGCCTGGGGATTGGCCGCTATCAATACTGTCGTATTATTAACCTCCGGTGTCACTATTACGTGGGCGCATTGGGCCTTAAAGCTCAATAAGCGCCGCCAACTAAACATAGGCCTAGCACTTACAGCCGCCCTAGGCGTGCTGTTCCTATTCTTGCAAGCGCACGAATATTATGACGCGTATACCGAAATGAATTTAACACTGGACGCAGGCATCTATGGAACCACCTTTTTCATGCTCACAGGATTCCATGGTTTGCACGTAACCATCGGAACCATCATGTTAATTGTCATTTTATGCCGCTCGCTCAAAGGCCATTTTACCCCAGAACGGCATTTTGCTTTCGAAGCAGTGGCCTGGTATTGGCATTTTGTTGACGTAGTGTGGTTATTCTTGTTTATCTTTGTTTATTGGTTATAGAGCTCCTCTCCCATTGATGGGAGAGGATGCCCGATAGGGCAGGCGCCCTGTCGGGGAGAAGGAACCACTATTGCTTGACCACCACCTTGTTAAAAATATAGACTTTAGTCAAACGTGAGCTATTCAAGGATGCTCTATGAGCTTGATGGGGAAAATACAAGGATTAGGATCATGGCTTTGGCAGCATAAAAGCGCTCCGCTAGGGCTAGCGGACTCATCCCTTACGGTGCTGACCTATTTAGCGGATCAAGTTGCCGCCATACCCAGAATGATTCGCTCTATAGCGACTCATCCCCCCACGCGCCAAGTGGCAAAACATGTCTCGCGCGTTTTGGTACAAGATGTCACTGTTGTGGTGGGAATAACATACGGGGTAACATGGTTTCTGCAACAAAACCTCACAAACAGCAACACAGAGAACAAAGATAATCCCCAAAACCTCGACAATACCATGGCCAATACCGCCCTATTACTCGCTATTCAGGTACTTCCAAGAATACTTGCTCTTCGTTCTAAACTTAAAATGCTCGGGCGGACAACCCTAATTAACCTAGAGTTAAGTAAGCTTAGCGAAGTACAAGAGCGTTCCGGGTCCTGTGAGAAAGAGGGGTGCGCCCCCCTTGATTTATACTTAGGAGCCGGAACAGATTTTGCAGTTTATTTTGCTACGGAGCTTGGTCTATTGGTAGCAGAGCTTATGCCTGTACCTGGCATTTCTTTGGCTATTATCATAGCCCGAGTGGAGCACAATGGTCTCTACATCATGTCTGCTGCTTCAGCTACCCTCTGTTATAAGCATAAACAAAACTATTTATATGAAAACCAAGAAGTAGCAGTATCTTTGGGGCTTGGCCACTTTGTTAGTTCATGGCTCGCCACCAGCCTAATGCAAAAAACCGGAATTCCATCCTCCTATTACGCTAGTATAATCGACCTTTTAACACTTATAGCTCATGTCAGTGTGGCGAACCACATGACCCTCCCTCCCCCGAAAAAATCAACGGGACGCATACCCCCCCCTGTTGCGCTATGCCAAGCAGCAACTGCATGGGGTATTGAAATATTTGCTGCGGGACTTGAAAAAAGACTCCCTAGTATGCTTGAAGAACAATTAGAGCCAAATCTTCTTGTAAGAGTTATTAAAAAAGTACCTGCTTCGAAGATTGGCGATGCCATTGTTTGGACTTTGCAAGACTCAATGATCGCATATCTTATTCCCACTTTACTCAAAAATCGTAAAGGTTTTACTAATGATCCAATTGTCCGCGACAGTCTAACGGAATTGCAAAGAGCTGCCGAAAAATTTTTAAGAAACTTAGAGCAAGCTCCTGCAGATTGGAGAGTTAAGGTGGCAAATGTCGCTCCTAGCATTACAGGTGAAGCAGCTAGAATAAGCTTGGGCCTTCCTCCCGCAATTACTAGGCTTGTCCTAAGGCTTATTAATACACCATCGGTAATGGAGAAAATACGTAGTTGGCGTATGCGGATTGAAACGCTAAGGTTAGAAGCTGTGACAGCAATACGCGTTAATAGAGATGATTTGCGGCTAAATGGACATGTGCGGCTCCCTGATCCAGAGGTTTCCCAAGCTTTAAGAGCCCTAACCATAACACCACCAGACAACGTCATTAGGCTTAGAGGAGCCAGGCCCCCCGTTGCCTCTCCAGAAGAGGGCGTAGAAGGTGTCATTAGAATTACTCGCCAAAATTTCCATGGGCCGAGAGCGACTACCCCTACTCCTCCTGGTTCACCTGTTTCAAGTGAAACAATTGAAGATGATTGGGTAGAGCTCCCTCAGCAGCGCTTTAATTAACGCCTGTTGTGGATAAAAATACCCACTGAACAAATGTAGGTTGGGCCACGGCTTAATGGCGCTGCCTTAAGGAAATCCCGGCTAAAAATAGCCCGTCTTCGCTACGCTCGCAAAGACGATTATCTTCCTTAATGCAGTGCCATTAAGCCGTGGCCCAACCTACATTTACTTGTTCCCTTTTATCTGTATCCCACCATCCACCACAAAATTGATCAAAATTTGCGCACACGCTCAATGTGTACTAAAATTACACAACAAGAGGTTGAGCGATATAAACCAAACGTCGCGCTGGTGCTCTTAAAAACAGTGCACATATCTTGTGCCATCAGCCACAACCCCTGTTTAGTCATTAAATAACAAGGAGTTGGTTATGAAAAAGTCATTAATTCTACCTACAATTGTGCTAGGGGCAGCTACCCTGGTTATTAGCACAAGCACTTTGGCAGCGACAGGCCCAGTACAAGCAACAGGAAATGTTATATCTGGAGTTGGCAATGCTGCTGTTGGCCTTGTCGGAACCACTCTACATGGTGCTGGACACGTCGTGAGAGGCGTTGTGCATGGTACAGGATATGTCGTAACAGGCGTTGCTAGGGGCGCTGGACATGTCGTGACTGGGACCGGCCGCGCAGTTACAGGCGTGGCCAGGGGCACCGAACACGTCGTGACGGGTGTTGCTAAAGACACCGGGCATGTCGTGAAAGGTGTAGCCAAAGGCACAGGATACGTGGCTAAAACTGTCGTAGATGACACTGGCCATGTTGTAAAAGGCGTAATGCCAAAGAACCGATAAACTTAAATAAGTCAAAAAACCCGGATGTCCGCGTTGCGGCCATCCGGGCTACGATCCGCATGATAACGATCGAAGCCTGGTTGACGCGCAGCGGCAGCCGGGTCATTTAAAAACGTTATTTCTTAATCTTAGTAGGCCTACGCCACCCACTCACCGTCTTTTGTTTAGCCTCAGTCAATGTCAACTCCCCAGCTGGAACATCCTTATAAATCGTACTCCCAGCACCAACTGTCGCATTTTTCCCCACCGTCACCGGCGCCACCAACTGCGTATCTGAACCAATAAAAACCCCATCCTCAATCACAGTTTGATGCTTATTAACCCCATCATAATTACAAGTAATCGTACCCGCCCCAATATTAACGTCCTTACCTATGGTTACATCACCCAAATAGCTTAAGTGACTTGCCTTACTATTGCTGCTAAAAATTGCTTTCTTTGTTTCGACAAAATTACCTATTTTACAATCTGCGCCCAATTTGGTACCAGGCCTTAACCGCGCAAAAGGGCCAATATGGCAGCTATCTCCAATATGACAATTATCCAGCACGCTATTAGGTAAAATCTCGCAATTAGCGCCGAGGGTCACCTCGTTTAAACTGCAATTGGCACCAATAGTGCAATTATCGCCCACCACCACTTTCCCTGAAAATATAGTATTCACATCGATAAATACATCCATACCACAATGCAATTCCCCGCGAACATCAACACGCGAAGCGTCAGCCACGGTAACACCCGCTAACATTAATTGTGACGCTATGCGCGTTTGTAATACACGCTCTAGCTGCTGCAACTGTAAGCGATTATTAACCCCTTGAACTTCCGTACCATCGCTAACCCCCAGCGATACAATCGGCAACTGCTCAGCCACAGCCATAGTAATAATTTCGGTTAGATAATATTCCCCTTGTGCATTTTTGCTATTCAATTTAGGCAGCCAACGCTGCAAATCAGCCGCTTTCGCACAGCAAATACCGCTGTAAATTTCCTTAATTTGCTTTTGTTCAACACTAGCATCTTTTTCTTCAACAATCGCAGAAATATGCCCCAACGCATTACGCACAATGCGCCCAAGACCAGTCGGGTCAGCAAAAGATGCTAATAACAACCCCAGTGGGGTTTCATCTGTTTTTAGAGGCTTGCAATGGTTAATTAACGCTCGTAGCGTATCCGCTTGTATTAAAGGCACATCAGCAGACAGCACCAGCACCTCACTAGACGCAGGGATATGCGGCAAAGCCTGCATAACGGCATGCCCTGTCCCCAATTGCTCAGCTTGAAGCACCCAATTAACAGGTAGCATAGTCAAGGCTTGCTTAATTTGCTCACCCCCATGGCCAATAATGACATGTATACCTTCAGGCTTTAGGCAAAGCGCCGTTTCTACCACCCGTGCCAACATGGGTTTACCACCCACATGATGAAGCACCTTAGGAGTAGCCGAATGCATGCGTTTACCAAGCCCCGCCGCTAGAATCACTATGTGTAATGACATAACTAAGAAAGTTCCTTTTTATTTGCGTTGTCCGCCTCTCATAATAACTGAAAATGATATAAACAGTCTGTATTCATATTGCAGATATGGTATTTATTGATATGATAAAAAAAATATTACGAGAGGAGTAGTACCATGATGATTTTTTATAAGGTCGCCCTAAAACTGATTCGTTCCAGATGTATGGAGGCCCATGCGAAATCGATGGCGGACGATAAGGACTGGATGCAGATAGGCCGAAACCTTAAAGTATCTGCCGCAAAGAGGGAGGTACTAGAACAACTTTTATTGGCTCTCGAATCGCTACCAACCCCTGAAACCGACCAAGAGGGAATGACACAGCTCCAACAATTACTAATACAGCACCAAGACAAGGCCGTAGCAGTTACAACCGATCCAAAATACACGGACAAAGAGCTTACCGGTAGTACCGAAAAAATTTTGGGAGATTTGGCAGCTTCGCTACCTCAAATGCTCTATCTATTTGATACTAAACTGCACTTACTCAATCAAAAATACAACGACCGAGATGCACTTATGCAGTTTTATTTGCTAACAGGGTTGTATCATTCGAAAAGGACACTCAGAGCAAAAGAGGTACCAGAAGAACAAGGACGTATTTCTAAAGCTGCGGCTAATGTGAGCCCTTTTATTACGGCTCAAAAAGTATTGGTGAAGGCTATCTTTGAATTATGCTCAAGGGACATACAGCCCTGGGATGAGCGAGCAAGCAGACCAGATTATCAATCCTCAAGAGCTAGGGAAGTTTTAGCTTATGTGCACAAATTACAAGCGGAATATAACCTATTAATTGCCGCGCAATCAGTCTTCGTCACCACAATCCCAGCTTTTGCATTCCACAGAGATATGCTCAATCAATGCTTGGCTGAAAGTATTCTCGCGCTTGAAGCTCTCTGGGGAATTAATGGAGCTTTGCAAAGCAAAATACTGGCGAGAATGGAAGAAACCGACAGTGTATCATCTGAGATGCCCCAAGGTTGGGGTTTTGACCGACAGTCAAGCCATCTACTAATGGACGCGCTACCTGAGCATGTAACAGCTGACTTTCGCAGAGCAACGCTTCAACAAGATGCTGGTAGAAACCGGGCAACCGGTGGAACATGTCCTGCCGCGTCTATCCCAGCTCTTACTAGAGATGCTCTACAAGTACACGATGAACTTAGCCAGAAACCACCTTCGCTTGACTTACCTGCAGTCCCAGCCCTCCATGAAGCCAATGATGCACAACACGATCCCGCCGCTCATTTAACAGGAGAAGAACAAAGACTAGCGCTAGCAGCTTCGCCAACTCATGAGGCGACGCTTGACTTACCTGCAGCCCCAGCCCACCATGAAGCCAATAATGCACAACACGATCCCGCCGCTCATTTAACAGGAGAAGAACAAAGACTAGCGCT
>CAZYME010000009.1:59741-73655 GCA_964648115.1 uncultured Legionella sp.
GCCAACTCATGAGGCGACGCTTGACTTACCTGCAGCCCCAGCCCACCATGAAGCCGATAATGCACAGGCACAGGCTGAAGCACATCCCAAGCCAGTACACATAGCACCACCTGCTGACGATGCTGCACCCGGAGACAAAAGAGCGGGTAGTCCTGCACGCATACTTTATCTATTAGGAGGACCAGATGCTATTGTTGTTGAAACCACAGTTAAAGCCCCAGTAGCGGCAGCGGCAGCTGCTGCTGAAGCTTCAGAGGACACCGCAGGTTCCCAAGTGAATGCAGCGCCACCACCTATGGGAAAAAATAAAAAGAAACCGCGCGGTGCTGCAGCTAAAGGGCCCTAAAAATTCACGGTGATTTCGAGACGTGGTTTCCGCGTCTCGAGGTGCTACATTTAACGACTCAACTCCCCACAAAGATCCTCTTCCATCAATGCCTTAATCTTCTTAACATCCGAATACTTACTAAGTAAATACAACAACTTACAATGAGCAGCCTCCGGCGTCATATCATAACCACTTACAAGACCCGCTTGCTTCAAAGTAAAACCTGTCGCATATTGACTCATCTCCACCCTGCCATGCTGGCATTGGCTGCAATTCACAAGGATCACACCACGCTGACAAGCATCCTCCAATAACTTTAAAAAACTCGGATCATTATTGGGCGCATTCCCCACACCATATGTTTCAAGTATCAACCCACGCAAAGGTTGATTCAAAATATAAGTAAGTACCTCGGTCGTAAACCCCGGGAATAACCTAAAGTTAGTAATGCATTGAGCGCTCATAGTCTGCAAATGAAAAGCTCCTTGCTTACCCCGGAGCAAGAGATCTTGATTAAGCTCAATAGCCGTTCCAATCGTTGCAAGATGGGGAAAATTAGGCGAATCAAATGCATTAAATCGATTTGCACTTACTTTTTGAGTGCGATTGCCCCGTAATAGTCGCTGATTAAAATAAACGCATACTTCTTTTATAGGCTGGTGCGCTGCAAGCCATAACGACGTAACAATATTATCTAACGCATCATTACGCACTTCTGAGAGCGGTATTTGAGAGCCTGTCAGAATCACAGGTTTATCTAAATTCTCTAGCATGAAGGACAAAGCTGACGCTGTGTAACTCATAGTATCGGTACCGTGAAAAATCACAAATCCATCAAAATTGGCATACTCCTCAGCGATATCTGTGGCAATTCGGTTCCATTGATCCGTCGTCATGTTCGATGAATCAAGTAAAGGCTGATACTCTTTGATGACATAATTAGGCATGTCTGGATGAAATAACGTAGGAATTTTTTCCAACTCGGATGATACGTATCCCTGAACCGGCTCATAGCCATGCGGAGTTTTGATACTACTAATAGTCCCACCTGTATTGATAATTAGAATGTTTTTTTTCATAAATTATGACCCACTGAGATCGCCCACTAAAAAGACTGCCTTCCGGTAATAATAGCACTTGTTGGGTAATTACCCAGCACTCTCAATTTGTAAGTGCTGTCGTCCCCGCGCAGGCGGGGGCGACAGCGAAAATGCACAATTAATGCGCTACAAATTGAGAATTACTGGAAGTTACCAGTTTTCATTGCCAACTCCTTGCTTTCTGTGGAAAAATCAAGAAATCATTGAGTGGTTTTAAGCAATAATTATGGTTATCGACAGAGCCGGTTACCGGCTAAATGTAGGGATCGTTTTAATAAACGAGTCCGGCCGCGTGTTTTGGGGAAGGCGGCATGGGCATGATGCTTGGCAGTTCCCTCAAGGCGGGCTTGCAGCCGGAGAAACCGCGCTGGATGCCATGTTTAGAGAACTGCACGAGGAAATTGGACTAGAGCGTGAAGACATTGAAGTATTAGGCGTAACCAAACGCTGGCTAAAATATCGACTTCCCAAACAGTATTTACGGCATGGTAGTGAACCGTTGGTCATCGGTCAAAAACAAAAATGGTATTTATTAAAGCTAGTTTCTAGCGAACAAAAGGTTCGCCTCGACCTATGCGACTCGCCAGAATTTGATAGTTGGCGCTGGATTGATTACCACGAGCCACAAGAACATGTCATTTTTTTCAAAAAACAGGTTTATACACAAGCCCTGAAGGAATTAGAACATTTTCTCAAAAAACGACGACCCTCTTTGAGCGCGCGTCGCAAACGAGGTAGCCATGGCCGCTAGAAACAGTTCGCCTTAAGGGATGTCGAAATGCTAAAAATATTAAAGCGTATCGTCCAAGACGTTACTACAGCGAGCCATCTAACTGAGGCCCTTGAAACGCTGGTAGAACGTGTGCGTGAAGCAGTTACAGCTGATGCAGTTTCTGTGTTTCTCATCGACAATAGACTTGCTGAATATGTATTAATTGCCACCGATGGCCTAAATAAACAAGCCGAATCACGCGTACGCGTTGCGTTAGATAGTGGATTAATTGGTTTAGTAGGCCGGCGTGAGGAGCCTATTAATATCAGCAAAGCACCATCTCACCCCGACTTTCATCAAAACCCTCTTTTAGGCGAAGAGAGCTTAAATGCGTTTCTCGGCGTACCCATTATCCAACATCGTAAGCTCTTTGGTGTATTAACCGTTCAACAAGTGGAAGAGCGTTGTTTCGACGATGCAGAAGAAGCCTTTTTGATTACGCTGGCAGCGCAACTGGGCGGTATTATTGCGCATGCTGAAGCCACCGGCGAATTAGCGCAATTAACACAGCCGCGAGCTGCCACTGGTTCCCCTAATGCAGATACCCTCCAAATTGCCTTAACTGGACTAGGAAGCGTGCCTGGTATTGCGATTGGTACAGCAGTTGTCGTCTATCCACCTGCCGATATCGATGCGGTTCCTCGTAACACAGTGGAAGATTTAGACGGTGAAATAGCCATTTTTTACGAGGCATTAGCGAGCGCGCGTGACAATATGCACCGCTTAGGGCGGCGTATGAAATCAAGCCTTGAGGAGGATGAACACGCCTTATTTGATGTGTATCTGAAGCTTCTTGATAAAGATAGTTTAGGCGCTGAGGTCGTGCAGGAGATTCGTAGTGAAAAATTAAGTGCGCAGGCTGCACTAGCGACTGTAATTAAAAAGCACGTCAATCAATTTGAGAATATGAAAGACGATTATTTACGTGAACGCGCTAGCGATTTTCGCGATATCGGCAGACGAGTACTGGCCGAACTACAATCATCACAACAAGAGGAAATTGATTACCCGCGTCGCACCATTCTTGTTGGTGAAGAAATTTCCGCAGCGGCCCTTGCTGAAGTCCCTGAAGGACAACTGGCGGGCGTAGTGTCAGCAAAAGGGGCTAATAATTCCCATGTAGCCATTTTGGCACGGGCCTTGGGCGTCCCTGCAGTGATGGGGGTCCGTGGGCTTAAAATAGAGCAACTATCCCGCCGGGCTATCATTGTAGATGGATATTATGGTCATGTGTTTATTTCGCCCACGAAAGCATTGCTTAGCGAATACAAACAACTAATACAAGAAGAAGACAAGCTTAACGAAAGCCTGGAAAGTCTGCGTGATAAACCCGCTGAAACCACCGATAACTACCGCGTGTCGCTACAAGTAAATACCGGTCTTGCTATGGATGCGGGTTTGTCGATGAGCGTCGGGGCGGAAGGCGTAGGGCTTTACCGCTCAGAAATCCCGTTCATGAGCCGCGATCGCTTTCCCTCGGAAGACGAGCAATACATCATTTATAAACAAATTCTCAAGGCCTTTGCACCCCGTTTGGTAACCATGCGGACCCTGGACATCGGCGGAGATAAAGTATTACCCTATTTCCCCGTAGAAGAAGACAACCCCTACCTTGGCTGGCGAGGCATTCGTGTCACACTTGATCATCCTGAGGTGTTTTTGTTACAAGTACGCGCTATGATGCGAGCCAATGAAGAGCTCAACAACCTGCGGATTATGTTGCCGATGATCACCTCTCTCAGCGAGGTAGACGAAGCATGTTTTTTAGTCGACAAGGCCTATGCTGAGCTGTTAGAAGAAGGATGTATCATTGATAAGCCTCAAGTGGGTGTGATGATTGAAGTCCCAGCAGCCGTGTATCAAGCACGTGAGCTAGCCAAACGTGTAGATTTTCTTTCCGTAGGCAGCAATGATTTAACACAATATCTGCTAGCCGTAGACCGCAATAATGCTCGCGTGGCAGGCCTTTATGACTCGTTGCATCCAGCGATGCTTAACGCCTTACTTAAAGTTGTCGAGGGTGGTCATGCAGCAGGGGTTGAGGTAAGTATCTGTGGAGAAATGGCCAGCGACCCATTGGCTGTTATTTTACTCCTAGCAATGGGCTTTGACACGCTTAGTATGAACTCATCCAGTTTGCCCCGGATAAAATGGGTTATTCGTAATCTTTCCATCGCTAAAGCACGGAAAGTTCTGGATGATGTTTTAGAACTTGAGCATGCGGGTGAAATTCGTTTGCATCTACAAAAAATATTGGAAGATGAAGGATTGGGTGGTTTAATCAGAGCAGGGAAATCGTGATTGAACCGGCAAATGCATGCTGGGCGCGAATGGCACTGCCTTAAGACAGTGCCATTCGGCCATCGGCCCAGCCTACAACTTTCTACATTATTTAGAGAGAATTTATGTTAATTTTTCCACACATTAATCCAATTGCGTTTTCAATAGGCCCAATTCAAGTGCATTGGTATGGATTAATGTACTTATTCGGATTTGCAGCAGCTTGGCTCCTGGCCCACTGGCGGGCAAAACACTACCGACTTAATTGGACATCTGAACAAATTAGCGATTTGATTTTTTTCTCAGCTCTAGGCGTCATCATCGGCGGCAGATTAGGCTACATGCTGTTTTATAACACCCAGCAGTTTGTACACACCCCCTGGATACTTTTTAAACTCTGGGAAGGCGGCATGTCGTTTCATGGTGGCCTAGTAGGGGTATTAATTGCATTACTATTTTTCGCCCGCAAAATAAACAAACCATTCTGGGAAATTGCCGATTTCGTTGCTCCTCTCGTACCCCTTGGCCTCGCGGCTGGTCGCGCCGGCAATTTTATTAATGGAGAATTATGGGGCCGAGCAACAGATATACCTTGGGGCATGATTTTCCCCCACGTTGATAGTCAACCACGGCACCCCTCACAAATTTATGAACTTGGCTTAGAAGGGATAGCTCTCTTTATTCTGGTTTGGTGGTATGCAGCCCGCCCTCGACCCGCAGGATGCGTATCCGCCGTTTTTTTTATGGGTTATGCCATCGCTCGCTTAATGATTGAGTGTTTTCGTGAGCCTGATGTGCAGCTTGGGTTTATGGCTTTTAATTGGCTAACCATGGGGCAATTGCTATCTATCCCCATGCTTCTAGCCGGATTCCTATTATGGTGGACAAAACGACATGAAAACCTACCTACAGCTTCTTGAACATATTTTAAAACACGGCGTAAAAAAAACTGACCGCACAGGCACCGGGACCTTGTCCGTGTTCGGATATCAAATGCGCTTTAACCTTGCAGAGGGGTTTCCCCTGGTTACTACAAAAAAACTTCATACGCGTAGCATTATCCATGAATTATTATGGTTCCTGCACGGAGATACCAACATCGCCTACCTGCGTGAAAATGGTGTGTCCATTTGGGATGAGTGGGCAGATGAAAACGGTGACTTAGGCCCCGTATATGGTCGACAATGGCGTAGCTGGCCCACCCCGGACGGGCGCACTATTGATCAACTAACCGAAGTCTTACAGCAAATCAAAACCAACCCTGACTCCCGCAGATTGATTATCAGCGCCTGGAATGTCGGTGAGCTAGACAAAATGGCGCTAGCACCCTGCCACGCGTTATTTCAATTTTATGTTGCCAATCAACGACTATCTTGCCAACTATACCAACGTTCCGCAGATGTATTTCTTGGCGTGCCTTTTAATATAGCTTCCTACGCACTATTAACCCACATGGTGGCACAACAATGTAATCTTGAGGTAGGGGAGTTCATTTGGACCGGCGGCGATTGCCACTTATATTCAAACCATTTGGAGCAAGCTAAAACCCAATTAGAGCGAAACCCGCTACCCTTACCGCAGTTACTGATAAAACAAAAACCAAGCTCCTTGTTTGATTATAATTTTGATGATTTTGAATTTATTAATTATCAAGCCCATCCAACTATTAAGGCGCCTATTGCTATTTAAAGTGATCCCGCTGGTAGCGGCGTTCCTTCTCCCGATATCGGGCACCCTCTCCCATCAATGGTAGAGGGCGATCCAGCTGATCATTAGTTTTACGGCGGGAATTGCTGTGTCGCAGTTAACTCATTTTGACTTTTTTTTCTTCTCTGTTATACTAATTTGAACATTACATAAGTGAGTTATATTCTTATGGCGTCGCTACTAGCAAGACTTAACCAAGTTGGTATTCCTAGTACCGCATTTGAGCAGAACGGCGTACCACTACAGAAAACATTGGCTCCAATCTTACGGAAAAAAGCTGTGGAGCATCTCGCCCTTGGTAAAGGTGCTGTTGCCCAGAGCTTTCGCGGTGAGTATTTGGCTAGCGGCCAGGGTGATTATAAGCGTTTCCTACGTACTCAATCCCAACCAGGCATTTGGGCAACCTATATTGAGGCTGCGGCACTCGGTGAAATGTTGGGATGTCACGTGGTTGTAACACCGGTAAAAAAGGGTATCAAACAAGCAACCATCTGCCTATACCGGGCAGCGGATGATCATGCCCCTACGGTGCATTTATACAATAGCAATAATACACACTGGTATGCCAATTCCTCAACACCCACCAGCGGCGATGGTAATTGCTTGTATAATGCCTTTGCCCAAGAACTAAAAGCAAAAGTGGCCCCAGAATTACGGTTTAATAACCTACCTAGCACAAGATCGCATGGTTTTCTAAATCAAAAACCAGTTGTGAATGACGCGCAAGCCATTGCATTCCAGAAAAAAATTGAAGCAACGATACGCCGTCATCCTGCCCCAGCACAGACAGATGCAGCGCTACTATCTGAAAAAGAGCGCATCAGTCACTTATCAGTTGAAGAACAACAGCAAATTTGTGATGACTATAAACTTGCTTTAGCCTTGTCGCGGGAAGAGATGGGCTATGTCCGTAAAAATTTCTATTCTTCTCCGTACGAACAGAGAGAGTCTGAGACAAGTATTCGGCCTGGGATGTAACAGCAATTCTGGGTAAATAGATAAATCCAGTGCTGTAGGATGTTCCAACCTATTTTTTAACTATTTTTTCGCACAATTTTTCTACCCTTGAAGCCAGATTAACGATAGTATCGCCCTTGTGAGCATGCACGCTGCGCCCCATCCAGGCTACAATTCCTAGGCTGGCTCAATCGGAACTAAAAGCCACATGACTAAATAAACAAGAAATGCGGCTCCGCCTGCCAGGAAAAAAAGCACGAATATTAATCTTATCCACAAAGAATCGACGTGAAAATAGTCACCTAATCCTCCGCAGACTCCAGCAATTTTTCGGTCTGTACGAGAACGCCATAGTTTTTTATAGGGCTTTGATATTTGTTTCATATTCAACTCACGTTATTTTTTTTTGTCAGGCTGGCTACGCTTTTCCTGATGTTTATCCGTTTTATGAGTAGCATTATGCTGATCATGACGACGAGCATCCTGTGATTCATGTGTAAACCTCTTACGTGAAGTCATTTTCATATCTCCAAATAAATAAGAATCCTCTTTTAAGAGTAGGTGGACTTTACCGATAATACAAATACATTAAGACAAATCCATTGGATCAACGTCCATATTCCAGCGTACATCTTTACTCATTTTATTGACCGCTAACCAGTCACGTATATCCGTTAAGGCTGTCTTTAGTTTTTTTCGAGAAGGTGACTTCACCAACAACTGCATACGATGCTGACCGGCTTTACGAGCCAATGGCGCGGGAGCTGGGCCTAAAACACCTATTTCGTTGAGATGAAGTTGCTCTTTTATTGCATGAAGAAACTGCAATACGTTTGATAAGGTCTTACCTTGAGCACGGATCAACGTCAGAAAATGATAGGGAGGAAGGCTCGCTTGCTGACGCATTACAAGTAATGACTGAGCAAAAGGGTCATAACCTTGTTGGACCAGCAAATTCAATAAGGGATGCTTAGGCAGATAAGTTTGGATCACAACTTGTCCAGGAAACTCAGCACGACCAGCACGACCAGCAACTTGTGTTAATAACTGCCCTAAACGCTCAAGCGCTCGAAAATCTTGGTTATAAAATCCATTATCTGTATCCAACACCACAACCAGCGTTAAACGCGGAAAATGATGTCCCTTGGCTAGCATTTGCGTGCCGACAATTAATTGCGCATCACCATCATTAATACGCGCTAAGCACGCATCCAAAGCCTGTTTTTTACGTATCTCATCACGATCGATACGCAAGATAGATATAGCTGGAAATTGCGTGCTTAAAAACTCATGAACACGCTGCGTTCCCGCTCCAACAGGCAACAACTCCCGACTTTGACAGCTTTTGCATTGATGCGGAATAGCTTGTGTGAGACCGCAATGATGACAAACCAATCGCCCCAAACTGCGATGTAAAGTCAAATGAGAATCGCAGGCCCGACAATCTGCCATCCAACCACATTGATGACATAATAAAACTGGCGCAAAACCACGTCGATTGATAAACACTAACACTTGATTTTGCTGATCTAAATGTTCCTTGATAATTGCCAAGGTAGCGCTAGCTAAACCATGCTGCAATACCTGATTACGGATATCTAAGATCTGATAATGCAATGGCTGGCTGTTTAATGCCTTTTGGCTTAAACGCAGTAACGTGTACTTATTTAATGTGCAATTATGCAAACTTTCTAAACTGGGCGTAGCAGAACCAAGGATAATTGGGATATGGCGAACATGCGCACGCATTAAAGCTGTATCACGCGCCGAATAACGTACCCCCTCCATTTGCTTCAAAGAAGTATCATGCTCCTCGTCCACAACAATTAAACCCAACGCAGGCATGGGCGTAAAAATTGCGGCACGAGTGCCTATCACTAATTTAACGGACTCATCTTGTGCCCATAGCCACGCCAGCTGCCGCTCGGTATCACTCAAACTCGAGTGAATAACGGCCATCGGCTCATTAAATCGCTCCCGAAACCGTGCTAATAATTGTGGGGTTAAACCAATTTCAGGGACCAAAACTAACACCTGTCGACCCGCAGCAAGCACTTTGGCTATCACCTGCAAATACACTTCTGTTTTCCCACTGCCCGTTACACCTTGTAACAAAAAACAGCGGTAAGATTGTAAATCCGTGCAAATAGTCTGAACAGCAACTGCCTGCTCGGGATTTAAAGGCAATGAGGAACTGAGTGGCGAATTGGACTGTTCCGGCTTCTGGCTTTGTACATGCTTCGCTACAATACCGCGGGTCAATAGCGCCTCCAACTGAGCCGCATTAAATCCAGCCTGCAATATGGTTTTCTTAGGTAAAGCCGTGGTCTGCTCAGAAAGAAAATCAATCAGCGCATGTTGTTTAGGCGTGCGAGTCGACAGCAATGCATGCGCCTTCTCTGAGCTCAGACCAAGTTGGTAATAATCACAGCTAGGTAGAGCATTATCCTTATCACCTCGAAATTTTTTAGGCAAGGCTAATGGTATAACTTCTGACAGAGGTGATTGATAATAGCTACTTACCCATAAGCAAAGCGCCAACAACTCACCAGAAATAAGGGGCTTTTCATCAATTATTTTAGCTATCGATTTAGTACTAGCATGGGGATTTTCTGGTAAATTTTTTCCAATCACCACTCCCATACGTGTTTGTTTTCGAAAAGGCACCCATACCCGCGCGCCCAGAGAAGGCTCAACATCATCTGCATAGTAGTCAAAATAATCGCGATTGGTATTAGGGATACAAACTTTAAAAACACATCTTAGCTCGGCCATGTATGGCTCGCCGATTGCCCGGGGGCAGAAAATACTTTTACTACTACGCGCTCAATGCGATGACGTTTTAATTCACTATCGTCTTTAATTAATTCATTAACAAACCAACGAGATAACTCTTCCACCGTAATATTGGTTAACGGCATCAGAGTCACATCCTCTTTTAGAAAAGGTATTTTTTTGTGATTAAACGTAAAATAATAATAGGTCTCATCTTCTGCAAATTGTAAAAACGGGGAGTGTTGAGGCATCAGAAATGTTTGGTTCAACTGCCTACACAAAAGATGAATTCGCTCTTTGTAATAACGATAATCAAACGTCATTCCATTTTCTTCTACCCATGTAGTTAACGCTAGATAAACCCCATACATATGGCCATGCAAAGGCTCGCGCTCCGTGGCAGAAAAAATCGTAGTATGACCTGCGGAAAATTTCATCGACTCTTTTTGTAGCTCCACAGTGGTGAGGTATTTAGCCATATTTATAAACTCGCTCGTTTGTCTTGTAGTTGAAAGCCGTTTAACGCCAATTCGGTGTTTTTGGTTAGCGCTATTACTTTAAACAATTCGCCCATTTCACTAGGGTGAAGCAATTGCTTGACTGCTTGCTGACCATTCATTTTTATACGTTCATCAGCAACGCCCTCAAGCAAGCTTAACAAACCATTGGCTAGCAAAAAAGAGGCCTGATTGGTAAAACCAGCCACATGAAAACCTGCAGCATCGGCGGCTTCTGCCGCGTGTGTAAAATCCACATGCGCAGTAATATCCTGCTCACCAAGATGCACTAATGGGTTAGGATGAGCAAGATGTCGATAATGACACATCAAAGTCCCGGCATTACGATCAGGATGGTAATATTCATGACGAGGAAAGCCATAATCGATAATGAATACCACACCCTTATCCAGCATCGCGTAGCATTGACTGAACCAATCTTCCATAAACAAATTAGCTTCTGACTGATAGGGATAGGCGTCAATGGGAAGAGCCTGCACATGCGCTGCTAAACGAGCGTTGGTACAAGGTTTAAATACCTCTTGCAGCTCATCATCTGAGGTTAATGTGATATAGCTTTCTAATAAACCCTCTTCTGTTTGCATAAAACGGTGTACCGGCATAGCATCAAACACTTCATTAGCAATAACTACTCCACTAAAAGCTTTAGTTGGCCATTGAGAAAGCCATTTTACCCGGCCCGCCAAGTGGGGCAATTTTGATGCGATTAATTCCCGCTGCCTATCTTGCAAATGCCCGCTAACCTCTAAAATATGGTATTCATGCGGTAAGCAATTTAAGCGTTCAAGCTGTGTTAAAATATCCACACATAATTGACCAGATCCTGCGCCAAACTCAAATAGAATAGGATTGTCTAAAGGCTCTAATATTTGCAAGCATTGGTTAGCCAACGTTTGTCCGAATAAGGGCGTCAGCTCAGGGGCTGTAATAAAATCACCATTCCTCCCAAATTTTTGAGAGCCTGAACTATAATAGCCAAGATTTGGCATATACAGGGCTTGGTGCATAAATTCTACGAAAGGGATGGTACCTTTTTCGCGCAATGTTGCGCGGATTAAATCGAGTAAGTTCATAAGTGAGGAACATACCTTGAATCACGAAAACAAACAAGTAAACCAAGTGGCATTGGTGACAGGCGCAGCTCGTCGCATAGGCGCAAGCATAGCTACACACTTACACCAAGCAGGGTTTCGTGTTGTTATTCATTGCCATCAGTCGCAAAAAGATGCCTTAAAGCTTGCTGAAAAATTGAACAAAAACCGCAAAGATAGCGTGCTAGTCCTTTCAGCAGATCTGATGAAAATGCCCGAAACCATTGAGCTTATAACACATACTATCCACTGGGCTGGACGCCTTGATTTGCTAGTAAACAATGCTTCTGTTTTTACCAAGGCTTCGCTAGATGATTCAGAATGGGATCGCCTATTTACCACAAACGTAAAAGCTCCATTTTGGCTAAGCCATGCAGCATATCCATATCTTATGGAGCACCAAGGATCGATTATCAACATCACGGATATTCATGTAAATAAAACGCTAAAAGATTACTCGTCTTATTGCCAATCAAAAGCCGCCTTGGCAATGCAAACTAAATCCTTAGCACGGGAATTTGCACCTCATGTGCGCGTAAATGCCGTGGCTCCAGGAGCAACTATTTGGCCTGAGTTGGCTAATGAACTCAGCGAAGAAATACAAGAAAAGATTATTGCAAGAACACCACTGAAACGACACGGCCACCCCACATTCATTGCACAAGCAGTATTAGCATTAGTGGAAAACCCGTTTATTACGGGGCAGATTTTGAGTGTGGATGGAGGGCAGGAGATACTATAGAGAAAATGCCCCCTAATTCTTAATCAGATAGCTGCCAATATCGCACGCACCCAATAGTCGAGGGTCATTTCGATTATTTCGGACAGTGGATAACGTTTTTTAAAGTGTCATTCCAGGCAAATTTTGCATCAAAATTCTTCACTAGAGCGTCTTTGTGAGGGTTACCTAAAAAACCACGCATACCATGTGAAATCATATAATTTGGATAATAACTAGGAGCCCCAATTCTTTTAATTTCAGCACAAAGCTCTCGTAATGCTTTTGCATTTTTACGAGGGTAGTTTTCCGCACGCTTAAATTTACTTTCAAAACCGGGATATTTCGAGCATTTTGAAACAAAATCCGTCAACAAGACAATACCAGCTTCATGAGCGGATGGATCTTTTACCCGCTGGCGGTCAAAATCAAAAAATGCATTTGAAAGACGAAATATTTGAACAGCATGGGCATAATCATCTTGTGCAACGCATGCCTCTGCGCTGCTCAATAAAGAAGGAGGGGTAAAAGAATTGTCAATTTTTTTCAGCGATACACAGCCTAATTGTTTTGGCGCATCTGGATTAACTATATGATAATTTGTAATGTTACCATTTTTTGTTTTTACAATTTTAGGGCCTTCTCTATCCCCTGCGACAGCCACACTTGAAAAAACAAGGAATAAAATAAAAAATTTCATTATCATCATTCCGTAGTTACCTATTGAGCGATTTAAGACCGAGAAGTATACAAGGATTAGTATCTACCAAACAATAGTTTTAGGGCAGCTTAGCTCCCATTTCAATAAAATAGTTGTCATTATTAACGGCCAAGTGGTTTTAAAACTTGCTCTATCACTTCTTTATTCATTGGTTTAACACCTATAAATCCTCTTTCGTAATCCCCGGCAAAATCTCTATTACCCGGGCCAACCATTTTTTATTATCTGCCCTAACAATCGTATTAACGCGGCCATAAATTTTACTGTTTATTTTACAAAGCGTTAACGCGGAAAGCGGTTTATTGCATCGGATTGAAAAAAAAGCTCGATCCCGACCCACAATTTTCACCTTATTCGCAATTAACAATTTACCAAAAGGTACATTAGTCGTAAGAACGCCCGTCTTAACTTTTTCTGGCAACTCATTAAAGTTCATCGTAACAACAGCCGTCTCAACCACCACCTCTTCATTTTTTTCTTGAGCCACCTCTGCATTATTCCTAGCCTGATTCTTATCCAAGAGCATAATGATAATTCGAGAATAGGTATTCTTTTCTTCATCTTTTACAGCATAGATTGTCTGGACAATCGGTGAGCGCTGATAATATTTTTCGATACCAGGCGTCATCAGGGGCTGCATCAGCAAATAATCATAGGGCTCCGGCAGCATATCTTGCTTAATCGGAGTCCCTGGTAAATGGTTTTTATCCACTTTAGCGAAATTATCCAACAACTGGTGGAACGTAGTTGTTTCGCTATCAATAAAAGCCTCACCTGCATGTGATACATTCAAAAAATTGACTAGCAGCACACTACATAAGATAAGTCTTTTAATCATTTTTTGTAGCTGCTTACTCGGCTCGTCGACGTGCCGTGGGGTTTACCCGGGCTAAACAGGTTTTTGGTAAAAACATGTTGCCCCCGTGAAAACCCCGGGAGGGCTGGGT
>CAZYME010000010.1:0-72730 GCA_964648115.1 uncultured Legionella sp.
CACTTTTCACTGGCTAATTACTTGCAAAAACGGATGAGTCCATATACGTAGGCGTTTCTATCACCTACTTGGGTAACGGTGTGACTAGCCGAACTAATTCGAAATATTTAAATGTAAAGCCTCCATAAAGCCGTTAAATGGCGATTTTGAAATTATTTTGATATCAAAACACTTGATGGTGTGTTTTTTCACCAAACCCATATGTTATATCCATCCTGAATAATTGATTTACCATCCATCCCAATGATATCTCTCGAACTATTAAGCGAGGGTGCGCGACCGCTGCTGGAATTCTGTTTTGTTATCGCAACAAAACGTTTTTTTTCGATGGTTCGCGCAACAACAATCCAAAATAGCTCAACACTATTCTTATCGAAAACTACTGTATATGTTTCGATTGTACCACCTCCCTCATACTGTTCTATCAAATCGGGTATTTTGCCCATTCTTGAATTTGCTGCATCTTGAAGATTTAAGTTAATCGGTAAAAGTTTAGAAGTGGGGGGCTGGGTTGAAATGATAACGCCCGCCGCATGAGTGAGGTAATGACCATTCCCATATAGCAATCCGTGTTTACCTTTTATTCTTAATTTTCTCACCATCTCAACTATTGCCTGGCTCATGAAATTAGAAAGTTGACCCCGGCAGAACGTCATCCCACCCACGACAGTTAAATCTTGATTTAATTGTGGGTGAATAATGCGTTTAGCAAGTTTTGTTACACATGGAAAGCAGCTATATATCTCTGTATAAGCAATATCCTTCATTGTTAGTTTGTTAGCTGTAAATATTCTATCAAATACGGCCTCCATCGCCGATGAATGATAGTAGTTGTCTCTCTCTAAAATACTGGCAGGTTCGCTAGCGTAGGCTCCTGCATGTATATAAATTAATTTTTTAGGGTTGATACCAAGATCCTTTGCTAGCCCTAAGCTCGTGATTATAATAGCCGATCCACTATTTAGGTTATTGTTGGCTACCATTAATTTAGTATATGGCCAAGCAATCAGCTTGTTTTTTGTTGATGGCGTGATGATATCATTAATTATTTTTCTTGATTTAGTCCAGGAAAAATGATTACTCGATGCTATCTCTGATGCTCGTGCTTGAAGCTCACCGGTTTCTCGTTGTGCTTCAGCCATAGATTGCTGCCATTTGGATCGGCACGCATTTTCGTAGAGAGCATATGCTCTAACTGGAAGATGCAAACCATATTTACACACAATATCTTTAACTTTTGGTATCCAAGAATTTGAACAATTTTCGGCCCCACTCCATGAGTCTAAAAAAATTTCCTGTTTTTTTGCTCGCCTAACTGACCATGTTGATTCACCACCACATATAACTGAAACTTTGCTAGTTCCATTTGCAATTCGATTGGCGGCCTCACATAAATTTGTAACCGGAAGCTCACCTGAAACATCATGGTATACACAATGATTTGGAGATAGATTTAATTTCTGAGTAATCATACCAGAGATATTTTCGTAAGATCTTGACGTAATATTTTGAATATCGATGTAATCTGCTTTCGCTAAGAATTTATGACAGGAATCCTCATCTGCAATTTCGAGTGCTTTTAATATTAATTTTAAAGGCTCTAATCCATCTTCATTTTCTGAGGGGCGGTCTAAAACCTGGCCTACTCCAACGATGACTGGCGTCAAATAATCGATATTAGATTCTGGTGTTTGTTGCATATATTCCTTTTACCGCAGCGGGGTCGACTATGTGCACTTCAGTAATCCATTCCATGGATTACATCGTATTCGTTCGAAAACCTAGTGGATATCCCGATCCATAAAAAATCAAATATGTCATCGCAGCTTTTGCGATTCGGTTGATGAGAAAAAACGGGTCAGATCTATCATTTCTGCTAGCTTTACTCTAGCGTTTATCGAATTCAGTTGGACCTGCGCGGTTGTTTGCTCTCGCTGATTAACAAGAAACAATGTGCTATCTCCCTCATAGAATTTCTTTGTTTCGCCATTTTGTACTTTTTTCGCTAAATTTAACTCTTTGCCAAGTAAATCCACCTGGTGATGATACCTTTCTATGCCGATGTATAGGTTTGCCAGCTGATTTTTTAACTGGTCAAATAAAAATTTCCTTTCCGTCGTTATCTGCTGCAATTCGTTACGCGCACTGATTAATTTACCTTTTGCCTCTCTTTGAAATAAGGGAAATTTAAATGAAAAACCTACCATTGCAGCCTGTGGAAGTAGCAAGGGGTAGCCTCCAACGCCATTTTGTTTAAAAGTATAGGCTGTCGCATCTAAATTCGGAAGGAGTTGATTTTTGGCTAAATTATGTTTTAGTTTAATGATATTAGAATAATTTTGAAGTTTTTTAAGCGCTGGATGTTGTTTTAATTGTAATAAGCCCTCTGCTGGATGAGCCGATTGTTCTGATACATCAGAGGGTAGCTCGCTCTCTAAAGGAGGGTAGGGATTTCCATTTTTATCACGATAATACAGTGATAAGTTGATTCTCGCTTGTTCAAAAATCATTTCGCCTTGATTAAGTAATTGTTCTCGCTGCACAATTTGTTGTAAATTTTCCGCAATTGCAAGCCTAGGTAAATCCCCTTGATTGGCCTGCTTTACGATTGCCTTCTGACGTTTTTCTGCTAAGGTTTGCAACTGCTTAAACGTTTCGACTTGCAACCCCGCTTGAACCCATTGCCAATAGGCTTTAATGGCCTCCTGATAAACATTTATCTTCGTAACCGCTGCATCCTGCTGCTTCATGCAAATTGTTTCGGCCTTTGTTAAGAGACCTGCGCGCTCTTTATCAATTAATCGATCTCTAAGTAGCGGTAAAGAAAGCCCAGCCCTGTATTCACCGCCGGAGTTCGTTAAGTAATTTTGATAGTAAATTGGCCAATTTCCTTGCCCGTTCCGATATCCACCAAATAATTTCACACCATTATAAAGAGTGGGGATATTGAGCTCTGTGTCACCGTAATTATTAATGTAACCACCAACAGGCTGTGAAGCACTGTTTAAACTCAAGGAAGGATCAAATTTTCCTAAAGCTGTAATGTATTCTCCTTGGGATTTATTAATTTCTAGTCGCGCTATTTTGATTTGTGGATAACAGCGACTGACGCTGCGAAGAACATCATCTACATTTAAATGCTTTTTTTGCTGTGAAAAACAGCTGAATGAGATGAGAATAAAAAATAATGAGCAAAGTATTTTCCTTTCGTTTACAGCTAAAAAAATCATGATGCATTCTTCTGTGAAACACTTTCTGGAGGAAAACCATTAAATTGACGCCAAAGCTCATACCATAAGGGCACTCTACCTAACTGGACCCAACCATGAACCCGAACCCCTTGTCTTAAATATTGCACGTCAGGCCAAGGCTCCTCAGGCACAATAACTGCTCTAAATAAACCTAACCCATTGTCAGTTGGATCAATAAAGGAAACCTCCCCACGAAATGTTCCCACAGCGATTTCTGGCCAGCCACGAAATTGTATGGCAGGCCATCCTTCAAATTGAAGTCGAGCTTTTTGATGAAGGCGCACGAAAGGTATATCATTACCATCGATCCATAACTCTACAGCACGGGATAGGGTTTCTGGCATGATTTGTACTAGTATATCTCCGGCTTTAACCACAACACTTTCTTGACCAGTTAAACGCTTGTATATAATGCCAGAAACATGGGCTTTAATGATTTGTGTTTGCTGTCTTGCAACTCGAACATCAACACTTATTTTGTCAATGTTAATTTGCGCAAGTTCATTTTGATATTTAGCATACTCAATCTGAGCTAATTCATATTGCCTTTTTGAATTAATTCCTTGATTATAAAGTCTTTTTTGTCTTTCAAGGTTTGCTTTTCCGGCACTAAGTGCTCGCTTAGCCGCTACCCTTTTTTGTAAAATCGCTTCCTTTTCTAGCTCTAATCGCGCTAATATTTCCGGATCATTATCACTAATATCAACGATAGGATCACCAGGTTTAACCCGCATTCCTTCATCCACATACCATTTTTTAATTCGACCACTAACAGGCGAGTTAACTGTGTGTTGTCTATCCGTAGGTGAAAAAGCAATGACCTTGCCATTTCCTAAAGCAAATTGTTGCCATGGAGTGAGACTTAAAACTAACAAAGTCATCACGAATAATATTAAAATTATTTTGGCCGTTTTCTGAGGCTTAGGTAACTTGCCAATCATTTGATGTGCATGCAATTTCATGAGGGGAGCACCAAGCGGTTTGTTATATTTTTAAAATCAGAATGTTGGCTTACAATAACCAAAATAGTATTTTCCAGTGTCAACAGCTGAGAAATTAATTCATCCCTGTTTTGATCTAATAAATCAAAAGCGCGATCAATAACGAGCAGCTGAGGCTTAACGAGCAATGCCCTTACCACCATAAATTTAATTAACTCAAGCTCGGTAAAAACAGTTTGCCAGTCATAAATAATAGTCTTTAGTCCCTTAGGTTGGTGCATTATTTTATCGAGAAGATTTACTTTTTTTAATTGCTCGATAACTACTTCGTGAGGTATTTGGGGTTGATTAAGGAGTAAATTGTCATAAATACTACCTGCAAACCACTGTGGACGTCTAATTAGAAGGGCACAACGACGAAGCAGGATTCGATTCTCATAAGAACAGAAAGTATTGTTGACAAATAATTCAAAATTTATAGTTTGCTTAAACCCGAGAATATCATCTGTAAATTTTTGACACTGATCTGTGATAGGAGAATAGGCTAAAAGAGGACTCTTGTGAGAGGCCTCTACTTCTGCTTGGCCTGGTATTTTCAATTTGACTGTTCTAATCGGAACAAAGAGCGCTTCCAGATCCTCTTGAACCTCGTCTATTGGCAAATTGAGCACTTTTTCAAGTTTGTTTTGAGAGGCTTTTAGATCATAAAAATTTTCTAGTAATACCCCGAAGCGCTTAAACGCATAAATTAAAGCACCAAGGACTATCTCAGCAGCAACCAGTTGACCTAAACTTAATTGGTTCTTAATCACAAGATACCCGCCCATCCCCAACAAAAGACTACTGGCTAATGCAGACAAGCTATAAAAACCAATTTGATGCTTTAGTAATTGCTTAAAATGCCTATTTCTCACTTTCAAAAAAGACACTAATCTTTTATCTGCTTGCTGCGTAGCATATCGGTGGTATAAATTAAAGCGGAACAAAAATCTATTGATTAAAATTTCTTCTAACCAAGCACCGATTTGATGCTTCTGGTAACATTCTTCTTCGGCGGTTTCCAATCCTTTTCGATAGGGGATAAAAATGATAAGCAAAAGCCCCAGAATAATAAAGCCGTCAAATACCATGAATAATGGATGATAAAAAAGTAGCAGTAAAAGCCCAAAAAATAACTGTAGACAAAGGTTGACGCCGTATAGCAGCAAGCTTGCTATTGATTTTTTTACAGTTACTATTTCAAAAAAGCGATTAACCAACTCCGGGCCATGATGCGTGGAGAAATTATCAAGAGAAAGATGACTGAACTGACTAGTAAGATCGAGACTTATTTTAACCATCAATTTTTGTTGAATAACCTCAACTATGACGATTTGCCATAACTGCAAGGCTCCTAGAGCCATCATTATTACAAATAGAACAATGCTTAGGGTTATGACCGGCTGAAGCAATCCGCCAAAAGCAATTAGGTTAATTAATGTCTGAGCCGCAATGGGAATGCTTAAGGACAAAAGACTGATGAGCACACTAATCATCAAAATAGATAAAATTGTTGAGCGATCTAATATCTTAATCAAAAATCCCATTTCTTTTTTCATCATTCCCTATCTTATTAATTGGTTAAAATTAAAACAACCGATTAAGTCACGGATTGACTTATTTCGATCAGGTCCATTGGTTGACCAGCCTTTAATATTCTTTCCCGAATAACCAACCATTCTTGACCATTTGGTGGTAATTCAATCAAAATAAAGTCAGCTTCAGATTGGTCGGCAATTCTTAAGCGATAATAAAGCTCATATGCTGCACCCTCACTTCCCTCTGGAAATTTATAAAGAGACACATAAGGGCCTCGGTAATTTTGTGAAAAAGTAAGTACATATGGCAATGCATTGTTTTTATCAAGCCAACGAGAGGCTTGCCCTATATCATCAACATAATATAGTTTTTTTTCAGGCTGATAGTGGCTGGATAACCCTCCTGGGACTCGCGCTTTTTCTGATGCAGCCAAGGCTTTAAGTGATGTAATTGCTGCAATTTTCGTCTCGCCAATTATGCCAGGGCGCGCTATTTCATAGCTTAGCCGCTCTAGTGCGCTGACAATAGTTGACTCAACACCAACACTGCAGCGCCCTCCTTCTAGGATTAAAAAATCATCCATTGGAAAACTATGTTGAACATGATGGGCTGTGGTTGGACTTACTTTTCCGAAGGGATTTGCTGATGGAGCAACCAATGGTTTTCCGAATTTCAATAATAGCTCTTGTGCAACAGCGTGATTTGGGGCTCGAATAGCAACGCTGGTTTGCCCACCTGTAATCAACGGGTTAATCGCACCTGATTTAATCGGTAAAATGAGGGTCAATGGTCCAGGCCAGAAAGACTCCATCAAGGAATACGCATAGTCAGGTATATGAGAAACCCATTGTGTTAAATCCCATTGGGGAGCTATATGCATAATTAATGGGTGATCAATCGGCCTTTTTTTGGTTGAAAACACTTTTTTTATTGCCGAATCAGAAAAAGCATCGGCAGCGAGACCGTAAACGGTTTCTGTCGGAATAGCAGCAATGTCGCCCATGCTCAGTCTTTCTACCACACGATTCACGTCGCTCGTTATACAACTCATATCAATTAAACCTTAAAAAATACCATTATGGATTGCAGTAGTTGCAATAAGTCGGATCAGCCTTTTCCAAGTTATCACGCCTTGGTTTTTTTTCTTTGTTTTCGCAGGCAACACAACCCCAAATTTCATATCGGTACAGGGAGGTTGGACCGTCACATAAGCTGCAAGATAACGTCTCTGTGGTTGAGATAAAACCAAACCCTGGGGCACCACAAGCATGACAACACGTTAATATGCGTGTAGCCAGTTTTTCTGCCAATACAGACAAAGCTTCCATACGGGTTGGGTTCACCATAGCGCGCATGTCGGTGGCTAAAAGCAACTCATCCCCTTTAGTAAAACCCGTCATTATTAAGTTATTCAAAAGCGAAAGGTCTTGAATGCCTTTTCCAAGAACTTCTTTTGTATCATTTACTTGAAGGGTTACAGCATGGCTAGGAAATTGTACTGACTGCAAAAATGACTCTATCTCTTTACCCGCATGCAGCTTCAACATTTTATAATTTGTTTTTGGTGTCACCAACTGATCGGCAATAATCCAACTGTTTTTCAAATCAACAAATACCATAATTTCATGATCACTAGCAAAAAAAGGTATTGATGGATGCGGCCCAAAACTACCCTCACTTGCGATACTAAAAAAACAATCAGATGCAATCGCCGCTGCTTTAGCCTTTAAAATACAAGTTTCATAGGCATTTTGAGCTCTAGGAATTTCTCCTGTAAATGTTCCAAACTGGTCTGTATCAAAATCAGAGGTGTAAACTTCACAACCAAGTTTGTCCAAAAATATAGGGCGAACAACGCGCTCTTTTTCATGTTTGGAGGCGAGTAAAACGCGTTCATTTTTGTAGTGCATGTGCCCTCTCCATCAAAACGGATTCTGAAATACTAGGGTTTGTTGACAATTCATACCTACGCCTGCGTGCCGCCGCTCATCCGCGGGATGTAGGCGTAACGTGGGTTATAGGGCAATTGTCAACAGCCCCTATCATCCATCAGTTCTATTACAGCTCATTATTAAGTAAAATAATCCATTCTTGCTACAGCGACTTCAGACACAAACATCACCCCTGAGTTTTTTTGGAACAGCGTTTTCATGCCTAAAGCAATTGTCGCTATGGCTTCTTCTGGACCAACAGCAATAAACATAACCAATGTCGCCTTATCATTAAACAGCAACTTACCTTCATGAAAACCATGATGGCCCTTGCCCGAAATATTCCTCAACAAGGTAAAGCCTGATAGATTCGCCTCAGTCATAAGATCGGCAATCATTGCTTCGTTTTCTCCAGAAACAATTACCTCTATTTTTTTCATACTATGCAAACTGACACCACTTTCTCTTTTTTCCTGAACTTTAATAATACTCATAAAATGCTCCGTTAGTGTGCTTTTTTAAGGGTGATTAAATGCCATTGACCTTGTCTATCTAACTCATAGGCTTGGTTATGTTCAGGCTCTATTACAATCAATTTCACCCATCCGTTTAAAAATAGTGTTTTTAGTATTTCTTGACGCTCAATGATAGGATTGATTTTTTCTCTTGGAGCATAAATAACCGTCAATAATCGTTGTGGTTCATGATAGGCTTCGTCATCAGTCATCATGACCGATTGCAAGGGCAATCCGTGCATTAAATCACTACCATTTCCTTGCATAACACCTATTTTCGCCGTTACGTTGTGGGTAATTTTGCTTCCACTTCCATAAGCAACATTATCTAATGTTGAAAATAAGTACTGTGTATTTATCCATTCGGCCACGACCATTGGTGCGGTCATGATGGTTTCGAGAGAAGTGCCATTTTCATCTTGATCCCACTCATAAGAGTGAAGAAAACACCTCCCTTGCAAATCAATTAATTTTGTTAAACGACGTGGCCCTATAATAAAGGCTGCATTCCTAGCTAAACCCCATTCAGGACGAACTTCTGACCAATCATGACTTCGTTTTTGCGTAACATGGATTGGATTTTTACAATGAGATTCGCCAAATGTCTTACATCGATTGTCGCTATTCATTGTTTGAGCAGCAATCAGATCGACTTGTATATTTTTAATTAAATCAGAATGCATTTCACTCTCATTATCTTCCGAATAAATGACTACTGCATCTGTTGTCGTGTTATGTTCTGCCGCTTTGAATTGAGTATCCGCAGGAATAATAATACCTCGCTCATAAAGACTAGCTCGTACAAACTGCCTGTTTAAGATTGCTGCTAAAATTTTGGCATTCGAACCACCATGATTTCCGCCGCAAGCACCACAGTCTAATGCCGATGCATAGGGATTATTTTGGGTGGTACTTCCGTGACCACAAAATATCACAAGCTTGGCAAAATTTTTGGTCAATCCCATAATTCTTAATACGGCTTCTGCATAGAGAACTTGCTCTGCTGGTGCGATTCCACTTAGTGAATCTCCTTGATTTAGTGTAACGATAGGTTGAGTATCCACCGTTGGAACCATTTTTTTACTAAGCCAACTTACAAATTTAGCGGAGGAAACCGGCGCTAGTGTCCTTGCCAACATACTGATCCCACACCAGGCTCCAAGTGTTTCCACCAAAGAAAATGGAGTTGAGAAATTATATTTTAAGTCTTGATAAGCTTGTTTAAGCCTATTCATGTTTTCTTTTCCACGCATATTACGTTTGACACACGGAAGTGATTGCATGGTTGGGATTTCGTGAATATCATAACGAGGCTTTAATAATACTGGGCAAGAATCACTAGACTTTCCGGTGTTATAATCATGAATGCGTACAGGTAATCCAAAAAATCCTGCAAATCCTAGTGTTTCATAATTACCGATTTTTTCAAGGCGGTAACGAAAAGGTTCTGAGCGCACATCAATACAAAATACTAGTTGAGCATCCGAACGAACACTGGGGCCTGCTTGCTCTCTCGCAACTGGTGAAAGTAGTTTTTCTAATAGCGCTTGACTGTATTTTTTTTCTAAACTCTCCATTTTTTTAATCAAGCCATTTTGAACCGCACTCAATTTTCGATTACTCTTTTTATGGCGCACTTCGGGCCATAAAAGTGTTGTTATTACCAGTCGAACCGCAACAAAATCAACTACTGTCACGGGTGTTGTATCGACTGAAGAGGAGGGATTTCTCCAGGCAGACCGCCACTTTACATAGCCCGCCCATCCTGGTAAATAGCTTAGTGATTCTTTAATAAAATCCTCTTGTTTATCTAAAGAAACCCCTAGTTTTTCCAAACATAAATCAATAGCGTCCTCAGCTTTCTCTGGTAGACTCGTTAACCAATCTCTATTGCTTTTTTCACCTTGATGCAGCGATTTATCCTCGATGGATAACATCCTAAAACCATTATAAAATCCTTCTGAACGTCCTGGCATTTCAATGGTTCCCTGCCCCAAATCTAAAAATGCACTACACCATTTAATCATTTCACGATTGACAACATTCAGCTTAAGCTCCGTATTGTTCGCCCCGAAAATACGATTCGCCTCTGCAAGTGCCTCTTCAAAAGGCAGTGATTCAAACCCTTGTAGAGGATTGCAGGCAATAAATGTTTCAATAGGCCATACCGGTGAAATAAATTTTGAGGCATTATTTACCATTGCTTGGATATTGGCGGATACATTTGCTTTCTCTAATCGCTTTGACATGATATCGAACTCTCTTTGTATAGATTTATGGGTCGCTTTATTCATCATGGTTCCCTCAATATTGGTAGGTATTACGAGATGTTGTTATGGTGCTTGGATGAGGCTGACTTCCATTGAGTAAGCTCATGTAAATCTTTGCCCAGATCTTTGTTTTTTCTAGGTGACGCACAACATTTAAACTCATCACAAGCCAGAGAATAAAAAACAATGCGAAAACAACGATGTTAAATGGACTCAGAGGAGGAAGTTCTTTTGCTGAAAAGGCAGGTAAGAATGACTCAATAAAATAAATACTTTCACCATAAAATACACCCGCTACTGCAACCAGCATGAAAGTAGGAATGACTCGCTGAATAATGCTTCCTTTTCTGAGAAGCGTATAGGCGAATTGAGCACCTGAAATAAAAGAAAAGCCGACGAGAAATGTAGTGGGTTGGAGGGTAAATATGGTCTTTTCACTCACGATTGCAAAACAATAGGCGCCTAAAATACCAGCGAGACATGCTAATAAAAATCCGGGTAGATTGTACGGCGATTTCTGGCAAGTTATGCGCTTAGATTGAACGGCAGATCCTGCGTTGAGAAAAAGAAACGACTTGAAAAGACCATGCCAACAGAGATGGGCAATTGCTGCAGGGAAAAGCCCTAGGCCACATTGCATCATCATAAAACCCATCTGTGCCATCGTAGAGCAGGCCAACATCCGTTTAATGTCTGTTTGCAGCAGTTTCCAACTTGTGCCAACAATTGCAGTAACGACCCCAACAGTGAATATAACAGTGAGAATCAGTGGAGCCGATAAAAACAGCGGTGAAAATTTCACTAAAATAAACCCGCCACCGTTAACAAGGCCCGCATGCATCAAAGCAGATACAGGGGTTGGAGAGTTCAAAGAGCTGGTAAGCCAAGCCTGGAATGGCCACTGTGCGGATTGAATTAAGGCAGTAATCGTAATTAATGATAATATGACGATTAACCAAGGAGACTGGCTTATCATAGACTGGTTATTGATAAAATCGATCGAGAGACTGCCTGACTTTTCATAAAGAAGTATAAATGCTGCAAGAAGCGAAGCACTGCCTAACGAAAGCGATTTTAATGCCAGTTGGCCTGAGTTTTTTGCCGCCTGCCATGTCTTTTTATGAACCATCAGGGATATCAGCAAAAGATTGCTAGCAGTCCATGCGGCCCATAGTACAAGCAAATTATCAGCACAAACCATGATTGAAGCAGTTATGGTAATAGCTGATAAAGAAAGAAAATATCGGTGATAAATACTATCACCAGAGAGGTAACGTCTTGAAAACTGATGAACAATAGAGCTTACAAAGAAAATAAGCATGTTCATGGTTAATGACAGGCCATCCAGATTAAGACCCCAAAGGTTAGCCTTATTCTTTGTTAATACAGTCACGCCTAGTAAAAAAGCACTTAAAACTAAACCAGCCCAAATCAACAGAGTAGAAAATAGTGCTCCCTTAATAGGACTTTTTTTATAAAATATTGCATTAATCATTAGTCCCATAAAGGGAAAAATTATATTTAACATATATAAAAAATTTAGATCTATTAATTTATCCACAGCACTTCTCCTATTAGAATTTCTATTTTTATTGTCAAAATATAGACGCAATGCTAATATTAGTAAATTTAAAAAATCTTATAAAACTCATAAGGAAATCTAATGTCGATTGATACAGTCACTCTCCAATGCTTTCTTGCAGTTGCTGATACGGCTAGCTTTACTAAAGCAGCAGAGCGTGTTTGCAGGACGCAATCTGCGATTAGTCAACAAATAGCCAAGCTTGAAAACCTGGTTGAAAAACCACTTATTAATCGTGGGCGAGAGCTTTCTTTAACAACGGAAGGAGAAATATTCCTCGGATATGCAAGGAAAATTTTTGAATTACATAGAGAGTTATTGGACCGCTTTAAAGAGCCGGATCTTCAAGGAGAATTCAAATTTGGTTTACCAGAGGACTTTGCAACCGTTGTTTTATCAGATGTATTAGTTGATTTTTCAAGACTCCATCCTCGTGTTATTTTAAATGTTGAATGTGATTTGACCTTTAATCTTTTTGAACATTTTCAACAAGGAAAATTTGACATCATACTCGTAAAAATGAGTCGCCCAGCATCATTAAAGAATGGGATTAATGTCTGGAGTGAGCCAGTTGAATGGATAGGCAAGCCAGGTTTATTACCCATATTTAATAAAAATAGCGTAATCCCTCTGGTTCTATCACCACAACCTTGTGTTTATCGTGAAAATGCTATCGAATCTTTAGAAAGAGCCGGGCTTAAGTGGCGGCTTGCATATAGTAGCCCCAGTTACGCCGGAAAAATGGCGGCCGTTAAGGCGGGATTGGGGCTAACTGTGATTCAGCGCACGATGATTCCTGACTATTTAGAGCGAATTGAAAATCCATGCTTGCCCATATTAAATGATATTCATATTTCATTGTTAAAAAAAGACTCACGAAACAAGGCAATAGAATCACTTGAATACTTCCTGCTGAAGAAGCTAAGGCATTAATGTTTTTAGGCCTTCATCGAAATTCCTGCTTTAAAGCATCAGCACATTGTGGATAAGCAAATTGATATCCTTCCTCTATTAGTCGTTTTGGAATAACCCGCTGCCCCCTGAGCAGCAAGCAATCACCCATTTCCCCTAACAATATTTGAATGATCTTAGCAGGGATTTTTAATAACAATGGACGGTGTAAGATATTTGCCAACATTCGAGCAAACTCTTCTTGGCTGATTGGATTAGGGGATGTAATATTAAATGCACCCGTTAAATCAGGTCGATTTAATAAAAATAAAATAGATGCAATAACATCATCGATATGCACCCAAGAAATAATCTGCCTACCATCGCCCAAGATGCTACCCATCCCCATCCGAAAACTTGGCGCGATTTTTTTCAAAAAGCCTTGGTTTTTTTTCAAGACCACGCCAAAACGCACGGTTGTTACCGCTATTCCTTCTTTAGTGGCAGGAGCTAATGACTCTTGCCAGCGAACCCCTATCTCACTTAGAAAATCGCGAGGATGCTCAATATCAATAGGGCTATTTTCATCGAATTGCGCGAGATCACCATTGATTTGTAAACCATAAATCCCCACCGCATTTGCACATATAAAACGTGGCTTGGCTTTTTTACTAATTAACCAATTAATTAATTGGGTATTTGTATCCGTTCGAGAATGAATCAACTTTTCTTTGACAGCATCATTCCATCTTGAAGCTGCAATATTATGACCACAGAGGTTGATAACCACATCATAGCTAGTAGCATCTAATTGAGGTAATTGCTCCCAAGTATTCATTGAGATATTTTTTGAGAAGCGCTTTTGAAGCGTATGAACATCCCTACCTAATACTGTAATGTTATGCTCGGGCTCTAAGGCCTTGACCAACTCTGCTCCAATAAATCCAGAAGCCCCAGCAATAAGAATATTCATTTTAGACGACCCTTCATTAGTTAAGCATCCAAATAACCCCATTTAAGTAACTTGCAAAAAGCAACCATATAAAATAAGGAACCAGCATGATACTACTAAATTTAAAATTATTTTTTGTGAGAAAAATCGTTATCAAGGTTAAAAGAGCGATCGAAATAATACAATAAAAGCTCAAGGCAATAAGATGGAAATTAAAAAATAGCGGTGACCATGACCAATTCAAAATCATCTGTGCACTATAAAATATAAGTGCTATCTTAGCCTTTCGATGTTGACGTTGTTGCCAAAGTGACCATCCTGACAAGGCAATCATCGCGTATAGAATAGACCAAACAATGGGGAAAACAATTGCGGGTGGCGTTAGATTTGATTTATGAAGCGAACTATACCAAGTATCGATATTTACTTGGGTTATCTGCCCTAAAAAATACCCTACCAATTGAAAAACGAAAATCCACGCGAACATACCTAATAATTTTTTTAACATGAATAGTCTCCAGCTTCATATAGACTTTGCAAGCCCTCTCGGTAACTTGGGTACTTTAAAGCAACCAAAAGCTCCTGCTTAATTTTACGATTACTAACACGACGGTGATGAGTATAGAATTCTTTTGCCATAGGGGATAGCGTGGCAAGTTCAAACGCCACCCTTTCTGGCATAGCAACATTAAGCAAGTGAGCCGCGTATTCATCTACTTCATGTGCCGGAGCGGGCTCATCATCAGCCACATTGTATATTGAAATAGGATTTGGGGTTTTTATCGAGGCTACAAGAACCTCGGCAATATCTTGTACATGAATACGTGAAAAATAATGATTTTCTTTATAGATAGTTTGGGTTTTACCCTGTGCAATGCGCGTTAAAGCATTTCTTTGCGGCCCATAAATCCCAGCAATTCGAAAAACATGGAGAGGAAGTTGATGGTTTTGAGCTAACGAAAGCCATGCCCTCTCGGCATTTAATCGCAGTTCTGCTTGTGGACCGAGCGATATTGATGCCGAGGATTCATCCACCCACTCTCCTTGATGATCTCCATAAACCCCAGTTGATGAAAGATAGCCTACCCACTGAAATTGAGGCGCATATTTTTTTATTAAATCAACAAAATTGCTTAGCACTGGATCACCAAATTGTGCAGAGGGTGGAGTGCTAATTAAAACATGAGTAACTGATCGCAGGCATTTTTCTACGTCCATCTTTGCAAAATTAATCAGGTCATAACCCTTTTCAATATCCAGAGCAAAGGAACGTTGGGTTCGTGAGGTACCACTGATATTAAAATCCATGTCAACCAACTTCTTTGCCAAAAAAGCGGCAGTATAACCAAAACCAAAAATTAACATTTTAGGGCGCATAAAATATACCATCGTTGCTGTATCATGTTCTGTATTTCTAAATCTAGGGCATGTTTACAACTCAGCAATTCCTGCCCAAAAACTGAGGCTGGTAGTTGCGTTCCTTCTCCCGATATCGGGAGAAGGCGATCCGGCTGATCATTGGTTTTTACGGCGTAATTGCTGTTTACAATTCAACCCTGACGCCTACGTGCTCTAAAATCTAGTTTGATGAATTTCCACAATATTTTTTTCAATATTGATACAAATATCGTTTAAGGGTAAGTGACTTAAATTTCCCTCAGAAAAAGGATTTTGCAGTTCTAATCCAATTTGGTCTAGTGAGAGTAATGCATAAGCGACTAATCCGCTAACAAATGGGGTAATATATAATGAGGAGCTAACTGTTGCGAAAGGCAGTGCAATTAAAAAGAAAAGAATAAATCTTCTTGATTTAACAGCCATTACAAATGGTATAGGCGTTTTTAAAATTCTCTCGCAGGCTCCATGACAATCAAGAAGAAGTGCCCGCGATTCCTCTGCCTTTAGAAAAGAAAACGGATCTAATTGATTTTGATTGCGAAAATGATTTATCTCATGAGCAATCATGGATGATAAAATAGCAGGGCGACTTTCAGATTGTTTTATTTTTAATAGATCACCTTTTCCAATTAAATGCTTGATATCATCAACTGAGGCGTTATTTCTTAAACTGTTTTTTATTAAAAAAGGCATTGCTGAAATGTAGTTTATTACCTTTACCTTGCTATCATTAGTTAGAGCATAATTTGAAATAACAATCGCAAGATTTCTACTTTGGTTGACAATATTGCCCCATATTTTTCGTGCTTCCCACCAGCGGTCATAACCCGCATTTACTCTAAAAACCAATATTAACCCCATTATTAATCCAGCATATTCAAATGGCCCAATAGGTAGATATATTGATGGCTCAATATAATTGATGATTGAAATAAGGCACGAATAAATAAATATAATAAGAACTTTTTTAATCACTTTGGGCGTAACGGAACCTTTTAATGCAACGGCATTTTGTAAGAAGCCATCGTGCTCAATTTGATTTACAAACGATTTTTTCTTGCTCATTTTTCACCTCAGATAGTTTGGGTTTCTCATCACTTCTACTTGAGAAAAATAAATCATGGTGGCATTTGGAATTGGAATAATTTATATCGGGTATGTTTGGAGAAACTCCCATCCCAAACACCCCCGGCAATATAGGTGTTTTTAAAATTTTTTGCTTCCAGATAATTAGTGATTCTCTAGGCAAAAACATATGACCACCATCGATGCATAATTGTTGCTTTGAGTATTGATTCTTTTTAAGCCGTTCAATAATGTCCTCCCGCTGTAAATTTTCCTGAGGTGGTACAAATCCTAACTTGAAATAAAACTCACCAGATCCCCTTGTAGATCCCAGCGAAATTTCCTCATATTCATCACGAATTGCGAATTCAATTGCTAGTTGGATTAAAAAACTTCCAATACGAAAGCCCCCACCACCCCTCAGTTCTAGTATATGGAGCTTATTTTCGATGATTCTTAAAACTATTTTTCCAGCGGATACAAATTTTAAAACCAACCCTTCATTGCTCTCATCAGAGTCACAATATTGCGGCTCATCCTCATATAAAGTAAAACAGACTCCCGTGCATGTTAAATTTTTGTCTATCATCATCTCATGAGCAAATAGATGATAAGCGGGGCTAGTTGTACCAGGGGCTTTTCCATGTAGGCGAGCCTCACCAATGTAACCAAAAAATTTTCGGTAAGACACTCGATCAAATACACCCTCCATGTATTGGGGTTTTCCTGTATCGCTTGGATGCTCCTGAAAAAATTCTGGCGCCCTGGTAGCACGAGCAAATGTATGTAGGTGAGGAGGTCTCTTTGACAAAGCTTTTGCAGCAATTTCTCCGATTTCTTTGATTTTAACTTCTCCTCTATCTTGCTAAACCAATCCCTGCTTAAACCTCTAAAACCTGGGTATGCGGTTTACTCGACTAATGCGCAAAAAGTGAACTCATCCGAGTAGTATACCCGGTTTTTATGATTATTTGAGCCATGGAGCGCCAAAACTTAGGGCAAGAGCATCAAAGTTTAAATATAATACACAGCCACGTAGGGTGGCGCAAAGGAGCACCGCGACGTGCCCACCAGTTGAGCTCAGCTTATTATCCTGGAGGGCACGACGTTTCACCCACCCTACATGTGCTCCTTTTAAACTTTGATGCTCTTGCCCTGCGCCAAAACTCCTGCGCAGAGGATCACTCTGTTCCGGATGACGAAGGAAGAGCAGATTCAAGAGGCAAAGAAGCGGGCTCGATTGAAGAAGGAACACGTTGTGAGCCTAATCTAAAGAAACTGAAAAATACATTGGTTTTTTTTCTAGGAGGCTCTGGCTTCACCTCTGGAGCAGGCGATAAATCGACCAATGGAATCGAAAGAATACCATCCAATCGGTCAATTACATCACAACCAGCTACTAAGAAATCATGTGGAACACCATTTTCTTGCTTCAATATATTTTTAGAAAGTGAAAATGCTGACAACAAATCTTCAGGAGCATCGTCTGGCAAGCCTAAGTCCCTATGCGTTGAAATAATAGTCAATAACTCAATCATCTCCTTTGTCCAATCAACAAACTCCGCTAATAAAAGGGGATCATGTATGGGCTCCGAATTTAAAATAGCCCTTATTTCTTTTAAATGAATATACATTGTTGTTAGTAGATTATTCACCTTCAGCGTCTCTATCTCACCAGTCGGCATAGCAACCTCCAATGTGAATTTGTACATCTGAACTTTACCCACCAGGGCCTAAGCATGAAAATTTTTCTGAATTAATTTGGCTCTAAATTTTCAATTACAAGCTAATTTCAACGGCCCGCTGCTTGACCGCGGGATCCAGGAATCTAGATACATCTCTAGATTCCGCGGATAAACCGCGGAACGTAGAAGTCAAGAATTTTTTCATGCGTAGGCCGTGCTTTAACCACTAGACCCTATATTTCAATTTAAGAATAGATGATATCCTCAAAAAATTAATCATAACGATATAAAAAAGTGGTCCTGCTGATTTTTTTTGAAAGCAAGGCGCGGAGATCCATTCGTTGGACTGTGTCCTTGCTGTAAGGACACAAATCAAGTCGCTACTTAGACTCTATACAAACGACGAATGGAAATTAGCTATAGTCCCCGGTCTAGACGCCTCATGCACACTTTTAGGATAAGGAAAAAAGCGCACCCTGGTAAGCCCATGGCTATGATTTTTGCTTTTAATAGGAAGCCCTCCATCTTGCGCCAGTTTTGCAGCCTTAATTTCTGCCCTTATTTTTGTAGTAGCACTAACAATCTTAGGATCTGCTTGCATATCTTTAACCAAAATAGCTCGGCTTGCCTCCATCAAATCAGGGTGCTTTTCCATGCTTTCTACTTGAGATAATAGTTTTTTATAGTGGAGATCGGATTCATTAGTAGACGCACACTGTGCAAATGAAAACTGAAATTTACTAATTGTATCAGCATGATAATAAATTATTCTCAATGCCTCTCTAGCGCGTAATAACATAAACTGCTTTTTAGTTGCTTGATCAATAAAAGGAGCGAGCATAATACTCTCTTTACTAAATGACCGCTTAAACTCCTGTTCTTCACCTAGATGCTCAATATAGCTCGTTATCCTTCTAAGCTTCGCAACGCCACCTGGTGGATAAAATTGTTCCTCAAGATGTAATATTGCCTTAACAAATTTGCCTTTTTGCTCATAGTACGTCTGGAGAAACAGAGGAAAATCAAAATTATTTTTCACCAAATAATTGTATATCGTACTATTTTTTTCATTTAATGCGATGTTGGCTAAAATATCGTAAGTCCCGCGCGAACATTGTGGCTCATGCTGAATAATAATTTCCACCGCCCGTGTATGGCCGAACGTATACAATACATGCTCAATAAAACCTTCTTTTAATTCTGAAGTAAGCGCAATGTGAACATAAAGACGCCTTCTTTCAGATGCGGTTAAAGAGTTTATCAGCTCAGGAAGATAAGTCATTTCCCGATATAACCGACATAACACCCCTACCAAATTTGGTAATAACGTTATCGGAGGGTCACTCTTTGCCTGGCAAACCAACTCAAACAAAGTAGGATTATTTGCGATATACACAAGCTCTTGGTGTGCTTCCCGAGCTGTAATAAAAACACTATAATTAGCTTTTTGTATTGCAGTGGCTTCGCTACTATGATCTTCTCTTAATTGATTGTTCCAAGGGTTGATTAAACTTAAGGTATATTTTTCTGGGGTCTCATCTCCAGGGAAAACAGTGTCGATTATTAAAGCATGGAAGCGGCGTCGCCCCGCTTGAGGAGCACTACCGTATTGCATAGAAACAAAAACAGGCAATCTTGGCGCTAGCTTTTTCAATCGAATAGCGGAAGATAAGCCCAAGTTTACCGCTTTGATGCCTAATAGTTCTGCCAAAAAATCTTGTGATGATTTTTTGGGATGTCGTTCTTTTTCATTATAATTATAGGCACCAAGACTGCCCCGGCGTTCCCGTCTATTCCAAGCAAAAGCAAAATAATTAGAGATGATTCGCTCAAGTACTTTTAAGGCGAATGCATTCGTTTTCACCCCTCTAGTAAAACTTGCAATTTCATCCAATGTGTGCCAGTAAACTGTAAATACATCTTCTCCCCCGAGTCTTTGATATTTATACTTACATATAAAATCGTCTGGTTTAAGATGCACACTATGTAGATTATTTCGTAGCCTCACGGTCAAACCATAGGGGCTGTATGAAAAAATAGATGATAATGCCTTTCGACCCTCTTCGCCTGAATTATAAATACTTTCAAAACCCGCTAAAACAAAACAATCACCATAATCACCTTGCTTTATAAAAAGCGGCTCATCATTTTCTGGGAATAAGGGTTTTGGCAAAATAGCCTCCATTCAAAGTCGGCAACCACAATTCATTAAACGAGGTTAGGGTCTGTTGACAATTGCTCTATAAGGTCTACGTGGCACGCGCCATCCAGGAGATCTCTGGATACCGTGGACAAGCCACGGTGCGTAGGCACTTTAGAGAATTTGAGAATATGAATTGTCAACAGACCCTAATTTTACTCCAAATACTTGTTCCAATAACTCAGGAGACTGTATGAGATTCAACTTCTCACGTTTAGGGATTTTTTTAATATAGCGCTCCACTTTCATAGCCAAAGCTTTATCCCCACTTACCTGCCAACACTGGGCAATTTTAAGTGGCTTAAAACTCCTGGTGTACTTACATTTAGCAGTCCCTGCTAAATGCTCTTGAAAGCGTCGATTAAGATCAGTTGTATATCCCGCATAGTACGTATTGTTTTCACAATGCAGAATATATATCCAATACAACTGTTCTGGCATAAAAGAGTTCTTAAAAACAAAGTATCAATATTTTTATATCAACAGCGCGGTTAAATCAATGCCTGGGCTAACTAAATAAAACACCATCGTAGCGGGATCAAACTACAGGGCTATTCCCGCATTCCGCTCCGCTACATACGGGCTAGATTGAAAAATTATTTCCTATCTAACAAGCATGAATATGAATATTAGGATTATTTTCGTCAAAAGGAAAAAACGGGGGGTATTCTCCAAGCATTCGGGCACGCTGAAGTAACTCGCTTATGTTAGATGAGACAAAATCATACAGTTGGCGATAGTTATCAATAACAAAATATACAGACTGCAGCATGTCAATTCTGTAAGGGGTGCGAAACGCGACTACTGGATCAAACAATACGCGCATCGCAGCATCACTTTCTACACAATAGACTGTCTCACTAATAGAAGATAAAATCCCACCACCGTACGCCCGCAAACCATTCGTTGTTTTGATTAAACCAAACTCAACAGTAAACCAAAATAACCGCTGCAAAAGAGGCCAATCGCTTTCCGGAAACGTTAATACTTTTTTTGCATAATCCTGCATAAAGTCCGCGTACACCTGCTCGGTCAACATGGGACAATGACCAAATAATTCATGAAAAACATCTGGCTCTTTTACATAATTTAGCTCTTCTTCGCACCGAATAAACGTTGCAGCTGGAAAGCGTCGCTCAGCTAATAATTCAAAAAAAGAACGGGCGGAAATCAAAGCAGCAACTGGCGCCACTTGCCAACCTGTCTTGGCTTGCAGACGGCGGCTAACATCTGGCAATTGAGGAATAGCATCCGGTGTTAAACCAAGCTTCTTCAAACCCTCTAAAAACTCATCGCATGCCCGGCCCTTCACAAGCTTCATTTGCCGCTCAAACAATGTTTTCCATACGCCATGCTCTTCACCAGAGTAGCTCACTAATCCTTGAGAATCCGGTTTATATGAAACATAACGACTAACAAACTCCATGACAAAAACTCCTCACCAAGAAATTCACATTTTAGAAGGCATTTTCAATTGTGTAATCGGTATCAACGTTTCTGTGCCTTTACCCATACGACGTTGCTCACCTTTCCAGGCATGGCCATATACTACTTCATATGTTAGAGGAAACTTGCTCTGTTCGGTAAGAAATGCAGCAAAGTTTTTTTCGAAAACTTGCCACGATTGCTTCCCTGTCAACCCAGGATTGCGCCTGCTATTTATATTGCGCACCCCTTGTGCCTTTAAAGCCTCGAGCAATTGGGCCAACGTTGAATAATGAGCAGTTAATATTTCCATATCCATCACCGGATCAAGAAAATGCTCTGCTAACAGCGCGTCTCCCACATCGTGCATATCAATAAATTCATTCGTGTGCGCATAATTATCAATTTTAGACCAAGCTTGCCGCAATTCACAAAAAGTATCTGGCCCCAAAGTGGAAAACATTAAGCATCCCCCTGGATTCATAACCCGATTTAATTCACTCATCACACCAGACAATGGCTGTGACCAATGTATCACTTGATTGGCAAACACCAAATCAAAAGTCCCCGTAGCAAATGGCATCCCTGTCATATCACCAGCGACCAACGCCCATTTTTTCAACCAACCTTGTTTCGTTTTAGCCTGCTTTAACATGGCGCAAGCCAAATCAAACCCAACAATATGCGCCTGGGGATAATGTTTTTTTAATCGCTGTGAAAACGTTCCTGGCCCACACCCTAGATCCAAAATATAGCGGGGTTTAATTTTTAAATAGTGTAGTCGCTCAAAAAGACGCTCACCAATTTCATGCTGTATCTTTGCTGCTTGTTCATACTGCGTAGCATGCCGATTAAAAGTTTTGCATATTTCGGTTTTCACATTCATGATAAGAAACAGGACCTATATCCAGGAAATCCAACGCGCATGCGCTATAAAATAGCCAGTATATCACAGCGGCTACGGCTGCCCTCTATCTGTGTATTATGCAACCAATACCATCGTGAGCGTATTGCCATTTGTTCACCCTGCTTGCAACTTCTTTCACCTATTGGCCCCGCTTGCTACCATTGTGCGCTACCCCTCCCTGAGAGTGATTTTTCAATTTGTGGCCATTGTTGTAAGAAAAAACCATCCATTGACAATGCCATTGCGGCTTATCACTTCGAAGAACCGCTGCGGACATTGCTGCACGAATTTAAATATCACGAGGGCCTTTATTTATGCTCATTTTTCGCCACATTAATTATGAAAGCCCTTCCACCAGAAGCGCTACAAACGCAATGCCTTCTTCCGGTTCCCATGCACCCAAAGCGCTTACAGCAACGGGGTTTTAATCAAGCTGCAGAACTTGTAAAACAATTAGGACGACGATTAAAAATCCCCTACCATTTATCACATTGTAAAAAAATAATCCACACAGCACCCCAAGCTGATTTAAATGCGAAACAGCGCCAACGAAACTTACACAATGCATTCCATGCCGAACCACTCCCCTATCAACATGTTACGTTGATAGATGACTTATTAACCACTGGCAGCACTGCGAATGAACTGGCGAGGGTTTTGAAAAAACAAGGCGTTAGGCGTGTGGATGTGTGGTGTTGTGCTAGAACAATACGAATGTGAGCGCAGCTTCCAGCGAAGGCGCATAGGCGGGAATGACAATATCTCTAAACTTGATCGCTTATAAACCACACAAAGCTGCTTCATCATCCCCAACATATATTTTACAAAGTTGGTTCATTGTCCTTTTATCCTGTAAATCAGTTAATGATAAATTGAACGCTCTGATATAAGGACTATTTAATTGAAAACCGAACGCAACCTCATTGTAACCAAGAACAAATGGAGTAACCGTCAAACGAGAAGAATTATGAAGTTTCAAATAATAATGAGCAGCAGCCATATCCACCATAACGCCCTCAACTTTTCCCTCAAGAAGGGCCGTGACCTCACTAGAAAATGTATCATAGGATAAATACTGTAAACCCATCTCTCGCGCTAACGTCTCTTGGAAAGTATTCTTGCCTACTGCAATAGGCCTATGACCAATATCTGACAAACTTTTTACTGAGCTTGACATGGATACGGTTAATGCTGAAGAAAATACAGCGATGGTTAATCCCCAAAATAAAAAAGCCACAAGCAACAAAAGAATGGCTACAACACGGGCAAAGCCATTCTTATAATCACCAACCAGTTGGTTTGTCAAAAATGTTAGCGAAGTATTCCAAATTAAATCCCGCCACCTAATTCTGCCCCTTTTGCTTTTCTTGCCGTATTCAAACCACCATAGTAAATTTGTCATCACAAATAAAACGATAGCGCCTATTAGCACGTAATACTTATAAACCACTATACTTTCAAAAATTTCCCATAATTGATGAAAGAAATCCCCTGATTGTTCATGAACCAGCAAAACCATGGGGTTAACAAAATAACTTCTTGAAAAACCAACCAATGCTAATCGTGCATGCGTCACTGAAATACTACCAATCACCACATCCAATTTCTTTTGATTAAGCATTTGCAGCAAGGGCAAAGCTTTTTTATCTGCCACAACATAATTATATTTCCAACCATTTTGTGTCGCGATTTTCTCCCATAAATCAATTGCCAACCCTTTATAAATACCGTTTTCTTGATAGGCAAATGGAGGAATAGTAAATACACCTACCCTAAGAGTTTCCTCCGCAAATGATGGTCTTATAAAGATGACACTGAGCAAAAAAATAAGTGCTATGAAAATGTAATTACGCTTCAATTTTTTGTCCATTAATGAAAATACCTCTGCATATCGTTTAAAATGAGCTGCACTAAAACCAAACTAAATGCAATGAACATCAAACGGTGCAATAAAACTTCCATAGCAACAGATGCAGGTTTCCCTCGCACTTTTTCTACTAAAGCATAGACAATAGAACCCCCGTCAAGCCCTGGAATAGGAAATAAATTCACCAACGCTACAGACAAGCTCAAACTCGCAATAAAATATAAAAAAACAGCCAAACCTTGCAGAAATGAATTAACCATGGCGGTGAATAAACCGAGTGGCCCTAATAGAGCTGCGAAAGGAATATGGCCTGTGAACAACTGCTTTAACATGACTAGAAAAAAATAAAGCATTCCCATTATTTGCAAAAATGCATTCTGACAGGCTTGAAAAAAAGATAAACCATCTACCTTCTGGATATTTTTCTTTGATACGTCGGGAGTGATACCCACCATTTTTAGCAGAAGATGACTCTCGCTCTTAAATCGCCACTGTGCTAAATCAAGCGACACGTGGCGTTTTGCGTTAGCTTTATTTTCCACCACCATATCTACCTGGTTTTTCCCCATAGTCATAATAAGCTGCATCCCTACCTCGCGCCAGGAAGGGACTCGTTGCCCACCGAGACTAATAATCCGATCCCCAGCAGCCAAACCAGCAGTGGCTGCCATACTTGGGGTCGTTACACCTGCAATAACAGGAACCGTCTGTTGATACCCCAGAATCAGCATCAATACTAATGCCAACCAAGCCAACAAAATATTTGCAAATCCACCTGCTAGCAAAATAACACAGCGCACCCACACAGGTTTTTTATCAAAACAAAATTTACTGTCCTTTAGAGAAACAGGCTCAATACGTGAGTTCAATAAATGCGCATAACCGCCAAAAGGCCAGATTGCCCATACCCACTGATAGTTTTTTCCTTGCCAGCTAAACAATGGCCTACCAAAACCAATTGAAACCTTTGTTATTTTTACTTTAAAAAAATGCGCCACCCACGCGTGACCAGCCTCGTGGATACCAACGACCAATATTAGGCTCAATACAATAGCAAACAACGATAATATAACTACCACTGCATGCTCCCTTTAGCGCGTATTATCAATTACCAGCTTCAATCCTGGTCGACCTGAGGCTTTAGCCAGCTCATGGCCTTGTCGGCACACCTCAAAAACCCGGTAAACCTCTGTTGTTTCATTGTCGACGAGCTCTACATCCTCACCATGCTCATCCACCAAGGTAACCGATAAATGCATTTCTCGAAATTGGCCAATATGATAACGCTCCTTAAAAAGACGAAGGACGCTGACCAAGCTTTCAGCTGCTTCAGTACTATCGTGTCTTCCTTGAAAAATGATTTCCATTTACCACTCCTTAATTAGAGAGACTATTCATGCGTAAAAAATAGTCAATCATATTACCTAAGGTTAGCGGCGGGAAAATAAAGTACTTGAGTTTCTTAGAGTGGAGAATTTATTAACAATAGATTACAATCCCTCCTTTCCCTAGTTAACATTCATTCTATGGTATTTGTCGCCTGCGGACTTAATCATAAAACCGCGCCTCTAGAAGTACGTGAAAAAGTAGCTCCGTCCGTGGAGAGACAAGACGCGTTACTGCATAGTTTGGCGAACTTATCTGCCGTCAACGAAGCAGCCATTCTCTCAACCTGCAATCGTACTGAAATATATTGTGATACAGATGCCCCTGACCAGCTTGCCCCATGGCTAGCACACGAACACCAAATATCCCCGGAACTTCTTACCCCCTATTTCTACATGCATCCCGAACATCATGGAGTGCGTCACACATTGCGGGTAGCCAGCGGCTTAGATTCCATGATGCTAGGTGAACCACAAATTTTGGGGCAGATGAAACAGGCTTACCAGCAGGCATACCAGGCTGGTACCATCAAGAATAATTTACAACACCTTTTTCAGTATGTATTCAGCGCCACAAAGCGTGTCAGGAATCAGAGCGGAATCGGCAAAAATCCTATTTCCATTGCCTATGCCGCCGTACAGCTCATTGGCAAGATTTTCACTGACTACAAGTCATTGAATGTATTCATTATTGGCTCCGGTGAAACTGCTTCCTTAGTCGCCAAATACTTACAGAAAGAAGGCGTAAAACGTTTTATGATCGCAAGCCGCACCCACGATCATGCCCAACAACTCGCCACCACTTTAGCAGGGGAATCTGTAGCTATTGGCGATATTCCTCACCATTTATCAAAAGCTGACGTGGTCATTTCAGCGACAACCTGCCCCCTGCCCTTCATCAATAAAAGTTTGGTCGAATATGCGCTCAGCCAGCGTGCTTTTTCACCGATGTTTTTCCTGGATTTAGCAGTTCCCCGTGATATCGAAGCTAACGTGAGTGAACTAGAGGCTGTGCATGTATATAACATTGATGATCTACAAACGGTGACAGGGAAAGGAATGCACGAGCGTCAAACTGCCGCAGTGCAGGCCGAACAATTAATCGAAGCCGAATTAGATAATTATATTCGCTTGCATCGCTCGCTAAAAGCGAAAGGCATCATACGGGATTACCGCAACCAGATGCAAAACATAGCTCAATTAGAACTACAACGCGCTATGCAAAAACTCTCAGCTGGAAAATGTCAATATAGTGTCTTAACCGAGTTCAGTGAACGCCTGGTCAATAAACTCACGCACAGCCCCACTGTTGGCTTACGAAATGCCGCCTGGGACAATCGTGAAGAATTGCTTGATTTAGCCCAATACTTATTAGATAACTCCCCCTATGAAAAAATCACTTGAATTAAAACTCCAGCAACTGCTTGAGCGTTTCCAAGAAATTGGACGTTTGCTCTCAGAAGCCTCCGTAATTTCGGACCAAAATCAATTTAAAGCACTGTCTAAAGAATATGCACAACTTGAACCAGTCGCGACCTGTTATAACGACTATTTGGAAGCGCAAGCTAACCTTGACTCATTACAAGAGATGCAGCAAGGGGAAGACAAAGAGTTGGCTGCTATGGCTGGCGAAGAAATTGATGCAGCAACTGCTGTAGTAGAGAAGCTTGATGAAGAGTTGCAATGGCATTTGATCCCTAAAGATCCCGATGATGAGCGCAATATTTACTTAGAAGTACGCGCTGGAACAGGTGGTGACGAAGCTGCCATTTTTGCCGGTGATTTATTCCGCATGTATAGCCGCTATGCTGAGACACAAGGCTGGCAATTGGAAGTTATCAGTGCCAATCATGGTGAGCATGGTGGGTATAAAGAAGTTATTGCACGTGTTAGCGGAAACAATGTGTATGCTCAATTAAAATTTGAATCAGGTACCCATCGCGTACAACGGGTTCCGGAAACTGAATCTCAAGGGCGTGTCCACACCTCAGCCTGCACCGTTGCCATCATGCCCGAAGTAGAGGAAATCGATGAAATCTTAATCAGTAGTGATGATCTTCGCATCGATACTTACCGCTCCTCCGGTGCCGGCGGCCAGCATGTTAATAAAACAGACTCAGCCATACGGATTACCCATTTACCAACTGGAGTAGTTGTAGAGTGCCAAGATGAACGCTCACAACATAAAAACCGCGCCAAAGCGATGGCCTTGTTAAAAACCAGGCTTTTAGATGCCGAGCAAAGCAAACAACGACAAGAGCAAGCCCAAACTCGAAAATTACTGGTCGGCAGTGGCGATCGCTCTGAACGCATTCGTACCTATAATTTTCCGCAGGGTCGCTTAACCGATCACCGTATCAATCTTACTATTTACCAATTAAATGACGTGATAGCGGGCGACATATCAATGGTTGTCGATGCATTAAAACGTGAACACCATGCGGAGTTACTCGCTGAACTAGGGCGTCATGACTGATATAAAACACGCACTAAAACAAGCTATAACATTGTTGAATAACTCAAGCCCTAGCGCACAACTCGATGCAGAAATCTTGTTAGCCTACGCCCTCAACACATCACGCACATTTTTATATACTCACCCCGAACACGCGCTTGATCACACTCAACAAGAAACCTACCAGCAGTTAGTAACAAAGCGCCATGAAGGGCTACCCATCGCTTATTTGACAAACAGCCGTGAATTTTGGTCTTTGCCTTTACGGGTATGCAAAGACACGCTAATCCCTAGGCCTGAAACGGAATTATTAGTCGAACTCACATTGGCTTTACTCAAAGACACTTCACCGGCTTCTGTTATTGATTTAGGCACTGGTAGTGGTGCCATTGCATTGGCTCTCGCCTCAGAAAGACCTGATTGGCAAATAATCGCTTGTGATGCTAACCAAGGAGCAGTAAATACTGCTTGTTACAACGCAACTAATTTGGGCTTAACCAACCTGCATATTTGCCACTCTGACTGGTTTGCGTCGATACCTCAACACCAATTTAATGCTGTTGTCTCTAATCCGCCTTATATCGCGAAAGACGACCCTCATTTAACAGAAGGCGATGTTCGTTTTGAGCCGAAAGAAGCGCTTATCAGCGGTGTGGATGGTTTGGAGTCATTGAACTATATAATTCAGGCCAGCTATGACCGTTTACTACCAGGGGGGTTATTGTTATTGGAGCATGGATATGACCAAAAAAAAGCCGTTACATCTTTACTGAAGGCGCGTGGTTATGAGCAAGTCCATTGCTGGCAAGATTGGCAAGGGCATGATCGCGTAAGTGGTGGGTGGCGCCTGTAGGAATATGATATAGTCATTGCATGAGCCAATCACAATTGTGCTAAAAATATAAAAAACACCCTTTTTTTAGGCATATTTATTTTTAATGGGCTATAGTTGATGAATAACCTAATTTTTGATATACCTAGCCCTTTTCGATAATATTAGTAGGGTTTGTTGAAAGGAGCAGTTCGGTAGCAGGAGGCAGCTATGCCAAACCAAACAATTGATTTAACCAAAGAGAGTAGACACAACGTGAAAAATGACGCCGTTGGAAGTATGGGAATCGCCCCCTATCAAGAAACTGGGGACGAAGAGTACATGAATGACAAACAGCTCGCGCACATCGAGAAAATTCTGCTTGCGTGGCGTCAATCATTAATGGAAGAAGTGGATAGAACGGTTAGCCACATGAAAGATGAAGCAGCAAACTTCCCTGATCCATCCGACCGCGCTAGCCAAGAAGAAGAATTTAGCATCGAACTGCGCACCCGCGATCGCGAGCGAAAATTAATTAAAAAAATCGAAGATGCTTTGGAAAGGCTACGTGATGACGATTTTGGTTATTGTGAAGCCTGCGGAGTTGAAATCGGTTTACGCCGTTTAGAAGCGCGCCCTACAGCCACTTTGTGTATCGATTGTAAGACCTTATCGGAAATCAAGGAACGGCAGAACCAGGGGAATTAATCTTTAATGTGGCACTTCGTGCGCTGATCGAAACCACTATTAAATGTAGGTTGGCACCATCGGCCCAACAAGCGCACGAAGTGCCACATTATTATGTTAGAGATCATGTTTGGTGGCGCTTCGCACAGTTGTTGGGCCGTTGGCGCCAACCTACATCTAAGTTGCTCAGCGACGTCTCGAAGCATCACCTTCCCAAAATCCCCTCAATCTTCTCCATATACCGCCCCACTGTCCCCTTATTAGCCTCCAACACCCTTGAAGCATTTGCAATCTGCTGCCGCCGCTTCGCTTTATTGCCATGCATCACCCCAATAGCAGCGATTAACTCATCAACGCCCTCAGCCATAACCAGCGCCTCTGCTGCGCACAAATCGCGACAAATCGCCTTAGAGTTATTCATATAAGGCCCAGTAAACACAGGCACCTGAACCGCTATAGGCTCCAAAACATTATGCCCACCTATAGGCACCAAACTCCCACCCACAAAAGCATAATCACTGGTTTGATAAAAACTCAGCAATTCACCCATGGAATCAATAACAATCACATCAGTATGATTATCAATAGTCGCAGCTTGACTACGCCGCCCAGTAGTAAAACCCTGCGCTCCACTCAATTGATAAACCTCATCAAAACGCTCAGGATGCCGCGGCACAATTAATAACACTACATCAGGTATCACAGCTTTAAGCTTACTCAAACGCGATAAAATCTGCTTCTCTTCATCATTATGCGTACTCGCAGCGATAACAACTGTACGCTCTTTTCCCCATTGATTTTTTAATTGCTCACAATCTTTGCTAGCAGAAATTCGCATCTGCAAATCAAATTTTATATTCCCTAATACCTGAACCAAATCCTCAGCAGCTCCTAACGCAATAAAACGCTTAGCATCGTCCTCGCTTTGCGCAAAAATTGCAGTAAATTGATTCAGCACTGGCTTAAACATAAACCGAGCTTTTTCATAACTTTTAAAAGAATGGTCAGATAAACGTGCATTGACCAGCACCAACGGCATCTTTATGCGTTTTGCCTGATAAATTAAGTTAGGCCACAACTCGGTTTCCATAATAATGCCCAAACGCGGCTTAGTATTTTTGAAAAACCGTCGAACTGCCTGAGGAAAATCATAAGGAACATACTGATGCTCAACCTGCTCACCAAAACGCTTAATAACATGCTGCGAGCCCGTAGGGGTCATCGTAGTGACAAGCACCCGCCACTTCTTAGCCAACAGGGCATCAATCAAAGGTGTGGCTGCAACAACCTCCCCCAAAGATACTGCATGCAACCAAACATCAACAGGCGTATTCACTACCCCTTTACCAAGCGAAAAACGCTCTAAAATACGCTGACGATAAGCAGGCAACTTACGGCCTTTCAAATACAAACGTAATATAAAGAGAGGAGATAATAAATAGAGAAAAAAAGTATAGAGATAGCGCATAAATAAAAGTCGTTAAAAAAAGACCATTATATACCCTGGGCGTGTTGGCATTTCAAGGTTAAAAATTAACGCTGTAAGGCAAACAAGCAAATATTTGTTTTAAAAACAAACAAATAGCGTATAATGCGCGTTTAAATTCATCTACTATTGAGGCTGCACCATGAAATTGCGAGAGTTTATAGATTCTACTAGAAAACTGCTAGATGCAGGGGTTTTTGCAGAATCTCGGAATGAATTAGGGCCGGCATTGCGCGAGTTATGCAGCGCTCTTGAAGAGAAAAGGGATCTTGATCCAGAACTAATAGCACCTTGTGTTTATATTACTTATTCAAAGAATGCTTTATACGATGGTAACTTGACACCTATAAAAGCCTGGAAGTTCTTGCATCACGCTCTGGATGGCTCCATCGTTTGGAATCGTAAACATGCGCCATTATTTCTTGAACGGCTTAATGGAGAATTTGAGAAAGCAGAATACTCCGACAAGTTCAAAGAGCTCTTTCTAACCACATTATCCGACCAGAGACAAAAAAATTCTGCACTGAATGACTACATCGAAGATTTACCAAGAAATGAATCTGAAGCCACAACAGAACACTTGGAGCAACCAGGCTCCCCTCTTCCAACTGGCCAAGCAGAACCAAACTATAATTTTCTACTATACGCCGCAGCAGCACTCTCATTAGCAGCCGCAATAGCTTCTCTGATCGTAGTCATATTAGCATTAGCCTCAGTTATTGCACTCCCTACCGCTGGAATCATTGCTGCAGCAGCCGTTGCAGCAGTGGCAACAATTGCCCCAGCATACGCAGCTTTCAAATTCTTTAGACCAGCTCCTGGAAGTAATGTAGGCCAGGCCACAGAGCTAGAAGACCAAGTAGTAACGACACCGTAAATTCTCACCAGATCAATGTAGCCCGTATTGAGCGCAGCGGAATGCGGGAATGGACTCCCGGTTTGTTCCCGCCACATTACGGGTTTAGGCGCTTCGCGCAGTTGTTGGGTCAATGACCCAACCTACATATATTTCTTCTTTTTTCTTATCCAAAACTCGCGTTAATTTAATTAAAATATTCCATTTTTAATAACTATATGCTAATGATCGCTGCATCTTATTAACAAGAGACATTCCATGGATCTGGATAAAATTGTTAAATCTGCAATGACAAGCTTGCTTGCTCTTTCAGCAATAAGTACCTGCATAACTAGTACCAACGCCAACGCCGCTGTGAAAATGGAAAAATGCTACGGTATCGTCAAAGCCGGCATGAATGACTGTCAAACCGCAAAAGCCTCCTGTGCAGGCTCCTCCATCAAAGATAAACAGCCCGATGCCTTCATTTTATTACCTACTGGGACTTGCGATAAATTAGCCGGCGGAACCCTTAAACCCTAGTTACATATTGCATGGAGCATTTAATGAAACGGACTTTCACTTGGATTGTTGTGTTCTTCTCGTTACTACTGGCCCCCCTTACCCAAGCCCTAGCATCACTAGAACCTTTCACCATTGATCCCCAACATTCCTATGTTCTCTGGCACATTGACCATTTTGGATTTTCTAACCCCTCCGGAAAATGGATGGTGCATGGCACCTTAGAACTAGACAAAGCCAAGCCACAAAACAGTAAAGTTAGCGTAACTATTCATGTTGCCCAAGTCGTAACAGGTGTCCCCGAATTAGATAAACATCTAAGAACCAAACTTTTCTTTTATACAGAGAAATTCCCGCTCGCCACGTTTACCAGTGATAAAATCAGTATGACAGGCAAAAGATCAGCGAAAATTACCGGAATGCTCACCGTACGCGGAGTCACCAAACCAATCACTCTAAATGCTACCCTCAATAAAGTAGGCCAAAATCCAATATCTAATAGAATGTCTGTAGGCTTTAGCGCAGATACAGAACTCAAACGCAGCGACTTTAATATCAATACCTTATCGCCTGGCTTAGGGGATGAAGTAAAAATTAATATTGAACTTGAGGCATACCAAAAAACATTATGATACATGATAACATTATGCAGAGGATGCTATGGCCATGAAAAATATTAGAAAATTAGTTTTTTTAATTACAGGATTACTCCCACTAATCGCTAGTGCTGATGTTGCGAGCTGGAAAATGATCCCTGAGAAAAGCTCCATAACGTTTACTGCCACGCAAAATAACTCTCCGGTCAAAGGCCAATTTAAATCATTCACCAGCGATATTAGTTTTGATCCTGAGCAACTTAATGCAAGCCATATAACGGTAACAGTTGATATAGGCTCTGTAACCGCCTCTTACGAAGAGGTAGCAGACACGCTTAAAACAGCAGATTGGTTTAATATAAAGCTATTTCCTCAAGCGATTTTCAAAGCAAGCTCGTTTACCAAAATGGGGAAGGATAAATATAAAGCTCGCGGAACATTAACTATTCGCGATAAAACCATTCCGATTAAATTATTTTTTTCTGCTGAACCGTTATCCAAAACAAGTGCCCATGCAGAAGGAACCACCACTATAAAGCGCTCCTGGTTTGGTGTGGGAAAAGGTGAATGGGCTAGCACCAAAGAAATAAAAGACCAGGTCATTATCAACTTCACAATCACAGCCACACGAGGCTAAATCCTATAATGCTTAAAAAAAAATTAACTCCACCCCACCTCCTCTCGCCGACGTCCTGCGGCGAGGGTAATGAGCGGTCACAAAAAAAACCTTACTTGGGTTTTGGGTTAGGGCTTAGAACAGAGCATTACGAAACGATTCTAGAGGAAAAACCCGCCATAGATTGGCTTGAAGTCATTACTGAAAACTACCTGGTTCCAGGCGGGAAACCCTTGTATTTCTTAGATAAAATTCGTGAACACTATCCCATGGTTATGCATGGTGTTTCCATGTCTATTGGAAGTTGCGACCCCATTGATTGGGATTATTTAAAACATGTCAACAACTTAGCCCAACGCATTCAACCCCAATGGCTATCTGATCATCTATGTTGGACAGGCGTACACCACAAAAATATCCATGACCTACTACCCCTACCCTACACAGAAGAAGTTATTGATCATGTAGCGAGCCGCATTCGACAGGTACAAGATTTTTTAGGAAGACAAATACTCATAGAAAACGTATCTAGCTATATTGCCTACCAAGATTCCCTAATGCCAGAGTGGGAGTTTGTGAGGGAAATTATCGAGCGCGCCGATTGCCTCATGTTACTAGATGTGAACAATATATACGTAAGTGGCATTAACCATGAATTCAACCCCATTGATTACATCACGGCGATTCCAAGCGATAGGATTTACCAAATCCATTTAGCTGGCCACTCTGATATGGGCGATTATATGATTGATACCCATGATAATGACATTATCGACCCCGTATGGGATTTATATGCTGAAACAATACGCCATCATGGAGCCATTTCTACCATGATAGAACGCGACGACAATATCCCTCCCCTTTCAGAATTACTAACCGAACTAAACCGCGCAAAAGAAATTGCAAAAGCAATAATAGCTCCCGCGAATACGTATTTTGAAAAGGAAACCCTATGAGCAAATTACTAGACGTGGAAACTAAATTTCAAAACTACTTATTACACTCAAATCCAGACATTTTTAACCATGTCGTTGGCACCTGCAAGGTCCCTGCGGATATCCGCCTAGGTATTTATGAAAGCGCCTATAGAGCTCGCCTCCACGAGGCTCTCATCGCCACCTATCCTGTATTACAAAACTATCTAGGTTATGAGCAATTTGAAGAGCTTTGTTTTGCCTACATCGATGCCCACCCTTCCCCCTTCCGCTCAATCCGCTGGTTTGGTGATCGGCTAGCTGATTTTATGCAAATACATTCACCCTACAAAGAATTCCCTTACTTATCCGAACTAGCAAGGCTCGAATGGACCATGGCTCTCGTTTTCGATGCAGCAAACGGCTCTGTTTTACAACTCGAAGACATGCAAAACGTCCCTCCTGAAGCTTGGATTACCATGCGTTTACACATCCACCCATCCGTACACCGCTTATCTTTATCCTGGAACACCATTCAAATCTGGCAAACCATTACCGACGAGCAAGCTCCTCCAGAACCCCAACAAAACCCACCAGTAGACTGGCTGTTCTGGCGTAATGAATTAATGAGCCAATTTGCTTCATTATCAGAAGATGAAGCCTGGGCTATAGATATGGTGATAAAACAATCAACATTCGGTGAGTTATGTGAAGGCCTTTGTCAGTGGATAGATGAACAAAGTGCTGGTATGCATGCAGCTTCTTTATTGAAAGGTTGGATAACTGCAGGGGTAATTGCTGAGGTAATTGTTTGATATTTAATAACTTTGGTAAATAAAAAATTCTATGTTAGGATAATCCTGCCAATAAAATTTTATTCAATTAAAGGGAGTTTTTATGAGTACAAAGAAATTGGTTGGAGCCATCGCAACTGCAGCTGCAATAGCATTTGTAATTGCACCTGTAACATCAACTGTAGCAAATGCAGCCAGCACTAAAGCTCCCTGCTATGGCGTTAACTCATGCAAAGGAAAAAGTGACTGCAAAACTGCTGTCAATGCTTGCAAAGGCAAAAACAGCTGCAAAGGTACAGGCGTTTCAATGCAAACTGCTAAAAAGTGCGCAAAAATGAAAGGCAGCACTACTCCACCTGCAGCTACAAACTAATATTTACCAGAAAGCATGCTTGAAAAAGCATGCTTTTTTAGCCTGTGGCACACTGCTTAAGGCCTCGTTGAATGAACAATCCTTTTCATAAAATACTACAGATTTATAATGCCGGCTTTCGCCAAAGCACTGACGCTACTTGTGGCCCCGCCTCAATAGCTCTTGCAACGATGGGTTTTGGACTCCCACTCAAACAAGAATCCGAATGGATAAATAACAATTTTTCAGAGTGGATGCCTGTTGATCAATTTTTAGCTCGAGGAATGGCACTACACGAGCTGCAATTCATTTCCCAGCTAATTTATGGTGACCACATTGAGGTCGTGACTAGGCGCAGCTTCCCCGAAAATTTACCGATATTTTTGCATGATATACAAAACGCATTTCGAACCATGCGATCTGTTGTCATTGTAAATTACCAGCAAGATGACTTTGGATACACTACTCCTCATCCCTCAAAAAATCCCCACTACTCGCCACTTATAGATTGGGATCCAATCCAAAATAGCGTTTTAATTGCAGACGTAGACCCGGAGGTAAAAGAGCCCCACTGGGTAGCGGTCGAAGCCATTTTTCAATCAATGAGCCACCATAATCCAGCCATCAACCTACCCCGAGGTTGGTTAGTACTATATATAAGGTAGGTTGGGTCATTGACCCAACAGCTAATCTTGCGCTAAACAATCCATTATGAAACAATCTGGAGTCCAATTTGGAACCACAAATTGCTTTAGGATCTATGTCATAAAAACCTTAATAACCAAAGTCTTTTTTAAGGAAAACGCATGAAAACGATTGAGCAAATTTTAGCTGAATATAAAGAGAAATCTGAAGATCCCAAAAATGAAAATTACAGTCCTCTTCAGTGCGCTGTATATGATGGAGATTACGACGACGTCCAAGCATTGCTACTTTATTATGATGAGCAAAAGACGACGCTAGCCGAGTTAAGCTATGTTAGCCCTGAAACGAATACCAAAGAAAATATTTTACATGTGGCAATGAAACATCCTACTATTTTTGAGCTGATTTGTTGGGCCATTACCGAACATGATAGCAAGCTATTTTCCCCTCTTATTCAGCAAGGTGACATCGACGACGACACCGTATTTCATCAAATAGCGGAATTCGGAAGAGTTGAAGCCTTGAAACTTTTAATGCCTCATCTATCACAATACGTCGAGCCTGATAAGCTGCAAGCTGCTTTCAAACACGAAAATAGACATCAAGAAACAGCCTCCGAAATAGCAGAGCATGGGCCTAAATCTACAACAGTCGAAAAATTGGTAGCAGCAAAGATTATCACGCAAGAAAATCTAGACAATACCGCTAAAAATCGTGATCAAATTCTAGCAAAATTTAGTGAAATTGCTGCGTCACTTCAATTTGGAGCAAGTGCACAATGTAGCTGAACACAGACAGCCCGCAAGAAACAACGAAAAATGCGGGCTCATTCAACTATGTCCATATATGGTGACAATATTTAAAAATTCGTCATATTTTTTGTATTGAAAACCCTGAAACCCACCATAACAGCCCAAATAAATATCAGACAGGTCTTTATTTTGACAATATTTATCCTGTATCCTAGAATAAACACATAGATTCCATTGCGGAAACACCCATGATTAACTTAACTATCGATACCCAACCTAACGATGAAACCTGCGGCGCGACTTGTTTACACGCAGTCTATCGCCACTATGGTTTAGATTTACCATTAACTGACATTATAGATTCTGTGGAGCGCTCTATGTCTGGTGGTACATTGAGCTCTCTGTTAGGGAAACATGCGCTAATGCAAGGGTTCGACGCAACTATCCTCGTTAACAACATGAAGATATTTGACCCGACATGGTTTAAAAAGAGCCGGGTTTCGCGTGAAATTTTAGCCACGAAGCTAAAAAGTCAGAATAAATTTAAGCACTCTAAAGGCATAACCCAAGTCACCAAAGGCTACCTAGAGTTTCTAGAACTTGGTGGCAACGTACGGTTTAAAACCCTTGATGTAAAAACCCTTAAATATTATTTCGATCAAAAAATTCCACTTTTGACAGGCCTAAGCTCAACCTACCTCTATAGAAGCTCCCGCGAATGCTTCACGTCCGACGGAGAATCGTATTTCGACGACATCCAAGGTGAACCATGCGGACATTTCGTAGTGTTATGTGGCTATGATGAACACCACAAACTGATTGTAGTAGCAGATCCTTTCAGAAAAAATCCTTTTACCAACGATAACTACTACAAAGTAAGCAGCACCCGTATCATCAACGCCATTTTACTAGGCGTTCTCACTTTTGACGCCACCTTACTTATCATTGAACCCAAACAAGAATCACCTCTAGAGCATGATGACGAAACGTAGTTCTAGGTTGCCACCGCAAGCAGGAATAGCATGAATTGATAAGGTGAATATATCAATGATACTATGCCATTTGCACTGGCTGGTCGGTAATTATATTATCCGCTTTAACATGTAGTATTTTATAGTTCTTCAAAAACTCGAATGCTGTGTCTATTTTTTTATACGATTCGTCCCAAAAAATAATACTGCAGGAAATATCCAACAAATTTTGAGCCTGATCTAGCTTGTCCCCTGGCTTTACAAACTCAATGAATTCATTAGCTATATCAAGATCAGGCGGCATTAACTCCACCACAGTACCTTTTATTTTCGGAAAATTTAAAAAACCGGCATAAATATCTTTATTTGCAATATTTAAATCATCAATTAATCCCATCTGGATTAGAAAGTTTGTTTCTTCAATATTAAGATCAAATAGTTTTTCATACACCTTTGTAATAAGTGCACCACCTGTTCGCGCACCGACCTCAAGGAAAATGAATTCTTGCGTTTTCCTATCTAAAAAAGCTTCCAAATGATACGCACCTGAGGGGCAATCTAATTTTTTGAATACTTTTTCACAAAAAGACTTTAAAGCGTTAAATTGTTGCTGATCTATAATTGGGATACTACCGACAGGTTTTCCATCAAAAAATCTTGAGAGCGCAAAGCTGCATTTGCCTATCATAAAGAATTTTACAGCACCATTAATAATCATTGCATCACAATGAAATAATTCACCATCAATAAATTCATCAATTTCAAATTCATAGGGGTGGGCGATAATCCTATCTGCGACAGTTGTAAGTATGTCTAGGTTGGGGATGAAATGAGTCTCGACACTACTGACAAGATCTATAGGTTTAGCAAACATTGGGAAACCCAGTTTGCCTATAAGCTCTGCAAGATAAGAATCTTTATTCTTTAGATATTGGGATTTATCAAATTTGATGTATTTAGGCATTCTAACAACATCACCCAACCTATCTTTTGATATTACTTTGTTTACAAATGGCAATAAAACATCAGCCAAATGACCATGAATCCCATATTTCTCACGAAGGCTAGCGCATACCAACTGTGTACTATCTTCATTTGTTAACAACCTAATATTCTGTGCGCCATAGGTAGCAACATACGAAGATACTATTTCATCAACTTCATCAAAGTCTATTTGATGAAAATCCCTGGAAATTTGGTGAATTGCATCAAAGCAGGAGCGATTCGCGGTGCTCAATTCATTTAAGCAATAAGGGCTACCAATCAAAACCATTTTTTGATCAGCGCGGTGGCGTAATTTTGAAAAGTCACATTTGATATATACAACGTTATATAAAAATATGTCTACCATTTCTTCCTCACACTGTTTTCTGATGGTGTTAATTATTGTAACCACACATAAGAGGTGTAATATTAATTGAACACAAGATAGCAGGCACTATACCATATGCGCATAAAATATCCAAAAATGAAAAACTATGATGAAATACTTGAAATATTATTCAATGTGATGCCCTACGTGTTCTGGAAGGACCGAGCAGGAAAGTACTTGGGAGGTAATTTAAATCAAGCAAAAAATTTAGGTTTCAAGTCACCAGAGGAGTTTGTAGGTAAGACTATTTTTGAAATCTTAAAAGATAAAAGCTCCGCTAGCTTGATTGATGAGGTCGATAATAAGGTAATGAACGAAAATATTACGCTTATTGAAGAAGAAAAAATTGTCGCTCCAAATGGTGAAAAAACATACTCCTCCCAGAAGTCGCCCATATATGATGATAATGGCAATGTTATTGGCATGATCGGATTTGCCATGGACGTGACAGAAATAAAGAGACAAGAAGAGTTGGCAAGAAATGAAAGGGACAGCCTAGCAATACTTGCCGCCCAAAAAGAAGCCGCAAATCACGCTAAAACTGAATTCATTTCTAATATGAGCCACGATATTCGTACTCCGCTAGGTGGCATTGTTGGTATGGCTCAGCTTTTAGAAGAAAATGCCCTCACCCCTGAGCAAAAACAATATGCTCGTTGGGTATATCAAAGTGGTGAGCAGTTGTTAAATATGCTAAATGGTATTTTAGATGTGGTGTCAGCGGATAATGCTAATGAGCATGATATTCACAAAGAGACGTTTGAGCTTCGTGATTGTATCAATGATATTGTTCAGCTTGAGTTGCCGACGACTACATTAAAAAAACTTGATTTGAATATCAAGATTGATGAGAAGGCTCCTGTATTTATTATTAGTGATCGCACCAAAATTCACCGTATTTTGTTAAACCTGCTGGGTAATGCGATTAAATTTACTGAAAAAGGGCAAGTGAATATTGAGGTTGATTGCCTGGAGAAATCTAAAAATATTGCACTGATTCGCTTTGGTGTTAAAGATACTGGGATTGGGATCCCTCCTGATGTTCAAGAAAAGGTATTCGACCGATTTTTTCGTGCATCCCCCTCTTATAAAGGTGTATATACAGGGCATGGTGTGGGCCTCCACATTGCCCAATCTTATGCAAAATTATTGGGTAGTACGATTAAATTAGAAAGCAAGGTTGGGGTTGGTACTACTTTTTATTTTGACATGTCGTGTAAAATTGGTAAGCCTGTTGCTTCAAAATCGACGCACTCAGCTTCCAGCTCTATAAACGATTTGCATCATCCAGTAAAAGAACCGCTTTTGAATCAGACTCAAAATTCCACGGATAATGCACCATATATCTTATTAGTGGAGGATAACGAGATTGCGCGACATATGGTTGAATCTATTGCAGCTAAGGCTGGTTGTCGGTTTATGTCTGCTTCTGATGGGGAACAGGCATTGGAGTTGGCGCGGTCAAATGAGTTTGATCTTATTCTCACTGATGTGGGGCTGCCGGGTATCTCGGGGCATGAGTTGACTCGCCTAGTTCGTAAAGATGAGGTTGCACTTCATAAAAATCCTGTGCCTATTGTCGGTTTAACAGCTCATGGACGTGCGAATGAGAGAGGGTTTAAATCTGGGATGAATGGTGTATTTACTAAGCCAATTAACTTAACAACGTTACGAAAAATACTTAATCAATTTTTATCGGGCGATGTAGCAACATCTCTGGATACCAAGATCGAATCTCGGGACGCGGATACAGATGCCGGTATCGGGGACGGTAATAAACTGCTATCAATGGCTGCTATGGATTCGACCTCTGGATCTCCAAGGCTAGGACTAGATTTACCTGATAATGAAAAAGAGCTGTTTCAACTTGATCAATTTTCCGTTCTTGATATCAATAGCGCCATTGAAAGAATAGGCAGCGAAAAATTGCTGCGTGAAATGCTTCAACTTATGTTGGATAAGGCGATACCAGAAGACATACAAACTATCAAAAAAGCCTATAAAGCTAATGATTGGGAGCTTGTTGAGAAAACAGCGCACCGGATGAAAGGAGGCGCTATTTATTGTGGGACAATAAAGCTGCAGTATGCTTGTCAATATCTTGAGCGCTATCGAAAAGCAGGGCATTCATTGGAGTTAAATGCATTATATAAGCAGTTAATGCAAGTGGCTGAGGAAACTATAGAATGCATTAAGCATTGGTTGGGCGAATAACGCCAACCTACTTTTAACTAGCTGTTCTTTGTGGGGGTTTATTATTCAATAGTTGGGAGGCAAACTACTCACGGTACAGAGCACCTAAGACTGTTGCTTTTTCAGCCATCATTTCACTTGGTTCTGCCCCAGGGTACCGCTGTTACTAGTCAGCATTGAAGATCTCGAGATGGCCTGGGTTTGTAAAAATTTCATTTAATCGTTCAGCGGGGTTGTGATCCCGCATTCCGCTTCACTCCATAGAGGCTATATTGATTTGATTTTTTCGTGTTTATTTGAGAATTCTGTGCGAGACTATGGAAGGATTTTTTTCTTGATATTGAGCCTATGCAACGTAAAAAACAGCCATTTTCGAATTTTAGTCGGGCTATTAAAACAATGGCCCATAGCGTTCGTCCGGATAATGAGGAGCAGCTCTCTAAAATTTTTATGATGCATAATGGTGATTTGCTCGTGCGTGGGAATGGGCTAAGTTATAGTGATTGCTGTGTAAATCATAAGGGCATGATTATTGAAACTAGTCGTTTAAATAATATGCTTTCTTTTGATACAACGACTGGAATCGTTGTATGTCAGGGTGCGGTAACATTTTCTGATTTGTTTTTACTGGATCCAAAATTCATCCCCCCTGTTTTACCCGGCACTATGCATGCCACTGTCGCTGGTGGTGTGGCTAATGATGTTCATGGCAAAAATAACCCGCATGCAGGCACATTTGGGGATCATATTGAGTGGATTGAATTGCAGCTCAGCGATAAAACGCTGAGATGTAGTCCTACAGAAAATAAAGCGCTTTTTCATGCAACGATAGCCGGTTTGGGTTTGACGGGGATGATTAAAAGAGTAGCTATCCGGTTGCGTAAAGCTTCGCGTTTTGTAGCTAAACAAACAAGGAAATTTACTTCCCTCTCTGAGCTTTTACATTATATGCAAGTTGAAGGTCTGCAATATGATTATCAGGTGGCTTGGCTGGATTTGCTGAATCAACCACGCGCCCTACTTTCGCTAGCTCAGCATGTAGCAAATAATGATAAAGCTATCCAAGGCCCTAAACGCCGATATACCGTGCCTAATTTGCCTGCGCGGTTTATCAATCATGCTGTAATGAAGCAATTTAATCGCTTTTATTATCAAAAAGCGAGTCTTGATATACAACACTTACCGCTCTGGCAATTTAATAATCCGCTGGATGCTATTAACCATTGGAATCGTTGGTATGGGAAAAAGGGGTTATTACAGTTTCAGGCTGTGTTTGATGAGGAGAATGCTAGTACTACGCTGGAATCTTTATTAGCGATTATCCGTTCTCATCGAGCGACACCAACGCTTGCTGTTTTAAAATATTTTACGGAAGCTGGGCCTGGGTTGTTGTCGTTTGCCAAACCAGGGTTTACTTTAGCGATTGATTTTATCCACAATCAGCAAGCACGTCTCGCGATTACTGCTATGAACGAGCTTATTGCCTCATTGAAGGGAAAAATATATCTCGCAAAAGATTTGCTCTTGAGCCGTGAGCAATTCACTAAGATGTACCCTAAACACGATAAATTTTGTGATATTTTGGCCGCCCATGATAGTCCAATGAGCTCTGATCTTAGTAAAAGGTTGTTAAATAAATGAGCAAAAGAACGTGGGTAATTTTAGGGGCTACATCGGTTATTGCGAAAGAATTTGCGCATCTTGCAGCTCAAGCTGGGCATGCTTTATTACTGGTTGGTCGTCATCAGCCGCAGCTTGCTGTCATTGCTGCTGATATTGCTTTGCGCTATCAGGTGCACTGTGATGTTATAACTGCAGATTTTGCTCATGATATCAATCAGTTAATAAAAATTTTAGAGCATCATAAAAATATTGATTTGTTTATTGCGCATAGCGTGATGCTTAACAATGACAAGTTGAATAGCAAAAATATTGCTGAATTGGTAAATGTGAATATTACCAGTACTGCTCAGTTGATTGATGCTTATTGGCATAAAAAACAGTCGGAGCATCGGATACTTTTTGTAAGTTCGGTTGCTGCTTGTAGGGGGCGAGCCAAGAATAGTCTTTATGGGGCTAGTAAGGCCGCGATCGAGATTTATTTGCAGGGTTTGCAGCAGGCTGCCTCAGCTAAGAGGCATATCACGATTGCGAGACTTGGTTTTATTGATACTCATGTGACTTATGGGGAACCGGGTATTTTTTATGCGTCTCCCCCTAGGGCTTGTGCTCAGGCGTGTTGGAAGGCTTTAAAGGGTAATAGGCATATGATATATCATCCATTTTTTTGGCGATTTATTATGGGGGTTATTCGTTGTTTGCCGTTTGCTTTGTATAGGAAAATGCGGGGAATGTGATCCCGCATTTCGCTTCGCTCCATACGGGCTACATGATTTGATTTTTTTGTGTTTATTTAAGAATTCTGTACATTGGGATGACCGTGTGGATAATCCCGAAAAATTGTAGCGCGTAAATTACTAGTACGATTAGAACCAAAATATTTAGCAAACTTTTGATCGCGCCTGGCATGGGGATGAAGGCATTTACTAACCACATCACTAGCCCAAAAACGATGATGTTGGCGAAAAGATTGAGCAGCCCATTGTTCATAAATATCCTTATTTGTGAGTACTGTCCTATCATGCAATAGGATGGTATCAAAGGCAATGGGCTTGGCTTATTAGAGGATGTTACCCCTCCTGCCTATTAACCCCGAAACTTGCTGTGTCAGAACCTCCGGATCTAAAACTGTAAGGTCTCCACCGCTGTTGCTTCGGGAGGGGGGAGGAAAGAGGAGGTGTGATGTCTGCCCACCAGCTAAGTTTGTAGCCATTCGAGGCAGCTTTATTTTCTGTCTTTTGGATGGGGGCCCATTTAATGCCACAGCAGCTTGCTGCGCATTTTGGGGTAATTGCAACATGCTGCGTAAAGCCATCTCATATGAAGGAGGAGGTGAATCCGCTTTTCTCTTTCTAGATGAATCTAACTTTAATGTCTCAACATCAGGCAACGCCGGCAACACCCCTATATCAGGTAGACAATCATTAGAAAGCGGCAGCAATTTCAGCCATAGTGCACTATGGATTTCTTTACATATCTCTTGTTGACGTTCATAGCAATCTCGATAGCCCCCAATCTCAAGGCGTGATTCAGTCTCTAATCTCTTGACTATCTGGATTAGAAGCGACATTTGCATGTTAGTGCGTTTAAAAAGCTCGGCCATCACTGGCTCTCGGAGAATTTTTGGGCTATTTATATATTCCAGAATAATCCTCTTCTGTAACTCGAATTGGTTTTGGAAAAATTTAATTAACTCTTCTTTTTTCATGAATAAATACTCACCATATGATTAAAATTAGGTGCAGTATACTATAGCTACCTCTTCATCTTAATCATTTCACCAATGTGAATTATTTTTTCCACCAAATCATCTGGCACGGGCCCGCCACCTTGGGCCATATCATCTCGGCCACCGCCTTTACCGCATAAATGCTTCACGAGCATTGCTGCTGTCGGCACTTTGCCTAATATGCTTTTACTTACACCGGCTATTACGTTCATTTTTTGTTCTGAAATACTAATCAAGACAATTACCGCGTTATCCATGCTAGATTTTAGTTGATCCAACATCGTTCTTAACTCTTGACCATCTACATTGTCCATTTGTTTGACTAATAAATTAACATCGCCGATTTTTTTTGCTTCAGATAACAGCGCATTGCCAGACTGTGCAGCTAATTTTTGTTTAAGGCTGGTTAATTCTTTTTCTTGTTGCTTGGTCTCGCGCAAAAACTGGGTCACTTTCTCCATGACACTGCTGGAGGTGGTTTTGAGTAGTTGCGCAATCGTATCAAGCTGTTGCTGCTGCTCTTGCACGCGCTCTAATGCATAATTACCCGTTACTATCTCAAGGCGCCTCACGCCGCTGGCTACACCATATTCAGCGATAATTTTGAAAAGACCAATATCGCCTGTTCGCCCTGCATGCGTACCACCGCACAGCTCTTTAGAAAAATCGCCTAATGACAGTACCCGAACCATGTCACTGTATTTTTCACCAAACAAGGCCATGGCCCCGCTCTGCTTTGCTTCGTCGATATTCATCAGCGTAGTAACGACTTCATCATTGGCGCGAATTTTATCATTTACTAATGTTTCTAATTGCTGAAGTTGGGTTGCCGTTAATGCTTCATGATGAGAAAAATCAAATCGAGCACGCTCTGCGTCAACCAGCGAACCTTTTTGTTGTACATGCTCGCCTACGATGGTCTTTAAAGCCGCATGCAATAAGTGTGTTGCGGTATGATTTAAGCGAATAGCATCCCGCCTTGCAACATCCACCTCAGCTTTAACCGTTTGCTCCAACTCTAGCTCACCCTTCACGAGTTCGCCGTAGTGTACAATCGCTTGGCCCATTTTTTGTGTATCATCGACACGAAACGTGGCTTTGGGGCCGATAATCTGGCCTCGATCTCCAACTTGGCCGCCACTTTCGGCGTAAAAAGGCGTGTCTTGCAATACAATGGCGGCTTTCATCCCAGCAGTTATTTTTTTAACATCACTCCCATCACAAAGCATTGCTATTATCTTGCTTTGCATAGCATCTTGCTCATAACCGTGAAACGTGGATTCAGCCACTAGTTGTTTCGGGCTTGAATAATCAACAGTAAATTGACTGGCTGATTGGGATTGCTCACGTTGCTGCTGCATGTACTGATTGAACCCTTCCATATCTACTTGCAAGCCATGCTCACGCGCAATATCTGCTGTCAAATCAAGTGGAAAACCATAGGTGTCATATAATTTGAAAGCTACATCGCCGGCTATTTCTTTGCCTTTTAGCCCTTGAATTTGCTCTTGTAATAAACGCAAACCTTGTTCGAGCGTACGTGTAAATTGATTTTCTTCTTGGGTTAAAACGCGCTCGATTTGTGCTTGGTGCTTTATCAATTCTGGGTAAGCGTCTCCCATAACTTCGGTTAATGGTTTGACCAACTGATGGAAAAAAGGCGTTTGTAAGCCCAATTTATTACCATGACGTACAGCTCTTCGAATGATACGGCGCAGCACATAACCTCGCCCTTCATTACTTGGCACAACACCGTCAGCAATCAAAAATGAACAAGCACGAATGTGATCTGCGATAACTTTTAATGATGGATGCTCTAGTTCAATCTCAATATTTTTAGGCAGTGTTCCAATAGCACGAATCACGTGTTGGAAACTATCGATTTCATAATTATTATGAACGCCCTGCACAACAGCCGCGATACGTTCAAGCCCCATGCCAGTATCTACAGATGGCTTAGGTAAGGGGTGCAGCTTCCCTTGTTTGTCGCGATTAAACTGCATGAATACTAAGTTCCAAATTTCGATGTATCGATCACCATCAGCCTCTGGTGAGCCTGGTGGGCCACCGGGAATATCCGCGCCATGATCATAGAAAATTTCTGTGCAAGGTCCGCAGGGGCCTGTGTCGCCCATTGACCAAAAATTATCTTTGTCTCCACAACGCGAAAAGCGTTCTGGCGAAACATTCATTTCTTTTAGCCATATGTCGGCAGCTTCATCATCATCTTGGTATACGGTGACCCACAAGCGCTCGGCAGGCAGTTTTAAAACCTTGGTCAAAAACTCCCATGCATAAGCGATGGCTTCACGTTTAAAATAGTCTCCAAAACTAAAATTACCCAGCATTTCAAAAAAAGTATGATGCCTGGCTGTATAGCCTACGTTTTCCAAATCATTGTGTTTGCCGCCAGCACGGACACAACGCTGGGAGCTCACAGCACGGGTGTATGGACGCGACTCAAGGCCTAAAAAGGTATCTTTAAATTGGACCATGCCAGCGTTTGTGAATAATAAGGTCGGATCATTCGCAGGTACCAAGGAGCTGGACGCAACCTCTTGATGGCCTTGTTTGGCAAAATACTCGATAAATGCTTTTCTGATTTCTGAACTTTTCATTTTATACAACTTTAGTTGGTTATCATGTCTTTAAACACCATTGCTATGGTGTCAGTGGAAAACCCTCGGTAAAGCAAAAATTGCTTCTGTTTTTGCAGAGCAGGGTAAGAGAGCGCGGTTTGATTTTTATATTTTTTCTTCCATACCTCAAGGGCATACGTCACCCAATTATCTTGCTCATGCTGCAGAGTATGGTTAATCAACTCTACGTCAATCTGTAAATCCTGTAATTCTCGGCGAATTCTTAAGGGGCCGTAGCCCTGGCGAATGCGCGCCCGGCAGATGTTTTCAACAAAGCGATCATCACTTTGCAGGCCAAGTCGTTGGCATTCCAACACCGCATCCTGAGCTTCACTTTCGGGATAATTTTTTTTTAATAATTTATTGGTTAACTCATATGCGCCATGCTCACGCCTGGCTAGCAGGCGCACGGCGCATGTAAAAACCTCACTCATCTATCGCTTCAGCCATTGATTCAGCGACTGGAACTTTCTTAACCAAATATTCGGTGCGAATCTGTTGCTCTAATTGGGCTGCAAGTTGTGGGTTTTCTTTTAAATAGAGACGAACATTTTCTTTGCCCTGACCGATTTTTTCTTGATTATGGCTATACCAGGCTCCGGCTTTCTCAATAAGCCCTAATTGAGTTGCCAAGTTAATAATTTCACTTTCGCGCGATATTCCTTCGTTATAAAGGATATCGAACTCAGCTGTTCTAAAAGGAGGAGCAACCTTATTCTTGACCACTTTTACCCGCGTTTCGCTACCCATTGTCTCTTCGCCCTTTTTAATAGCGCCGGTGCGTCGTATATCTAAGCGAACGGATGCGTAAAATTTAAGTGCGTTACCCCCTGTTGTGGTTTCAGGGCTACCAAACATCACGCCAATTTTCATTCGGATCTGGTTAATAAAGATAACCAATGTATTGGAACGTTTAATATTAGCCGTTAATTTACGCAACGCTTGAGACATGAGGCGTGCCTGTAAACCTACATGCATGTCACCCATTTCACCTTCGATTTCTGCTTTAGGAGTTAATGCAGCAACCGAGTCAATCACGACCACATCAACCGCGGCGGAGCGTACCAACATATCGGTAATTTCAAGTGCTTGCTCGCCGGTATCAGGTTGGGAGATGAGTAGCTCCTCAACTTTAACACCGAGCTTCTCAGCATAGCTTGGATCCAATGCATGTTCTGCATCGATAAACGCTGCTGTGCCGCCTGCTTTTTGGCATTCGGCAATGACTTGCAGTGTTAGTGTGGTTTTACCAGAAGACTCAGGACCATAGATTTCAACAACACGCCCTTTGGGGAGGCCACCTATACCGAGTGCGATATCTAAACCTAATGAGCCTGTAGAGATTGCTTCAATATCACGCCCGACGGTGCTATCGCCCATGCGCATTACGGAACCTTTACCAAATTGGCGTTCAATTTGTGCAAGCGCTGCTGTTAGTGCTTTATTCTTGTTTTCATCCATCCGTTCCATTTGCTCACCTGTGCGAGATACTAAAGAAAAAAATTATCCCACAGATGGATTCAGGCAGCAAACTTAAAAATAATGGAATTGGGTGATTAGCGCGAGGGCATCAATTAAATGCATGTTGGGCCATGGTCTCACTGTCATTAAGTTAACAAAAATCTGTCGTCCCCGCGAAGGCGGGGATCCATTTTCCCCGTGGCTCCTAGCCCGAGTCAGGGATAGATTCCCGCCTTCGCGGGAATGACAAAGTCTCTTAACTTAATGGTAGTGAGGGCTAGGGAGAGGGAATAGCTAGATTAAACTGCTTGGCCATTCCCGCATTCCGCTTCGCTCCATACGGGCTACATTGATTTATTCCTCTTTATCATCTCAGCCCGGGGCCGCGGACTATATCTTCCTCAAAACGATCTAATACTTCTTCAAAAGAATTGCCTAGATTATCTACTTCCTCTGGCTCATCATCCAAGCCTATATCCTCAACTTCTGCATCATCAACGACTGGAACTACAGGAGCTACGCCAAACATTCTAGCCCATCCATTTCTTATGCCTTGCCCTAAAACCACCCCGATATTTCTTATAAATTGAGCAAAAATTGCACGCCAACCTGGATGCTCTCTCAGCTGAAGTCCTGCTGCGTCAACCGCGGCTTCGCAAGCTTCTCTTAATATTCTTTTACCATCTACTAAAGTAATATCTTCTTCCAAGAATCTATTTCTTGCCTCCTCTAAAGTTTGTATGAAAGTTTGAGCTGCAGTGGAAGCGCCCTCATTTTCCAGCGTTGCAGCCAGCTCAGCAAAGCGAAATAAATACGCATCAAAATGGAGCTCATCGAGAAGAGCTGGGCGTTGTTGCTCCAAAGCAGCCTTGCGAATTTCATTCACTTTCTTATCAAGTACAATTTGAAGATGAGGGTACTTACTTATCGGCTTACCTAATATTCTTAAGTCCTCAACTACGTCACTAAACTGTTCAGTTAAGTCTGCTATCCTGTTATCAGCCCGAGCACCAATGGCATCAACACCACCATCGCCCAAATCCACGCGCGCTGCTCGTATTGAGCGTATTGCTCTGTCAACGCGGGCTCTTGCCGTTCGACCCAGCACAGCAATGCTATCTCGGTTAGCGAGTGCATCGATTTGTTGCTGGGATAATCCAGCCAGGAGTGCTGCCATAGGCCCTGCTTCTTGCGCGTTCAATTTAAACTGAGATCTAAAAGCGCTGGGCATCCTTAAATGGTTTTCGAAAATCTGCATCCTGCCTATCGGCATGAATTCTGCGTAATCGTCAATAAAACGCTGCGTATCGTCTGTTAGGTTGCCCCCTACCAACTCTATCGCCAGTCCGCTAGGAACATAATTTACAGCTAAGAGATATTTGCTAATTTGCGCGCTTGTTAACGCTATATTTTGAGGCTCAGCATACCCCGGCGCTACTAGTGCGACGTGCTCCCGCAAAAGCTTAATACCATATTGATTAAGAAATTCACACTCCCCGAGCAAAGGCATAATGCAAGTTAGCCTTGTATCTGCTGCATGCTCATAGTCTGTGCAAGTTGCTTTATCAGCCTCTCTTTCCCAGTGGCCACTTGCTGTGCCTGCTGTATCACCAGAATGATAAATTCTAACCTGACCCACTGGATTATCGGCAAGAGACTCTCGCGCCCCGCCCTGTTGCGGGTGGTATTCTACGCTTAAACCGAGAGGTTTAGCGATGAATGTGAAAAGCTCGTCAGGTGCAACAGTACGGTAGCGGCCGTTGGGCCCGTGTCTCGTTTCTGTATAATGGTCAATGTAGTCTTCTACAGAGACATCAGCTCCCAACGCTAACACTCGAATAAAACTTTCTTCATCCCTAGCGTCAGCAGTCATAGAGCCCTTCATAAACAAACGTAAAACAGGCCCCAAAACAAGTTGCTTGTCAAAAGGATTATAAAAATTCAACGTGTCAGAAAATTCCTGCCACGTAAAACGAGCCTGGTCATATCTATAAAAAGTAGCAAAAACATCTTTTAATCGTTGATACTCAGGATTATGCTGATTATTAAAATCTGCATTTGCTGCATACTTAGCAACCTCCGCACAAATTTCTGGAGTTAGGGCATGCACAGCACAATTATTAAATACAGGCGATAATCTTGGATACGGCATTTCGCTCAACTTAAGTAAAACTAAGGCAGCATGTACTATATCATATCTAGATTAAGTAAACATTAAACACCCTTTAGCAAAAAGGATATTAAGCTATGAATACAGTGGTATGGCGACCCAGCGCACCAGAAGCAAGCAGGATGTGGCAGTTTATGCGCTTTGTAGAACCGCGCCATCAACAACGTTTTGAAAATTATCAGCAATTGTACGCATGGTCGATAAAAGAACCTGGGCTTTTTTGGCAATGCCTCTGTGATTTTTTTGACATTAATTTTGATACCCCTCCGACACATGTTTTAAACCAATACCATGACATGTTAGACGCACATTGGTTCACAGGAGCCACGCTCAATTTTGCCGAAAAATTACTTCCACGCGACGACGATCATGTTGCGATTATCAGTATTGATGAAAACGGCAAGCGACAAGTCTTAACGTACAAGGCTCTCAAACAACAAGTTGCGCAATGCGCGGCAGGACTAAAGGAGGCAGGCGTCGTCACAGGAGACAGGGTGGCCGCTATCATGCCCAACGTGGCTTTTACCATCATTGCAATGTTGGCAACAGCATCGATCGGTGCAGTTTGGTCTTCTTGTTCACCGGACTTTGGTGCAAATGCTGCTTTTGACCGTTTGGGTCAAATTGAGCCTAAAATTTTATTTGCCTGTGATGGGCATCAGTATCAAGGCAAGAAGCATGATGCTCATGAAAAAATTCAGCAAATTAGCGCGATGATACCTTCGTTAAAGCAGATTGTAGTTTGCCCTATTCTCAATGAAAAAATCGATTTGAGCTCGCTGCCTAACGCGGTAACTTGGGGTGACTTTTTAAAACCGACTAAGACACTTTCATTTACTCTGCTGCCTTTTGCGCACCCGCTTTACATTCTTTTCTCATCTGGCACTACGGGTAAACCTAAATGCATTATTCATGGGGCCGGTGGTACGCTGCTACAGCATGTGAAAGAACTGGGTTTGCATACCGATATTAAGCCTGAAGATAATTTATGTTTTTATACTACATGCGGTTGGATGATGTGGAATTGGATGGTATCGACTTTAGCATTAGGTGCCACATTGACGCTGTACGAAGGCTCCCCTACTTTTCCAGATGCTAATCGTCTATTTCAATTGGTTGAGCAGGAAAAAGTAACGGTTTTTGGTACCAGTGCGAAATTTATCTCGGCGGTAGAAAAAGCGGGTATTAATCCTAGTAAAACCTCATCGCTTAAGCATCTGCGATGCATTCTTTCCACGGGCTCGCCATTGCTGCCAAAAAATTATGATTTTGTTTATCAACAAATAAAAGCCGATGTGCAACTGAGCTCCATTTCTGGCGGCACTGATATTGTTTCATGTTTTGCATTGGGCAATCCTTTGCTTCCGGTTTATCGTGGTGAGCTGCAATGTTTAGGTCTTGGTATGAGCGTGGAGGTTTTTAATGAGCAAGGAAAACCGGTTCGCGAAGCACGAGGTGAATTAGTCTGTACTAAACCTTTCCCATCCATGCCGGTTGGATTTTGGCAAGATCCAGATAAAAAACGCTATCGACAGGCTTATTTCGATCGCTTCCCAGGGATATGGGCGCATGGGGATTTTGCTGAAATTACCCCTCATGGTGGGTTGATTATTTATGGCCGCTCAGATGCCGTATTAAACCCCGGTGGTGTGCGTATAGGGACTGCTGAAATTTATCGTCAGGTCGAGAAAATACCTGAGATTATAGACAGTGTGGTGATTGGGCAAGAATGGCAAGATGATGTTCGCGTTGTTTTATTTGTAAAAATGCGGGATGGCATACCGTTATCCGAGCAGTTACAAACAACGATTCGGCAAACCATACGTAATAACGCATCTCCTCGGCATGTGCCGGCTAAAATTCTACAAGTTGCTGATATACCTCACACAATCAGTGGCAAAGTGGTGGAAGTAACTGTTCGTCAGACGGTACAGGGAGAGACTATTACCAATTTAGACTCTTTGGCCAATCCTGAAGCGTTGGCGTATTTCAAAGATAGGCCGGAATTGCGAGATTGAAAATTAAACAATTTAAACGTAGGTTGGCGCCCGTGGCCCAACAAACGCATGAAATGCGACATTATGTGTTTGGTGGCGCTTCGCGCAGTTGTTGGGTCAATGACCCAACCTACGTTTAATCTTGCCCGCTACCGATGCCCGCATCAATAAAATCTATTTTTGATCGTGTACAGGGCTAACCAAGTTATGTATAATTTCACTTGCGCCGATTTGAATACTCAGCTTGCGGGCGCTCAGGAGACTATATCTCTTGAAAAAACGGCTAAAGCGGATAGTATTCCCCTCCTTAGCGCCCGCATGTTGTAAAATACTGGTAACACCATGATAGAACTGACCGGGTTAACAAAATCTTTTGATGATCATGTAGCACTGCATAATGTGAATCTTTTCGTGCAAGAAGGAGAGATTTTTGGAATTATTGGTAAAAGCGGAGCTGGAAAATCCACGCTACTTCGTTGCGTTAACTTATTAGAACGACCCGATAGTGGCGAAGTATTGGTTGATGGAGAAGACATTACACGACTCTCCCGAAAAGACCTACGCCAAGCACGCCATAAAACAGCAATGATTTTCCAGCAATTCAATTTACTCAATGCAAAAACCGTCTACGATAATATTGCTTTGCCCATGCGTATCCAGGGGATTGACGAAGCAACCATTAAAAATAAAATTGATGAGCTCCTTCCCTTGGTTGAACTCGACAATAAAATACACGCCTATCCCGCTCAGCTGAGTGGCGGCCAAAAACAACGTGTGGCCATCGCAAGGGCTCTGAGTTGCTCACCCAAAATCTTGTTGTGCGATGAAGCTACCTCAGCGCTTGATCCAGAAACTACTGACGCTATTTTGTCCCTGCTCAAAAAGATTAACGCGGTTTACGGCATCACGATTTTATTGATCACGCATGAAATGGATGTGGTTAAACGCATTTGCCACCGTCTCGCTGTTATGGAAAGTGGGAAGCTCATTGAAACGACAGCGCTGGCTAGTGTTTTTAGCCATAAAGATAGCATCGCACGCAGTATGCTATATGCTCAATTAAGCCCTCAATTGCCTCTGTGCCTCAGCAGCCATTTATCTGATATACCAAATGATAAGCCACTACTGCGGCTGTTTTTTGAAGGTGATGGAGCCACAGTGCCGTTTATTAGCCAAACGAGTCGTGAGCTTCACCTTGATATCAATATCTTACTTGCGAACATCGATCGTTTTGATACCGTCACTTGCGGTGTTGTAGTGGTTGAGTTAGTAGCGAATCAAGCGTTGCTGCAAGCATTTATTAAACGCTGTGAGCAATTCCGTTTATCTGTGGAGATTTTAGGGTATGTCGTCGACGATGCTTTATGATGTATTGCTAGCTACTGGTGAAACCCTATACATGGTTATAGCCAGTACCATTTTTGCCATCTTATTGGGCTTGCCATTGGGAACGCTGCTTTTTACTAGTAGAAGCATTAAACCAAATCATGCCCTTAATCGGTTTATAGCGGGATTAATCAACATCAGTCGCTCTATTCCCTTTATTATTTTATTGGTAGCACTGATTCCTTTTACACGATTAGTCGTGGGTACTTCCATCGGAATTCATGCCGCTATGGTTCCGCTGACTTTAGGCGCTACGCCTTTTTTTGCACGTCTTGTTGATAATGTTTATAAGAGTTTACCAACAGGGCTTATCGAAGCAGCATATGCGATGGGCGCCAATACTTGGCAAACTATTCGACACATTCTACTGCCTGAAGCAATGCCCTCGTTAGTACATGCCATTACCGTTACAGCAATTACTTTAGTCAACTACTCAGCAATGGCCGGAACTGTTGGAGGTGGTGGCTTAGGAGATTTGGCTATTCGATATGGCTATCAGCGGTTTAATGTGAGCGTCATGCTGGCCACGGTCTTTATTTTAGTTATTATTGTACAGTTGATACAGATGGCAGGTGATCGTTTAGCAAGTCACTTTTTACATGATTAGTGACAAACAGTTTTTGGGTTTAAATTTTAGCTTCTTAGGAGTTATATATGCGTATTTTTAGTATTTTTGTTTTATTGCTAGCACTGGTTGCCTGCAGCAAGCCATCGCCTAATGTTCTGACGGTGGGCACTATTTCTGGACCAGAAACTGAATTGGTGGAAGCTGCTCAAAAAATAGCACTGGAGCGCTATGGCCTCACTGTGAAGATTATTGAGTTCAATGATTTCAATTTACCCAATGAAGCATTGCAAGACGGGAGCTTAGATGCAAATATTTATCAGCATTTACCTTACTTAAAAGCTGCAAGCAAAGCACATGGTTATGATTTGGAGGTGATTGGTAAAACTTTTGTGTATCCAACAGGAATATATTCCTTAAAAATCAAATCATTAAATCAGCTCCCCAATAAAGCAATTATCGCGTTGCCTAATGATCCAAGTAATGAAATGCGCGCGTTGTTGTTGTTACAAAAAGCGGGCTTGATAACGCTTAAAAATAAACACCAAAACAGCCTACAAGATATTGCTAGCAACCCGAAAAAGCTGCGCTTTAAAGAGTTAGATGCAGCCCAGCTTCCAAGAGTATTACCAGATGTTGATGCAGCAATTATTAATACCACTTTTGCTATCCCCGCGGGGCTGCGCCCATCCCGAGATGCTATATTTGTTGAAAATAAAAATTCACCTTATGCAAATTTGATCGTTATTCGCCGTAACAGCAATAAAAAAGAGCAATTGGCTATGTTTGTTAAAGCGATGAACTCCAAAGATGTAAAAAATAAAGCGCATACACTCTTCGGGGATGCTGCAATTGTAGCGTGGTAAAAGTAGACAGGGGCTTAATTTTCAGTTAATTATTGGATGATATAATTCTCAGTAGAGATAATTATTTATCACAGGTGCCCAAATGACATTTTATGAAACCGCGCTAACAGCCTTAAGAGGCGCACAATACGCTTATGGCAAGACTCGGTATGTTCGTAATGTATTGAAAACCTACATCAAAGATACCGAATATCAGTATGACCCTGATGCAATGGAGCCCTATTCTGGTAAGTCACGTGCGCAGTTAATCGAAGGGCTTGGAGAAAGCTTAGGATTAGGTGATAATTTACCCCCCGCAAAAGGGTTTGATAAGTATGTGGCATCGCGTATAAGTAGTGCTGATAAATTCACTACAACCAAAATAGGTGAGGATACTCTCGCTAAAAAATTAACTGTCACCAAAGAAACTCCCGATAACGCTGCAGCAGCTATAAAAGCCACTAAAGGACAAATAAATGAGGCGCTTTTATTAACAGCAGAAGCTAAAGAAGCCCGAAAGGCGTTTAAGCAAGATATAGCTGACCTGAAAGAATGCCTTGAAAATCCGAATTTTGAGTACCTCCCTAAAGGCCTGATTGATTACTTGTTTAGGATAAGGGATAACGCAAAGGATGCCATTGAGGCACAACAAGCAGCAGAGAAAACAAAACTTGAAGCACTATTTGAGACGCCCGATTTTCAAGTTAATTTGAAAAAAAGTCTAAATTTAGATGGGCTGGGGCCAGAAGAAGTAGCCGAGCAGATTGAAGCTGTAAAAACAGATATGCTTGCGGAGCTTGATGCAGCACACCTTAAAGAGCGTGGTGAATTTGAAAACAGCATCAATGAACCGATCAAAAATATGCTTTCTAATTCTAGAGAGCGCGTGTCTTTGCTGGCAATGCTGAACCAGAAAGAAGAAAATAGAATAGCTATTGAGAAGTTAATTGCGGCAAGCAGTGGGGACTTATCTGCAGGCGGGGCTTCAGCAAGCAGAGCCAAAGGCGGTCGTTATAAAGATGTTGATGTAGGGCAATTAAAAACATTTCTTACAGCTACAGGTAGAAAAGTGAATGGAGAGGGGGACAGCTATACCTTAGCGCTCCCGAATCGTCTCCTTTCCCCTCTTTATTATGGCAATCCAAAACATAATCTCAAAGCAGATATCATGATGCTTCCTATGGCGTTGAAAGCCCGAGGATTTGACAGCATCACCATGAACATTAGCCACCCCGACAAAGAATATGCAAAAGAGCTCGCGCGCTTAGCAGCAGAAACATGTGCTGAGTGTGGTTTTAAAGATATAACGATTAACGTCAATGGCGAATCTTATTCAGATAAAAAAGAAGCCGGAACCATCAGAACAAAATTGTTCGAGGGTTGTACTAAGCGCTGGGATAATTCTGTGAAGCAAGCTAAACAGAATGCTGTGGACTGGGACAAAGCTCTTAAAGCGAGCAAAACAGAAGAGCCAGAAAACTTTAAAGCTCGCGTGGATGCTGAAATTAGGCCTAAACGAGATGCCGAAGCAAGAGCAGCGGAACTGGCAAGGGCAGAGGCAATGGCGAGAGATAATGAGGATAGAGATCGTCTGGATGGAGGAGGAATGCCTCCGACAATTTGAGTTTAATAGCTAGTGTAGCCTGGATGACCGCGCTAGCGGACATCCAGGTTTTCATAACCAAATTTATCCCCGGTTGTCGCCATCACGCATAGGTGTCACCCAGACTACATTTCTAGTAAATTAGATTCCCTTACATCAATATTAAAAAACTTCACTGTCTTTCTATTAGAAATTCTGCTATTTTGATGGCTTCGGAGCTGTTTATATTGCTATGGATTTCATGGGCTCCGCACTGGAGAACAGCTATGAAGGCTCGGGAACTCGATGATGTTGAGGTCGAAGAATCAACTGATTCTATCGACGATACTCCTAGTAAAACCAGCTCGGCTACAAAGCTTGAACGACGCCGACGTATTGAAGAGCTAAATGAAGAAAAGCTCTTGCGAAGGGAATTGAGTGAATTTGAGTGATGTGAATCACCCTCATCATTCTACACAAATTGTCCCTTCTCCCCGCGAGGGGAGAGGAAACTCTAATTTACTTTATGCAAATATGTTGTAAATTTGTATAAACATCAAAACGCACTGTCTTACCTTCAATCGTCGTACTCGGCGGGAGCAATGCTGGTAGCCGTTGTGGCCATTTTACCACTACTCTTTGCTTGGCTCGTGTAAGTGCTAATTTTATCAAGTCGCTCGCGTCGTTATCCGCCCCAATCAGTTGCTGTAACGCTTGCATATCCTTCTTAACCAACGCTGATTTTTGCCGCAGTGGATGCATCGGGTCAATGTATATTACGTCTGGGTAATTCTCAGTCATTAATGCTTGCAAGTACTCTTTAGCATCTCTATTTAACAAGGTCATAGACAATGGTGAGTGAGCTGGTAATCTACTCAAGCCATCTGCTAGTAATGCCGCCATTACAGGCTGTCGCTCCAACATTATTACTTCTGCGCCAAAACTCGCTAACACAGCAGCATCCCTACCCCATCCTGCGGTGGCATCAAGAATGCGGGTCCCCTTCGTGGGCTTACAAGCCCGTACTAAACCCTGTTTTTTCCCAGCATCACGTCGTTTTTGCCAGGCTGAATGGCTAAAATCAGCAAACAGGGGGGCAAAATTATCCACCAGTAACACTAATTTTTCTGCTGTAACAGATAAGCGGGGTAAAACATGATTATCAACAACTAGGTTTAATTGTGTAGCTAAGGCTTGAGCACGCTCAGATAAGAGCTCTGTCTCAAAACCGATGGCTGTTATTTGGCGCATTACTCTGCCAAAATCTGGTCGACACACTGTGCTAGTGAGCTAAAAACAGGCACATGTGGATAAGCGGCTAAACTAACTCGATCCGTCATTGGCGATAACACCATCATAGGCTGAGCACCTGCAGCCTCGGCGGCTTGGATATCAGAAACGCGATCACCAATAAATGGAACATTGGCTAAAGAACAATCAAAATGCTTAGCAACGGCTAGTAACATACCAGGCTGTGGTTTACGGCAGGCACATCCCGCGTCTGGCATATGGGGGCAATGAATAACAAAATCGATGCACCCGCCAGCCTCTTGAACACTAGTCAATATTTTTTCGTGAATAGCTGCCAATTGCGCTGTATCGTAATAACCACGGGCAATCCCAGACTGGTTAGTTGCCACAGCTATTCTATAGTCAGCTGCGGTTAACCGAGCAATCGCTTCACAACTTCCTGGTAATAATAAACACTCATCAGGGGACTTAATATAATGCAGTGAGTCCTGATTGATAACACCATCACGATCTAAAATAATTAGCTTCATAATAAAGAAATATCAGCCGCTCCTTGCAGCAAACGTTGTAACCGTGCCAACAAACGTAATCGATTATTTTTGACGGCTTCGTTATCTACCATGACCATCACATGCTCAAAAAAGGCATCTACTGGCTCGCGCAAACTCGCCAACTGATTAAGAATCTTGCCATAATCACCACTGCTGTAAAGCGGTGCCACACATTTTTCTACTGCTTCTATATTCTTAAATAGTGCTGTTTCAGCATCATTCTCTAACAGATTTAAATCTATGGATCCCGCGGTCAAGCCGCGGGACGTAGGCGAGTGAGGTAAGTTGTTGCTAGGAACACTAGCATTGGTTTTTTGTAACAAATTATTTACCCGCTTACATGCTGCTGAAAGACTCGCAGCTTCGGGTAAATTAACAAAAGTGACTAAAGCCTTTACCCGTTTATCAAGATCAAACAACCAATCGTCTTGACACGCACGAACGGCTTGTACCAACTCAGGGGAAATGCCTTGCGCTTGGTAAAAGGATTGCAGACGCTCGAGAATAAATGGCTTTAATTCAGCAAACGCTGCATCAACTGCTTGAAGCTGCTGACCATAGACTTTTCGTGAATAATCAATAAACGTTGAAAGATTGATAGCTGCTGGAGTGTTAATAAGTAACCGCACAATGGCCAACGCGTTTCGGCGTGACTTGAATGGATCTTTCACGCCGGTAGGTTTTTGACCAATGGCAAATGTACCTACTAATGTATCAATCCGATCGGCTAAAGATAAAGCCAAACCTAATGAAGATTGGGGTATTTGATCTGCAGCAAAACGTGGCATGTATTGTTCATTCAATGCCTGTGCAACGGCTTCATCCTCACCATCATGGCAAGCATAATAATACCCCATAAGTCCCTGGAGCTCGGGAAACTCTCCTACCATGCCAGTCATGAGGTCGCATTTGCTCAATTGGGCAGCACGCAATGCTTGTTTTTGCTCAAGTTGTAAAGGCTCTGCCAAATATTCCATTAGCGACTGCATGCGGATCGTTTTGTTTTGCAAGCTGCCTAATTTAGCTTGAAATACGACATTTTCCATAGCAGCACTATATTGGCTTAACGCTTGACGTTTGTCTTGGCGATAAAAGAAAGCCGCATCGCTCAAGCGCGCACGCATTACTTTTTCATTACCATTTATGACTTGTTGTTTATCCGTGCTTGCAATATTTGCCACTGTAATAAAATACGGTAACAAATGATCTTGTTTATCACGTAAAGCAAAACACTTTTGATGGGATTGCATTGCAGCGATCAAAGCTTCTGCCGGCACTTCAAGAAATTCTTGCTCAAAATTCGCTAGTAATGCTTGTGGCCATTCCACAATAGACGTCACCTCATCTACCAATGATTCTGGCATGACGGCTTGGTAACCATGTGCTGTTGTTAGTTGTTGCACCTGTTCAATAATCATTTGACGCCGTGCTGCAAAATCAGCAATAACAAAGGCTTTTTTCAGTGCAGATTCATAAGCGCGTGGATTTGCTATTTCTACGGCACCAGGGTGGTGAAAGCGATGACCAAAACTATGTCGACCTGCTGTAACGCCCAATACGTTACTTGGCACTACCTCGTCTCCAAATAACAACACTGCCCAATGCACGGGACGGGCAAACAATGTCTCGCCATTACCCCAACGCATCGGCTTAGCAATTGGCAATTGGGTGATAGCCTCGTTAATCATACTGGGTAACAAATCTTGGGTCTTTTTCCCTTCACTCATTGCATCATAAACCCACCACTCACCTTTATCGGTTTTAGTCGTCGTAAGTTTATCCACCCCCACACCACAAGATTTTGCAAAACCAAGTAACGCCGGCAGAGGTTTGCCCTCTGCATCCACTGATGCAGCAACAGCAGGACCGCGTCGGGAGATGGCTTGACCTGGTTGTTGCGCTTGGACATCGTGAATTAATACCGCCAAACGCCTTGGCGTAGCATAACGATGAATTTCGCCATGTTGTATATTTGCTTTCGCAAAACCCGCTACTAGATTATTAGCTAACGTATCTGCTAGAGGCCAAACAGCGCCGGATGGTAATTCTTCTGTACCTAATTCAAATAACAAATCATTCAACATCACACACCTTCAAAGGAAATCCGAGTGCTTCACGAGCCTGGTAATATGCTTGAGCAACGGCTCTGGACAGTTGCCTGACCCGTAAAATGTATCTTTGCCGTTCCGTCACTGAAATAGCGTGTCTTGCGTCTAGCAAATTAAACGTATGAGATGCCTTTAAGACCATTTCGTAAGCCGGTAAGGGTAATTGCAGTTCAACTAATTTTTGTGCTTCTATTTCAAAATAATCAAATTGCTGGAATAACACATCCACATTTGCATGCTCAAAATTATAAGCTGACATTTCTATTTCATTTTGGTGAAAAACATCACCATAAGTAACCACGCCTTGGGCCGTTTTCCCCCAGGGCATATCAAACATGCTGTTAACACCTAATATAGACATGGCAAGTCGTTCTAAACCGTAGGTTAGCTCGCCAGTCACAGGCTTGCAGGGTAAGCCACCTACTTGCTGAAAATATGTAAATTGTGATACTTCCATGCCATTTTGCCATACTTCCCAGCCCAATCCCCAAGCTCCCAGGGTTGGTGACTCCCAGTTATCTTCTACAAAGCGGATGTCATCAGCCAGCGGGTCGATGCCCAGTGCGCGCAATGAATCCAAGTACTTTTCTTGAATGTCTAGGGGTGATGGTTTTAGCACTACTTGAAATTGATAATAATGCTGCACACGGTTGGGGTTTTCCCCATAGCGACCATCCGTCGGTCGGCGGGAAGGCTGCACGTAAGCTACTGACCATGATTCAGGACCAATAGCCCGTAAAAAAGTAGCCGGATGAAATGTTCCAGCGCCTACTTCCATGTCCAATGGTTGTAGCAATAAACACCCTTGGCTTACCCAAAATTGTTGTAGCGTTAGGATAATGTCTTGGAAGGTAGTTGGTTTATTCATGTGGATCTCAAATTCTGTGCTAATTATTGATGGTGTTATAGGCTCTGATCCGTTTGTACTAAGTAGGGGCGTCACTGCCATTAAGTTAAGAGACTTTGTCAGTCCCGCCTTCGCGGGAATGACAAAGTCTCTTAACTTAATGGCAGTGGAACGCAAAACCCGGATTACGCTACGCTCCATCCAGGCTACAAAACACGAACAGATCTCCTAAACTTCTTTAACCACCAGCTGCTTTTTTAATCAAATCTTGCAGTGCTTCCTCGCTAGCTGCACCCGGAATGAATGTTGGTTCACTCTTCGCGTCAAATTGACCTGCTGGAGTTGAAGCGACAACAAATGCTGGGGTTCCCATCAAGTGCATTTTTTCTGCAAGGGCACGATTTTCAGCCAATGCATCTGTCACCACTTTACTGTTCATATCTTTCTGCAGAGTAGTCATGTTTAGACCAACTGACTTAGCAGTGCTCATGACTAATTTGTCATCTAACCGTTGATCTAATTTCAAAAGAGCCTCATGCATTTGCATGTATTTACCCTGCATTGCCGCAGCTAAAGCCACTTTAGACGCTGTTTCTGAGCTTTCACCAAAAATTGGGAACTCTTTGTAAATTACGCGCAAGTTACTGTCTTTTTTAATCAGTTCACTAACAACTGGCGACATTTTTTTACAATGGATACATTGGTAATCAAAGAACTCTACTAGCGTCACGTTACCCTTTGGGTTGCCTGCTACGGATAATTTCCCACCAAACAATTGGCTGGCATTTTCTGAAATGGCTGCTTTTGCTTGTTGTTGTACATTCTGTTGTTGCTTTTGCTGCAGTGCCTGCGAAGCTTCCACAAGAACTTCTGGGTTATTTATTAAATAATCATGAACAATTTTTTCGACTTGTTTTTGTTGTTCGGTGGACATATCGTCCGCCGCCAAAACAACAGGCGACACCATCATTGTGGCCAAAGCCCCTACTGTCAATAAATTAGTTATTTTCACGCCCTTCCCCTATTAATTTGAATATTTCTTCGCGAAATGAACCCTAGCATCTGTCTTGTCTAAATTCAAGCTGCTAGCAGGTGTAATTGAAAGCACAGCACCAACCTACTTTTGATCTCATCGTTCGAAAACATGACGTCGAGACCCGTGAGCAATTACCATTAAACTTTCGATAAATTCGCATAAGCAAGTACTAGCCACTTACTGCCTTGCTCAGCAAACCTTACCTGTACGCGGGTATGCGCTCCGCCTCCTTCCACAGCAAGAATAACACCTTGCCCGAATTTCGAATGACTTACACTCTCACCCAACCTAAAACCACTATCATCCATTGCCGATGGTAGGCTGCTTTTGGTAACTGGGGCCTGAAATCGGGCCTTTGGCCGTACTTCATCTAACAAATCTGTCGGTAGTTCACTTAAAAAACGTGATGGTCTGTGGTACTCCTCTCGGCCATATTGACGGCGTATTTCAGCATACGACATTACTAATTTTTCCATAGCTCGAGTCATTCCCACATAGCAAAGTCGACGCTCTTCCTCGAGGCGGCCTGGCTCTTCCATAGATTGTCGTCCGGGAAATAGCCCCTCTTCCATACCCACTAAAAACACTACCGGAAATTCGAGACCTTTGGCTGCGTGAAGAGTCATCATACGTACGCAACGATCATGCTCTTCGCCCTGCATTTCACCCGCCTCTAAAGATGCATGGGCCAAAAATGCTACCAATAAAGGTAACTCATCTTCCTCATCCTGCTCATATCGAAATTGCTTGGCAGCGTTGATCAACTCTTGCAAGTTTTCCAATCTAGATTCAGATTTATCACCTTTCTCTTTGGCAAAATGAGCCCGTAACCCACTGGCCTCAATTACGGTGCTAATTTGCTGGTCCAATTCAAGCTCAGTAGTTTGTAAACGGAGCTGTTCGATCAGCGCTATAAAATTAGACAATGCTGTAGCAGCACGTTGTGATAATGAGCCTGACTGTAATAATTGAGCAGCTGCTTGCCACAATGATATTTGTTCGGTTTTAGCAAGAATGCGCAAATCATCCAGTGTTTTTTCACCTACCCCACGTGTTGGGAAATTAACTATACGTTCAAAAGCAGTATCATCATGCTGATTGGCTAGAAGACGTAAATAAGCCAGGGTATCTTTTACTTCTGCACGTTCAAAAAAGCGCACACCGCCATGAATACGATAGGCAATACCCATGCGCAATAAGGCCTCTTCTAACACCCGTGATTGTGCATTCGAACGGTATAAAATAGCCATTTCATCTGCAGAGCGCCCTTGGTCGATTTCCATCTTAATACGCTCACTGACAAAACGTGCTTCTTCTAGCTCGTTGAAAGCGCTGTAAACAACGATTTTTTCACCAGCTTTACCTGCCGTCCAAAGATCTTTGCCCATACGCGAATGGTTATGCGTAATCAAAGCATTGGCGGCGTCCAATATGGTGGAAGTTGAGCGGTAATTTTGCTCTAGACGAATCAACTGCGTATGCTCAAAATCTTGAGAAAACCGTTGGATATTTTCAACCTTAGCACCACGCCAGCCATAAATTGATTGATCATCATCCCCAACAGCCATAACAGCTGCCTGCGTACCCGCTAGCAAGCGAATCCAAGCGTATTGGATGGTATTGGTATCTTGAAATTCATCTACCAAAATTGCCTGAAAACGTTGCTGATAATGGGCTAATAATTGAGCGTCATCACGTAGTAACTCATGTGTTCTTAATAACAACTCAGCAAAATCTATCACGCCAGCTGTTTGGCAGGCCTGTTCATAAGCCTTATAAATCTCTACCAACGTCCGGCCAGGGCCGTAGGAAAGTGTATGAACATGCTGTGGGCGCAGCCCTTCATCTTTTTTACCATTGATAAACGCTTGGGCTTGTTTGACGGGCCATTGTTCGATATCCAAATTAAGGGATGTGATGGCGCGTTTTATCACACGCGCTTGATCTTCACTATCTAATATATGGAATTGCTCAGGTAACCTTGCCGCTTGATAATGCCGACGTAATAAGCGATGGCACAAGCCATGAAATGTCCCTACCCACAACCCTTGTACAGGGCAAGCCAGCAAGTTACTCAGACGGGCTTTCATTTCACCAGCTGCTTTGTTGGTAAACGTCACGGCTAAAATGGCATGAGGAGAGATGTGCTGCACTTCGACCAACCAAGCAATACGACTAACTAGCACTCTGGTTTTCCCACTACCAGCTCCGGCCAAAACTAATGCGTTGCCTAGGGGGGCGGTAACAGCACTGCTTTGCCGTTCATTCAAACCCTTCAACCATACTGCTGCTACCATCAATCTTTCCAAAAAATTCGTGGGGTAGTTATGATAACATTTGGGATTAGGAAAAACCTCATAATGTGGTGAGAGAGCAAGGCGAGAGCGTCAAAATTTTTTAGCACAGTAATCGCTCAACCACGTCATCCCTAACACGGTGAGCGATGACGTGCTGGTTAATTTCAACCCCAACTCACATTGTGCATTTATTATACTTGTCGTATAATTATCATTGTTAGTCTAACATTACGTTTGGGATCTGTGATGAAACATAAAATTATAGTGCTAGGCTCTTCAATGGCAGGAAAGACCAAGGTATGTGAAGCTTTAAAAGGCAAGCAATTTAGACAAGCGTATAAACGCTCGTTTGCGCTAGCATTCGAGTTTGCTGGAGATCTTGTCCTATGGGATACCGCTGAGCAAGAATCTGGTAGCGTATTTCTTAAAGATCCTAAGGTCATTTTGTATTGTGTTGATCTTGCCACTATTCCCTCAAATAGAGAAAGAGAGCTGCAAAAGATACGTGAGGTTATTAAGCTACACCCAAATGCTCCTATAATTCTAGTCGGTACAAAATCTGACATAGCTCCGACGGCAGCCACTGATGTATTAAGCGGTATCATTCAGGAACTACATAATGAATGGGTAACTGTCCATTTAGCAACCTCGGCTAAAACTGGGCTTGGATTTACCACAAACCAAAGCATTGCGGGCGAGCCCTCAGAAGAGACTGAAACTCTTCATGCCTGCATCAAAGCCCATCTACCAAAACCGGCCCCGGCTCCCAGAGTAGATCAAAAAATCTATCTTGGGCATGGGTTAGATATCCCACTGGATGAGCCCACAAAGAATTTAATCGCAACACTTAATGCTACCCAATCCCTAACGAGTAAGCAGCGGAACCGTATAGCTGGGCTTACCCAAGAATTATATCAGCGCAAATCTGAAAATTTACAAACCCGTCTTGTTGATATAGATTATTTTGTAAATCAATGCCAGATTGTCTTAGAGGGCAAGCACCCCAACGTAATGAAAGCGGTTTATAGTGTTGCTGAAGCAGCTATTGTCACCGGCGTCATCATCGGACTAGGGGTTGCTTTTGGCGCCCCAATTTGTGTGGCACTCCTAGCCTCTGCTTTTGGTGTAGGTCTGGCAGCTGGCGGCCTAGGTCTTTATAGCTTGTTTAGCAAATCTGCTCAAAATAAAGAAACATTAGGTTCATTTTATGACACTTATAAAGTGCCGCCCCCAGCGCAATGAAAATGGTAGATCCGGCTCCATGGAGGGCATGTTGCGCTCTGCCCACCCTGATCGAATAAATTTTATCAAATAAGACTCTTTTTACTACACAATCAAATACTTACAAACAAAAAGAATCTCGTGTACCATGGTATTTCCATCTCAAAAATAAAGCTATTATGCGTTTAATCTTAGCGTCTGTTTTCGTAGCAAGCAGTTTGCTTTTATCAGGCTGTATCTCTAAAGGAACTAACCCTGATGACCCTTTTGAACGGATTAATCGTAAAACGCATGCGTTTAATATGGTATTTGACACCTACGTACTTAAACCACCCTCCAAGGTTTATAAAAAAGTAGTTCCTTCTTTTGTTCGAGCGGGGGTTAACAATGCCTACAATAACGTTAATATGCTCCCTACTGTAGCTAATGATTTATTACAAGCAGAATGGAATTATGCCATTAAAGATACCTGGCGGTTTATCGCAAACTCTACGATCGGAGTAGCTGGTGTCATAGATGTTGCGCAGACATTTAGCTTACCACCTCATAGTAATGATCTGGGCTTGACCTTTGCTAAATGGGGCGATAAAAAATCCCCTTATGTTGTCATCCCTTTACTAGGGCCAAGCACGATTCGTGATGGCATGGGTATGATGTTTGATTATACACTCTTTACACCCTACCCTTACATCAGATCAAATGCCGTGTTATATAGCCTGCTCGGTTTGCGTTATATAGATATACGCTCCCAAATGCTTGAAACTGACCGCTTGATAGCTGAATCGCTGGATAAATATGCGTTCATTAGAGATGCTTATCTGCAGCATCGTAATTACCTTATTACTGGGGAACAACAAGATAATGGTGATTTGTATGTAGGTGATGAAGATGATGATAGTGTTTTATCTTCTACACCTGACAAAACTTCGCCTCCCTTAAAATTCCCACTCACTACTACGTCAAAGCATGTTGCACATAGCCCTGTTTCAGCCTGAAATTCCTCCGAATACAGGTAATATTATTCGATTGTGCGCCAATAGCGGCGCACAGTTGCACCTTATTTATCCGCTGGGTTTCGCGTTAGACGATAAACGTATGCGCCGTGCTGGCCTTGACTACCATGAATGGGCGAACATCATTCATTATCAAGATAGCCAAGAATTTATTGAAAAAAATAGCACGCGACGCATTTTCGCCTGCTCTACTAAAGCCACAAAAAGCTATAGCGATGTTATCTATCAAGAAGAGGATATGCTGCTATTTGGCCCAGAAACACGCGGCTTACCGACTGAAATCCGCGAGCAATACAATGCTATACGCATTCCTATGTTGGCAACCAGCCGCAGTCTTAATTTATCTAACTCAGTGGCAATTATACTGTTTGAAGCATGGCGGCAATTAGAGTTTAGTCAAGGATCTTAGAAAATCACCCGCGATGTCTAATCCTGTCTCAGCAGCAATTTCACGGATGCAGGTCGGACTTGTCACGTTAATTTCTGTTAAATAATCGCCAATCACATCTATCCCCACGAAGTACAGGCCTTTTGCTTTGAGCGTTGGAGCAATTTCTGAGCAAAGCCAACGATCCCTATCCGTGATTGCAACGACCTTACCCTGAGCACCCGCCGCCAAATTACCGCGTAACTCGCCAGGGCGTGGGATTCTAGCCAATGCGAACGGAACAGGCTCGCCGTTGATGAGTAAAATTCTTTTGTCACCTAGTGTGCTAATTTCAGGGATATATTGTTGCGCCATAATGCTCACACACTGTCCGTGTGTTAGCACTTCTAAAATCACTGATAAATTATGCCCATCCTCAGCCACATGAAAAACTGCGCTGCCCCCCATTCCCTCAAGGGGTTTAAAAATAACATTTTTATGTTTTTTCCAAAATTCGCGTAAACGATTAATATCCCGGCTAACCAGCGTGGATGGGCAACATTGAGGAAAATTTAAGGTAAAAAATTTTTCATTCGCATCACGTAAACTTTGCGGCTTATTAGCGACTAACACGCCTTCTTTTTCAGCAAGCTCCAATGCATACGTGGCATAGATATATTCCATATTAAACGGCGGATCTTTACGCATTAAAATCACGTCATACGTGGTTAATGGTTTTTCACCAGCAGGCGTAACCTCAGCCCAATCTGTGAGTGTTTCATCCCGGATTATTATTTTAGAAACATTGGCATAAGCGTGACCTTGCTTACAGTACAAATCGTCTTGAGTAAAATAAACGCACTCCCAGCCTAATTGGTTGGCGCTTTTAATCATAGCTACTGTGGAGTCCTTACATGGCTTTAAGGTATGTAAAGGATCCATAAGAATAGCAATTTTCATCATTTATCTCCGACTGCAGCAGCTTCACGGGCTGCAGCAAGTGCTGCTAAACGCGCGATAACACCATAAGCATAAAAACGATTAGGAGAATCGACTACTTCTAAATCTTCGCAGGGTACGTTACAGGCATGGGCAAATGCTAAAGGCTCAAAATGCATCCCGGGTGCATTGAGATTATCATCCTTACCTCGGCCTTGATGCACACGATAGAATCCTCCGACAACAAACTGTCCAATCATATATACTACTGGCTCTGCGACCGCACCATTTGGCATGGTTTCAAAGCTATACACTCCCTCTTGCAGCATCACCCGACTGACCTTTTGACTGCCCTTGCTCACGGCCATGCGTGTGCGTTGTTTACGATTAAGCTGTAGCAATTGCGCGCCATCTTGCACCATCATAACACTCATACCATAGGTACCATTATCTGCTTTTATAGCTAAAAAAGGCGTTTCTTTTATCCCATAAGCTGCGTATTTATCGCGAATTAAAGCCAATAAGCTATCCGCTTCTTTGGCGAGTGTATCCACCCCCGTTTGTGACATAAAATCAATGCCATCTACTGCGCTAAACATAGGGTTAATTAACCAAGGATCCATGTCTACTAATGCTGCAAACTCAGTAGCCACTTCATTATAAAATTGGAAATGTTGCGATTTGAGGCGAGATGCCCAGCCAAGCTTTGGATTTGGCTGAATGTGTTGCTGCAAACCCTGTAAAATATCAGGCACGCCTGTCGACAAATCATTGTTGAGTAACAATAAACAGGGATTGAAATCAGCCAAACCCACGCGCGAATTCGTGCGTTTTACAGGTTCAATTAGGAGCCGCTCTCCATTATCTAGCGTTAATTCTATTGCCTCAGTTATGGTCGGATCCAAACTACCAATTCTCACAATAAAACCAGCTTTAACAAAGATATTTCGCAATACGCTTAAGCTTTGTAAATAAAAATGATTACGGGTGTGATTTTCAGGAATAAGCAATATTTTTAAACATGTTGGGAAGCTATCCACTAATACGGATTGTGCCGCTTGAATACACAAAGGGAAGAATTCACGGTTAAGATTATTAAACCCTGCTGGAAACAAGTTGGTGTCCACTGGGGCTAGTTTAAACCCCGCGTGGCGCAGATCAACAGAAGAAGTAATTGGTGGTGGCGTTTCTTGCCAACGTTGACGAAACCATGCTTCAATAGTCGCAACTTGATTTAAAATAATTTCCTCAACATAGTGCAATGGGCCAGCATGCGCTGTAGTCAGATGAGGGACTGGAACATCAATCGATTGCATGTAGCTACTCATAAAATAAATGCTTTTCTGATGTTACCGCAGATGCAAGTAAGAGGGAACATGAGGGTGTAATTGAAAGTGTAGGTTGGTGGGGGGGTGGGGGAGGCCCAAATAAGCCCCCCGGGTGTTTGGGTTTGGCAGCGCAGCAACCACCCACGTTTTTGTTGGGCTTCGCAAGCTCAGCACCAACCTACTTTTGATCTCATCGTTCGAAAACATAAGGATGTAAAAATGCTACCTCAATTAGCCCAGCAATATGGCAGTCAAATTCAAACTTTTTATTATCTATTAATGCTTATTAATGCCATCTTACATGTCATTTTTGCAGGTGCTGTAGCACGTGATGCTGGCGGGTTATACAAGCTAGGACAACGTCCCGCATTAGTATCAGCAGCGTCTTGGGCATTTGCCACCTTAATTGGTGGTATTGTCACTGCCGCTATTTATTGGTTTATCCATCATTCCACTTTAACCAGACCATCTACTATTAGAGAGAGCCGTTATGACTGAGCATAAAATAAATACCATTAGTGTACATGAATTAAAAAAACGTTTTGATGCTACTCCTGACATTTGCATCGTTGATGTCCGCGAAGAAAATGAATGGCAAGAGCAACATATTCCTGGTGCTTGGCATATTCCTAAAGATGAGATAAGCGCTAACATTGCAGCAAAAATACCCGAGCAGGATCGTCCCATTTATTTACATTGTCGAGGAGGCGTGCGCTCATTATATGCGGCGAATTGTCTGCTTGATTTAGGATACAAAGAAGTCTACTCCGTAGAAGGTGGAATTCTTGAATGGCAGCAAGCAGGATATCCTGTGGAAAAAGGCTAGCATAAAATGGCTTGCGTTGTAGCACCAAACTGGCGATAATTCGCCAGTTTGTGACCCAACATTAGGTATTTTATGGGACAGTTAGGACAATTTATAACAAATCATTGGGCGCTGTGGTTAGCCTTAATCGTCGTACTTTCGTTGGTATTGATTAACGAGCTCCACTCTCAGAAAAAACGCGCTAAAGAGCTTTCTCCCAACGCAGCCATTGACTTGATTAACCATGAAGATGCAGTTGTAATTGATTTGCGCGATCCCGAGGTATTCCGTGCGGGGCATATCATAGACTCCGTTTGCACCCCGGCTGATGACCTCGGCCAAAAACGTATGGAAAAATACAAAACCAAGCCTGTGATCCTCGTTTGCGCTCGCGGTTTGCAATCAGTAGTTGTAGCAACTCAATTACGTGCCAAAGGGTTTACGCAACCTATGATTTTGGCTGGTGGAATTACTGCGTGGCAAGCTGCAGGCTTGCCATTAGTGAAAGGGAAATAATAATAACTTTTTAATGTGGATTATAAACATGACCAATACAAACACTGACCAACAAGCACCAACAGCAGAAACACAATTTATGATTCAGCGTATTTACGTCAAAGATTTTTCATTTGAAACAATGAATACCCCGGCAATATTCCAACAACGTTGGGAACCTGAGTTATTACTGGATCTCAACACGCAGCATACCCTGTTGGAAGAAAACATATATGAAGTGGTGTTGACTGTGACCGCAACAGTGAAGAATCAAAACGCCACTGCATTTTTAGTCGAAATTAAACAAGCGGGTATTTTTACAATCCAAGGCGCAGTCCCACAACAATTAGACCATCTACTCGGCAGCTTCTGCCCAAGCATATTATTCCCCTATGCACGCGAAGCAATCACCTCCGAAGTAATCCGCGGCAGCTTCCCTCAATTGGTGTTAGCACCGATTAATTTTGATGCATTGTACATGCAACAGCTGGAAGAAAAGCAAAAGGCTGTGGAAGCGCATTAGTACCACTGAGCACACAAAGTAGGTTGGGCCATGGCCGAATAGCGCTGCCTTAAGGGAGAAAATCGTCGTTGCGCGCGTAACCAAGCAAAACACTGGCTTTATATGATCGAC
>CAZYME010000011.1:0-800 GCA_964648115.1 uncultured Legionella sp.
ATCAAACCGCCTGGCTATTCCCGCATTCCGCTTCGCTCCATACGGGCTGCATTGATCTTAAGCCGCGCTTAACTTCTCATCCCTGCCCTTCATAGACTGCGTCATAGCTGCTAGTTCATTTGTTTTCATTTCCAGGAACAAGTTACCCATGCCATGCTTTTGCGCTTCCGTAATTGCTTTTCTATAAGAGAGTACGGCCTCTTGATACTGTCCAGTTGCTGCGTAAATATCCCCACGGAGTTCATTCACTACTGGCATATATGTTGTATCAGCAACCTTTGATAACTCAGCCAATGCTTTATCATACGATTTCTCAGTTGCCAGCAAACGCGCCAAGCGAATTTGAGCTACTTGTTGTAATACTGTCATCTTCGAATGTGCAGCAACATACTCAAGCTCCTCTTGTGCTTTTGGGTATTTTTCACGCAAGATGTAGAGTTTAGCTAAGGTGAGACGCGCAGCATCGGAGTAAACAGTATCGTTATAATCAGTCAATAACTGATTAGCGTAGGCTCTTACGCCTTTGTTATCTTGATTAGAAAAAGCCAGCATGAGGTGCTCGTAAGCATTTGATGCTTGTTGATTAACTTTTTCTTGATGCCAGTTCCAGTATTTATATCCAGAAATAGCTAGCAGTATGATAGAAAGTACTATGGTTATAATGTTGTTATGCCGTTTCCACCATTTTTTTATAGCTTCCAGTTGTTCTGCTTCTGTCATATAAACAGACATGTTTCTCTCCTAAATCATTTCAAATAATTTAAAATTCCGTCGTTTGGAGCGCTAGCGCGCGCAACCAC
>CAZYME010000011.1:810-28951 GCA_964648115.1 uncultured Legionella sp.
CACTTCCTTTTTCACCACCAAATTTTTATAAAATATTTAAAATTTCGGTGGGGGGGCGGGGCGGCGCTCCCAACGACGGCTGTTTTTATAACAATTCAAATACCCCGTGAATAATAACCTTTTATATGCTCGCCCAATTCGCGCTGAGGTATAGTTACCTGCTGTCCTTCTTTTCGTAAATCTTTAATACTAATCGTTTTATCTCGCACTTCATCGTCGCCTAGGATTAGCGCTAAACGTGCACCACTTTTATCGGCTTTTTTAAATTGGCTTTTAAAGCTGCCACCTGCGGTCTGCACATTTACAGCGTTTCCATCATTGCGTAATGACTCAGCCAAAATCAAAGCCTGCTGCAAAGCAGTGTCTCCAACAGCAATCAGGAATAAAGAAGGTGATGACTCTAGCACAGGCACTACCTCTAATGTTTCCATGAGCAGTAATAATCGCTCAGCTCCCATCGCAAAACCAATAGCAGGGGTGGCACTCCCACCTAACTGCTCAACTAATTTGTCAAAACGACCGCCAGCGCATACTGTAGCCTGACTGCCTAATTTATCAGTAACCCACTCAAATACCGTGTGACCATAATAATCCAAGCCGCGCACTAAAAATGGGTTCACCACATAGGGTATATTGAGTGCTTGCAACCCATCACACAGAGCAAAAAAATATTGCCGACTTTCTTCACTGATAACATCTATCAACTTAGGCGCGTTAGCAACCAACGTTTGCATTTCCGGGTTTTTACTATCCAATATTCGTAATGGGTTACTGTCCAAACGTCTTTTACTATCTGCATCAAGTTGCTCAAAGTGCGGTTTGAAGTAAGCAATCAAAGCCTCACGATAAGCTTGTCTCTCGCTTAGCGAACCTAGCGTGTTCACTTGTAGATGCACTGCATCATCAATTCCCAACGCAACCCATAAGCGCTTACATATAGCAATTAACTCAAGCTCAATACCAACACCAGCAATACCAAAAGCTTCTACACCCAGTTGATTAAATTGGCGATAGCGGCCTTTCTGTGGTTTTTCATGCCTAAACATGGGCCCACAATACCAAAGTTTTTGCTGCTGATTATGCAACAATCCGTGCTCTAAACATGCCCTCACACAACCCGCAGTTCCCTCTGGTCTGAGAGTTAAGCTGTCACCATTCAGATCATTGAATGTATACATTTCCTTTTCAACAATATCGGTAACTTCTCCAATAGTGCGTTTGAATAATTGGGTGCTTTCCAATAAAGGCATACGAATTTCTTGGTAACCGTAGTCATTTAAACAACGAGCAAAATGCTGTTCTAGATATCTCCAAGCGTAACTCTGATCAGGCAAAATATCATTCATTCCGCGTATTGCTTGTATCCGTTCAGCCACCCTCTTTCTCCGTTGTATCAGGTTGGCTACGTGAAGATAATAGCGATCTCATCTTTGATAAATCTGTTAATCTAATTTCTGTCTCTGATTTACTCGGCGTATTATCAGCACGACTTATGCTTGTTGGAAATAAGCTTTCGTTATCCTTATTCGTGTACCACCACACAGCCACCGCAGCTACAACAATGAAGGCAAAAAAACCAGTTAACCAACGTATGGCATGCTCAGCTTTATTTGTTTCTCGCCGACTCTGCCACAAAGCTTTTTCAGATTTTCGATCGGTGGTCTTGTAAATACGATTGAATGTATCCAATAACGGTTGTGCTGGGACACCTAATAGTTTGGCGTATGCGCGAAAATACCCTTTAATAAATACTGGTTCAGGCATATTTTGGTACTCATCAGCCTCCAGTAACTCGATGAGTCTTACACGCAAGTGTAGTTTTCCAGCAACATATTCCGGGCTATACCCTTGTTGCATACGCTCAGCAGCTAATTGTGCACCAGGCATATCTGATGTGTCTTCTGCAATCTCATCCATTGTTATTGTTGTATTCATTTTTTTCTCCGGTGTTGTCCGAAAAGCTATGTAAACGTAGTTTATAATCTGCTTCTAATTCGGTTTTTCCTGCCTGATGAGCAACATCTACAGCCATTGTCAATAAAGTCACATCATGCAAGGAGATGTTTTGGTATTTTTGCAAATATGCAAGTGCCTCGGCTAAATGTCCTTGCTTCCGTTCCAGACTCACTAACTCGTATAATGATTGTTCACGCGAAGGATCCTGTTCGAGCGCCTTGTTAAAATAATGTGTTGCTTTTGCATTATCGGGTATAGCCATCGCACATAAACCCGCATTTTCATAAGCCCCCGCAGTATGCTCGTATTCAATATCATTTACTGCCTTTAAAAAATAACTCTCAGCTTGGGCATATTGGCCCCGTCGGCATAAAAAAGCGCCGTAATTATTTAATTGCGCCCCTGCATTAGGTGCGACAGCCATAGCCTTTCGGTAATAAACTTGCGCCTTATCCATGTCTCCAGTTTGTTCCATAAAATAGGCCATGGAGGCATTCACCCCTGGGGCATCTGGTGCTTGGGACAATGCCAATAGTAATTTATGTTTAGCAAGCTCTCTGTTTCCCTGCTTGAGGTAGGCTAGACCCAGCTGTGCATTATAAGCAGCAGCTTCGGCTGGCTTCACTGATCTAGCAGGATGGTCCTCTATTGCCTCGTCATTATGCTGGCAAGACTGTAGCAATAACAAGCCAATAAGAGGCAGAAGATAACGTAATTTCAATCCATACTCGCAAACACATTAAAAATAGTTGCTCATTATATCCATGAACAGCGTTGAATTCTATGTAACTGTGCATGTTGGGTCAATGACACAACCTATTTGCTGTTACACCAACGCTATAGTAACCGTGTAGCCCGTAAGTAGCGAAGCGGAATGCGGGGATCGTTGTGTGCTTTATTCCCGCAATTGGCTTCGCTACTTACGGGCTACATTAGATTTCCCTTGGGTTGATATCATTCAAAACTAGCTGCTGATCTTTAGGTACAAAATGTAATTTTTGCCAACGTTGTGAGCGGCTGGTTCTATCTTTTACTTCCCCAGCTAGCTGCCCGCAGGCAGCATCAATATCATCTCCACGTGTTTTACGGGTAATGGTATTAATACCTTTTGCCACGAGTTGATCACGAAATGCATTTATTGCCGCTTGTGAAGATCGTTGATATTGCGTAAGTGGAAAAGGGTTAAATGGGATTAAATTAACTTTTGACGGAACATCGCGCAAAAGCTTAATTAACTGCGCGGCATGCTCAGGTTGATCGTTCACGCCTTTTAGCATTACATATTCAAAAGTAACCACACGTTTGGGCTCATTTTTGAAATACCCTGCGCATATGTCCATTAATTGTGCCAGTGGATATTTTTTATTAATCGGTACTAGTTCGTTTCGCAAATCATCTGTTGGTGCATGTAACGATACTGCTAAGGATACTGGACTCACTTCACGCAACCGCTCCATTTCAGGGATAACGCCCGACGTGCTCAAGGTAACTCGACGTTTTGATAATCCGTAAGCTAGGTCATCCATCATGATATCCATAGCAGAAACGACATTATCAAAATTTAACAAGGGCTCACCCATTCCCATCATGACTACGTTTGTCACGCGTTTATCATGCGCACCTTGCTTTTGTGATAGTTCGCGCACAGCAAGCCAGACTTGACCGATAATTTCTGCTGTTGATAAATTTCGATTAAAACCCTGTTTAGCTGTAGAACAAAAACTGCAGTTTAAAGCGCAGCCCACTTGTGATGAAACACATAAAGTACCGCGTTTCGCTTCAGGGATAAAAACAGTTTCTATGCAGTTACCACAGTCTAATTTTAACAACCATTTGTGTGTACCATCACTTGATTTTTGGCAGCTGATAATTTCAGGCAAACGAATTTCTGCTGTTTGAGTAAGTCGCTCTCGCAAGACCTTACTCACATTACTCATCTGTTCAAAATCATGTAAACCAGCCTGATGAATCCACTGCATTAATTGTTGCGCGCGAAAGGGTTTTTCACCACAATCACTCATAAATTGGCGCATTTGTTGATAGTTGAAATCTAGCAGATTAATTTTTTGATTCATCGGTGGTTCCAAAACACAATAAAAATTGCAGCATGGATGGAGGCGTTAGCCGTAATTCGTGTGCTGTGGCACGGAAAACCCGGATTACGCTGCGCTCTATCCACCCTACAATTCTTAAGTTGATGTCTATGCGTTATTAGCTTCGTTCACACAGCTCATGTGGTTCGAAGAAATACGCGATTTCTTGTGCTGCTGTTTCTGCTGCATCGGAACCGTGTACGGCGTTAGCGTCAATGCTATCAGCAAAATCAGCGCGGATAGTGCCAGGAGCTGCTTCTTTAGGATTAGTAGCACCCATGATTTCACGATGCTTCATAACCGCATTCGAACCTTTTAAAACTTGGATCATGACAGGTCCTGAAATCATAAAAGAAACTAAATCATTAAAGAAAGGCCTTCCTTTGTGAACAGCATAAAAACCTTCTGCTTGAGCACGTGTTAATTGCATCATTTTAGCAGCAACAATATTTAACCCAGCTTGTTCAAAACGTGTGTATATTTGACCAATAACTGACTTAGCAACTGCATCAGGTTTAATAATAGATAAGGTTAGTTCAGCGCCCATTTTAAAACTCCAGTTAAAAGGGCGCATTATACATGAAAAAAGCTGAGGGGGGGTAATAAATAGCGTTAATCTGGTGTAACTCTGATATAGGCAAAAATTTATTTTACTGCACGGATAGAGAATCGTAGGCTCCTAGCCCAAGTCAGGGATGGGTTCCCACCTTCGCGGGAATAACAAGGTCTCTTAACTTAATGGCAGTGCTCGCGGGGAGAAGGGATCACATTGCGCATATATGAGAGTTACACCCGCGTTAATCCCCAATACGTGAGTCAAAATAAAGTGAAGAGCGGTTTTCTTCTAATTTTGCTTGGTCAACGTGGTAATCGGGTAACAAATTAAGGTATTCGGTAACTCGAAGAATGATGTCATAGAATTGACTTCTAAAACTACGTAGAGCTATACCCATATCTTGTGTTTGCTCGAGGTAAATGGACATAATTTCTTCAATTTTCTGCCTGGGCTCTTGAAAAATCTCCATCACATCTACTATCAATTGCTGCCGCAGATTATCGTCCAGAGTTGCATCAATAATTTCTGTCATTTTTGCCCAGAATAAGGATTCAGTAACGGCTTTATCTCTACCACCATCAATGTTGTGGACCATTGCAGACCGAATAGCCTTTAAAATTAAAGCATCATCCTTATTAATATTTTGAGCCCTTAATAACTGACCAGCCTTGGTTGTAGCAGCTTTTAATGCCTTTTGTAATTCGCGCGATGCCTTTATCGAACTCATTTGGCTTTCAGCTATCAAATGTTGATGAGCAGTTTCTTGATTATTAAAAGCCTCGCCAACTTCTATCAAATGAAGTCGTTGTTGCTCCAAATCATCTCGGGTATTCGCTCCGGGTGATTCTTCTGGTTTGCCGCTTTCCCCTGACAAAAGATAATCGACAAACAATTTTTGTGCATAGACTTGGTAATCATGCGCTTGTTGCAAAATAATACCGTTGAAAATATTTTTTAAAGGAATGATTAATAGTTGATGGTAAACACTAAACGGATCTTTCATCGCGATAAGCAACTCATCGTTTGCTAGTTTAATGTTAAAGTGCTCAAGGATACGGCTAGATGTCAGCAAGCCGTAGGTTGAAAACGACATTGATAAATCCGTTTCTATTGCTTCCGCGCTCATAATTAATCCAATATAATTTTATAGCCGCTTGTGTTATAAAGCATTTCCTAAAATTATATATACTCCGCTATGTTAAAGCCAGATATAGATGATCTACACATACTTAGACAATTTTTGCGCATCCCGACACCAAAGACTTGGTTAGACGCAGCATTACAACAAATCCCTCTACTATTGATTGATCATGCCCATTGCGAAAGAAAAGCTGCTGCAACTGCGATTAATTTCATGAGCCAATATCCGGAAAAACCGGAACTTATAGAGGTAATGTCGCCATTAGCGCGCGAAGAATTACTGCATTTTGAAAAGGTCCTCACTTTATTAGGTGAGAGAGGGCTTAAATACGGGCCTTTACCACCTTCATTATATGGACAGCGCCTACACAAAAAGGTTACAAAAATAAGCGGGGTTGAAAAGTTAGTTGATCAATTGATTATTGGAGCAATCATCGAAGCACGCTCTTGTGAGCGCTTTAGTGCATTAGCGCCTTTGCTGAGCGATCCGATATTAGCAAAATTTTATGCCACTTTAGTTAAAGCTGAAGCGCGTCATTTTGAGGATTATTTGCGTTTAGCACATCATTTCGGTGCTACAGATGTTGATCATCGCATTCAGATGTTTCTTGATGTTGAAAATATGCTCATCAGCTCAGTGGACACGGTATTCCGCTTTCATAGCGGAATACCGTACCTCAGCTAACTATTAACCACGCGACCTAGTTAATGATGGGGATACCGTATGTTGAAAATCTACGTCGTCGAACTTACCTTTTAAAAAAGCATCTAAGCCTCGTTCGGGATGATCTTCGCTGACCTTTAGCTCTTCAAATATTTGTGTTGTTAATACTCGCGCAGGATCATCCTTATCAACAATTCTTCCTGAGTAAACAACAGCTTGCGGCTCGCCTTGGTTTCTAGGCCCCTGCACTTTTTCTTGCTCATAGCCATGTGAATCTAGCCACGCTATTATGCCTTCGTGATAATGCTTTTCCAATGCTCGGCGAAGTGTATCTAAATCTGCTTGGATTGCCGGATTCTCTACTGTTGGAAACAGAGGTTCACCATTAGAACGGCGCACATCACTTAAAGAATCAAACGCAAGTTTCCCGTCTTTATCAAGTGCCACACGATGTAGCAACTTAGGTAAAGCCTCTTGCGGAGGTTCTCTATAAGTAGCTGAATCAATTGCTTTGGCAATCGCGCCAGTTAATCCTTGCTGTTCACCGAGAAGAGAGCCTAAAAGCCCATCAACTGCATCAAAGGCCTGACCTGGGAGATTCAACGACGCAAGACAAATTCCGATTTGCTCTGCAAGCATCCAGATTGCGTTCATAGCCTGAATCCAGTCATTATTGCTGTAACCTCTTCTCCGCTCTTGCTCAAACCCCTCTGCAAGCTGTTTCAGGTTAGCAAATTCTTTAGTCGATTTTGCATATTTTTTCTGATACGAAACCTGTCGATTAGACGCTCTATTGTCCATATTTCGGGCTAAAAAATCGCTTTTTACTTGAGCAGCCTCTTGTGCTCGTGTTTTAATAAGATGTTCTTTCAGATCCTCAGGAATTACTAAACCGTTAGCATCAGGCATATCAGCTCTCCAAAAATCGTTTAAAATAAAACCCATTTGGCCTATCATAGCACATCAGCAAAGGATTGTCATCCCAATCACTCAGCACAAATTGTTGGTAGGATATCCCTTTATGCTCATGCATAGTTAGCCCTGGCTTATGAATATGGCCGTGCACTAAAATTTGTACTTGCATTTGTTGCATATGCTCAAGCATAACAGAAGTAACAATATCCATGTAGATAGCGGGTTTGTGGCGATTGGTTTGGCTATGTTGACGTACTTTATTAACTAAATTTACGCGGAACTTATAGGGTAAGCGTAAAAATAACGCAGGAAAGATAGCGTTACGGGTTAACCGACGTAACCACTGATGCCCTTTATCCTTTGTGCAGTAACGATCGCCGTGCATCAGCAAGACTTTTTTATTCCCAAGCATAATGACCGTGGGTTCATTTAATAGCGTCATAGAGGCCAATTTTGCAAAGCGTGCTCCGAGTAAAAAATCACGGTTGCCATGCATAAAATAGATATTTACGCCTTGAGACGCCAGCCAAGACAATCGCGATGCAATCGTTAGACTCCAGTCGTCCAAAGCATCATCACCTGGCCAAACATGAAAAAAATCACCTAGAATGTACAGAACCTTGGTGTTAGAGGCGGCCCATTCAATAAAACGATAGAACCGCTCTAAAATAGCCTTTTCTTGCGGATGTAAATGAAGGTCCGATATAAAAACCGCTTCGATCATAAAGACTCTATTTGAATATGATCATCCTGAAGAAAAATTTGACAAGGACCAGAGAATGGCCCGATAGCATCACTTAGGCGATAAAACCCCGCTATGGATACCAGCTCAGCTTCCAATGATTGGCAAAAAATACGTGCTTGCTTATCACCCGCGATTCCCGCTAGTGCCCTACCGCGTAATGCACCGTACACATGAATGTTACCATCCGCTAATAATTCAGCACCATGGCTGACTGCTGCGGTAATCACCAGATCACCACCCTTGCTTACCACTTGTTGACCTGAACGAACCGGCGTAGTTAACAATTTTGTTTTGATAGTCTCAACGACGCAAGATTCAGGCTCCTGCGGTTTATCTACCAGCTGTTTGTCTACAAGCGGCCTATCTTGCGTGGATGAGGTGTTTAAAACTGCTAGCCCTTGGCATTGTGCCAGTGTCTCTAGCAATGGCCCGCCTCCCTGTATAGCTACAGGGATCAGGCCACACTCACGCATATATTGACAAAGTGATTGCAAATCAAGTTGCTCGCCATCGATAGCTGAACAGTCGAGTACTATCGGTGTTCTATCAAAAAGACGTGGGGCTTGAGCAATGACCTCGGTTAATTGTTGTTCAAACAACAATCTGTCTAAATCTAAAAGATGCATCACAGTAAAAGTATATAATCTACCTTTTAACTTAAATGCTTGTGATTTCAATATATTATCTGTCATAACTGCGATATCCATCGCCATGCTTTTTGTTTATACTATCACGCTAATAAAAATAACAGAAGGTTAGTGACGTGGATAAACTGTGGTTGAAGCATTATCAACAAGGTGTACCCTATGAAATTAATACAAATGAATATGCTTCATTAGCTCATCTGTTTGATGAGGCTTGTCGTAAACACAAAAATAGTATCGCTTATGCCAACATGGGGATTGAGCTGAGCTATGACAAATTAAACCAGCTCAGTATGCAATTGGCCGCTTATCTTCAGCAATTAGGATTAAAAAAAGGGGCGCGTGTGGCAATCATGATGCCCAACTTATTACAATATCCGATTGCCCTTTTTGCCGTATTACGTGCGGGGTTTGTGGTTGTTAATACGAACCCACTATATACCTGCGAGGAAATGGTTCATCAGTTAGAGGATGCGGGTGCTGAAGCGATTATAGTCCTAGCAAATTTTGCTAAAACGCTTGAAAAAGCACTACCCCGCCTGCCGTTATTGAAACACATCGTTATTACACAAATTGGAGATGTTTTCCCTACCGTTAAACGCGTAGTAGTTAACGCAGTGGTTAAACATATTAAAAAAATGGTACCCGCTTTTTCGATTCCACAAGCTCAAAGTTTCAACTCAGCTCTAGAACAGGGTGTGGGGAAACGTTTGCAGCCTGTTGAGTTAAATCACCAAGATATTGCCCTTTTACAATATACTGGTGGCACAACCGGCATTTCAAAAGGCGCCATACTTACGCATGGGAATATGGTAGCCAATGTATTGCAAGCTACCGCCTGGATTTCTCCACTGTCTTTAACTAGTGATGACATTATTGTAACTGCGCTGCCTCTCTACCATATTTTCTCTTTAACGGCTAATTGCCTCACTTTTTTCAATGCTGGCGCAAAAAATTTATTAATTACCAATCCACGCGATCTACCTCGTTTTATTAAAGATATTAAAAACAGTGGTTTTACAGCAATTACTGGCGTCAATACCTTGTTTAATGCTTTGCTTAATTACCCTACATTTTCTGGGGTAGACTTTTCAAAATTAAAACTCGCACTTTCGGGTGGCATGGCTTTGCAAAAAAGTGTCGCTCTAAAATGGATCGAGGTTACTAAATCGCCGGTACTTGAAGCGTATGGACTAACTGAAACAAGCCCTGCTGTAACCATTAACCCGATGTACCTTGAAGAATACAATGGCAGTATTGGTTTACCTATATCCTCTACAGATATTTCAATTCGTGATGACGATGGAAAAGAGCTTCCTTTGGGGGAAAGAGGCGAATTATGTGTTAAGGGCCCTCAAGTTACACCTGGCTATTGGCAACGCGAAGAAGAAACAGCTCAAATTTTTTGGTCAGATGGTTTTTTGCGCACAGGAGATGTGGCGATAGTTGATGATCGCGGCTTTATTTATCTGGTTGACCGAAAAAAAGACATGATTTTAATTTCGGGTTTCAATGTATATCCCAATGAAGTTGAACAAATTATTAGTATGCTGCCTGGCGTTTTGGAGGTAGGTGTTGTTGGAATTAGCGAGGGTGATTCTGGTGAGCAAGTTAAAGCCTGTATTGTAAAGCGAGATGCTGCGTTAACTCAGGAACAAGTAATTGCTCATTGCAGGGAACATTTAACTGCTTATAAAGTACCTAAGATAGTGGAGTTTTATAATGAGTTGCCTAAGACAAATGTGGGTAAGATTTTAAGGCGCGCATTGAGGTAACCCCAATTGTGGATAAGCTTCGCTTTACCCACCCTACATACAATGCCATTAAATTAACGAAAGACTGTCGTCCCCGCGCAGGCGGGGATCCATTTCTCCAATGGCTCCTAGCCCAATTCAGGGATGGATTCCCGCCTACGCGGGAATGACAAGGTCTCTTAACTTAATGGCAGTGGCCCTACATAGCCCAAGAAAACCTAAGCCCTGAAAGTATTTACCAATTGCTTCATAATACGCGCGGTCGCACCCCACACGAAGTAACTGCTTGCTGTGAATTGGCAGGTCGTTACAGACTCTCCCGCGCGATTAATTACCATATCCTCATAATTACCGATCGTTCTAACTGCATGCATAGGCAGCGTTATGACTTCGGCAACTTCATAGTTATTTAGCGCATAAGGCTCGATGGTCGAAATAGTTGCAAGCCATGGATGGATAATTGAGCCACCCAGCGTTTGTTCTGGTTCTAGTTCCTTAACCAGCTCCACCCTATCAGCATCAACTCCTAACTCTTCTTGCAATTCCCGCAATGCTGTTGCCCAAAGAGTAATGTCACTAATCTCCCACCGCCCTCCAGGAAAACAAATCTCTCCTGGATGATCACGTAAATGATCTGTGCGCCGCGTTAGAATTAACGAATCTGTTGATTGTTCATGCATGACAATAACTGCTGATTTTTTTAACATTTTATGCCCGCATGTGATTCACAATCGCTGCGATTTTAGTAAAACATTCACGATATTCATCTTCCCAGTTTGAGTCAATAACGATCCCTCCTCCTGCTGATAAATATAACGTTTCCTCTTTTGCAATTAGCGTTCGGATTGCTATATTGCTATCAAACCGTCCATGTGAAGAAAAATAGCCAATACTTCCACAATATACACCACGTGAGAATGGCTCGTGTTCATTAATGATTCGCATGGCCTCACGTTTTGGGGCCCCGGTAATAGATCCTCCGGGAAAACACGCTGCAAATGCTTGCAATGGTGTGATGGTTGGAACACATTGAGCCTCAATATTACTCACTAGATGGTGGACAGCATTATAACTTTGTACTTCACATAACGCTGTTACCCTGACACTTCCAGGCTCCGCAAATTTTCCCAAATCATTACGCAGCAAATCAACAATCATGACATTTTCGGCATGATCTTTAGCGCTTTCAATTAAAGAGGCTTTCAGTTGCTGGTCAAGTACTGGATCTGGGGAGCGTTTGGCAGTGCCTTTGATGGGTGAAGTTAATACTCGGCCATTATCCATGGTTAAAAAACGCTCTGGCGAAAAACTAATTGTATCGCCATCAGTACCCCGCAAAAAAGCAGCATAAGGCACAGGATTTTTAGTTCTCACGCGCTTGTACATCTCCCAAGGCTCCCCGCTGTATTGACCGAGAAATGGCTGTGTATAATTGACTTGATAAGAGCGGCCGCGGGTTAGCTCTTGATGAATCGCATGAAATGCCTGTTGATAATCATATTGACTAATCAGTGGAGTAAATTCCTGTTGCAATATGAAAGACGAGGAAGCTATTGAACCTCTTTGCCAACGGGCTTGTATTTCCTCCATGTTGGCAGCAGTTTCTTGTTTCGTATTTGCTACAACCAGAGTCACCTTTTTTACTTGATGATCAACCACAATCGCCCAATCATAAAATCGCATATCAATGAGAGGCATATCATTGGCAAAATGAGGGGTTGAATGAATGCCAGCAAGCACTTCACCAGCATCGTATGCAATATAACCAATTGCTCCGCCTTGAAAAGGCAGATCACATGCAGATGGAGTAGTCGGTAACATGCTTTGCAATTGTTGGAAGGCATTTTGGATATCTGTTGAATTGCGCGAAACCTTTAGAGAATCGTAGGGTAATGCTGTGACAATATCATAGCGTCCACGTTGTTTATCGCTACTTTCTAGCAATACAAAACCAGGGAGATCGCTGAGTGATTGGTAGTTAGCGATTAAGTCGTTTAAATATTGTAATGGGGTAAGTGTTAAGCTGCTCACATTAACTGGCTTGGCTACAAAAAAGATAGGTGATGATACCGCAGCGAGATCCATTATAAAACACCATCGTAGCCCTTATGGAGCCCAGCGGAATGCGGGGATCAAACCGCGGGGCCATTCCCGCTACATTAAATTTATAATAACAACCTGAGGCATCACATTTTTACTGGTTTTTGCAAAAAAAGGTGAGTATTCTATTCCAACTTGTTGTTTGCAGGGAGAAAAAGCATGACAAATATTGTCGCCCGCTTTGAAATACCATATGTCCAGATACTCGATAACAGGGGTGAACTTTGCGGCCCACCACCTTCTTTCGCTGATGATAAATCCGCACTACTAGAATTATATCGTACCATGGTACGCACACGTACATTCGATAAAAAAGCCATTGCTCTACAACGTACCGGTAAAATGGGCACATATGCGCCTATCAATGGGCAAGAAGCTATTTCTACTGCTGTAGGGCATGCTTTGCGCAAAGAAGACGTACTCGTACCTTACTACCGTGATTATGCTGCCCAATTTCAGCGCGGTGTAAAAATGTCTGAAATTCTCGCCTATTGGGGTGGTGATGAGCGTGGTAGCCAATTCGCATGTGACTCAGAGGATTTACCCATATGCGTACCCATAGCATCACAATGCTTGCATGCCGCAGGAGTCGCTTTTGCATTTAAGTACCGCAAACAAAATCGTGTGGCTGTTGTTTGCATAGGTGACGGAGGCACATCTGAGGGTGATTTTTATGAAGCAATGAATGTCGCAGGCGTTTGGAATTTGCCTGTTGTTTTCGTAGTCAATAATAATAAATGGGCTATTTCTGTCAGCCTTGATAAACAAACAGCTACAAAAACTATCGCGCAAAAGGCCATAGCAGCAGGTTTTGATGGCATACAAGTAGATGGCAATGACGTTCTAGCGACACGCCAAGTAATAGGTGACGCCATTGAAAAAGCCCGACGAGGTGAAGGCCCAACACTAATTGAAGCTCTGACCTATCGTCTTTGTGACCATACAACAGCAGATGACGCGACACGTTATCAACCACCAAAAGAGGTGGAATCAGCGAGCAATGAAGAGCCTATCAAACGATTTAAGCATTTCTTAGAGCATAAAAAAATCTGGGATGAAACCAAAGAGAAAGCGTTGTTAGATGATTGTGCCAAGGAAGTTCAAGCGGCAGTCGATGAATACCTCGAAAGACCTCCCCAACCTATAACTAGTATATTTGACTATCATTACGCGACGCTCCCTGATTATTTGGTTGAGCAAAGAGCTGTAGCAATGGAGGAATTCGCACGTGGCTGATATTACTTTAGTAGAAGCAGTGACGCAGGCGCTTGCTTATGAATTATCTCATGATGAAAATGTCATCGTATTTGGGGAAGACGTTGGTAAAAACGGCGGTGTTTTTAGAGCAACTTTAGGGCTACAAGAGCGTTTTGGTGAGCATCGTGTCTTTGACTCCCCTTTAGCTGAATCAATGATTGCAGGCCTTGCAATCGGTATGTCTGTGCAAGGATTAAAACCTGTCGCCGAATTCCAATTCATGGGTTTTATTTACCCCGCTATGAATCAAATCATTACCCATGCAGCTCGCATGCGTAACCGTACACGTGGTCGACTACATTGCCCAATAGTGTTTCGTGCTCCTTTTGGTGGAGGCATACGCGCACCAGAGCATCACTCAGAAAGCACTGAAGCATTATTTACCCATATACCAGGCCTGCAAGTTGTGATTCCCTCATCGCCCAAGCGAGCTTATGGGTTATTGTTAGCTGCAATGCGCAACCCAGATCCTGTGATTTTTCTTGAGCCAAAACGTATTTATCGACTAGTTAAGCAACCTGTCGAAGACGATGGTAAAGCCCTTCCTCTTGGAAAATGCTTTACCCTGCAAGAGGGCAATGATGTCACGTTGATCAGCTGGGGCGCTAGTATGCATGAAACTCTGCAGGCTGCGAAGCAGCTGGGTGAGGAGGGAGTATCGTGCGAGGTCATTGATATAGCCACTATCAAACCCTTGGATATCGAAACTATTCTTGGATCAGTCGAAAAAACTGGGCGTTGTGTTATCGTACACGAGGGTGCAAAAACATGTGGTGTAGGCGCTGAAATTTCTGCGCAAATTATGGAAAACTGTCTTGCAGATTTGCAGGCCCCTGTTCAGCGGATTACAGGATATGATGTGGTTATGCCCTATTTTCAATTGGAAAAACACTATTTACCGAGTGTAGCTCGTATTAAAGATAGTGTTATTAGCATCATGGAGTAATGATGAATATTTTTAATTTACCCGATTTAGGCGAAGGTTTACCTGACGCTGAGATTCATGAATGGTTTGTAAAAGAAGGTGATACGGTCACAGCTGATCAGCCTTTAGTTTCAATGGAAACAGCCAAAGCCGTTGTTGATGTTCCCTGCCCTCAAAGTGGGACCATTGTTAAATTCTATGGTAAACCAGGCGATATCATCAAAACGGGCCAGCCATTGGTCGCTTTTGAAGCTGAAGTGGCGGTACGTGCGGACAAGGGCACCGTAGTTGGCAATTTAGAAGAAAGCAGTGAGGTAAGTGACGATCACTTTGTGGTGGGCGGGGGAACTACACACCAACGCGTTAAAGCTACTCCTGCTGTTAAAATGCTCGCTAAGAAATTAAATATAAATCTAAGTACGCTAACAGGTAGTGGCGAACATGGAGTGATAACCCGCGAGGATGTCCAGAAAGCAGCGGATAAAATATCACAACCTGCAGAGGGATTTGAGCCTTTGCGTGGCGTCCGGCGCGCCATGTTAGCCAGCATGGTGCAGTCCCATCAAGAAGTTGTGCCCGTAAGTATTTTTGACGAGGCTGACATTGCCTGCTGGAAAGAACAAACCGACATTACTGTTCGGCTTATTCACGCCATCAATTATGCGATCTCTAAAGAGCCCGCTTTGAATGCTTGGTTTGATACCGCGCACAATGCTCGCAAATGTTTTGATAAACTTCATTTAGGCATTGCGATGGATAACGACGAAGGGCTTTTTGTCCCAGTTATTCATGATGTAGCGGCATATTCAGCTAAAGAGTTGCGAAACACCATCAATGATTATAAAAGCGCAGTACGTGAGCGCTCAGTTCCACCAGAAAATTTAAAGGGCGCGACCTTTACCTTATCCAATTTTGGCAAATTCGCAGGCCGATTTGCCAGCCCCATCATTGTTCCTCCTATGGTCGCTATCCTTGCCGTAGGTCGTTTGTATGAAGGAGTCGTGAGCCAAAATGGAAAAATAGAATCGCACCGAGTATTACCCTTATCATTAAGTTTTGATCACCGCGCAGTTACCGGCGGTGAAGCAACACGCTTTTTAGGCGCGGTAATGGAGTCATTGCAAAAGCCATAAAAATCAATGGTAATCATTCACAACGATAGACAACATCCCTAACGTTTTTTTACAATTGGGTGCAATTATCAACACACCCTATTATAATTTTGACATATTTATTATAAACGCATATGTATAAAATGTTAGGGTTGGTTGATTTGCAGAAGAATGATGAAGAGCAAAAGAACGAAGGTGCAGGTGTAGGTTCATTATCTTTACTAGAGCAATTACCCCGTAGAGTGATTTAAGATCATTTAGCGAAATTCTTTTCGATGGGAGATTTGTCGAGAATTTCGCGAACATCAAGAACGATGTTTTTTTCTTATAAACCACTATTCCCTGCAATACTTTTATCCCATGTTATTAAGGGTGAGGAAGCCGAAGCGCTTGAAATGATTGATAAAAACCCTCCTTTATTGCTTAATCTTTCAAATGCCATCGACCACTCTGGTCGTCCCTAGACAGGTTTCCCCCCTTTCAGGCCGCTTTGCTTTGTCACGACGTTGCAATATGCAAAAAGATAGGGCCTTATTTTGATAAGTTGGCTAATGGACGGGAAGAAAAGACAAAACAATTTAAAACACTATTTCCAAATGGCCTGCCTAAACAGTAACCGTATGATTTTAGTATCCTAATTCAAGTTATTTCTAATAGTTCAGAAGGCGATATTAAGGGAGCTATAAGAAAGGTGGATAATAGAATACTTTAAAGGACTTTAGAAAAACCTTTACAAATTTAGCAACGAGTGAAGCATTTTTTGATCCATTGCACTTAATTAGTTCACTTAAGGCCTACAATGAGCAAGCTTGCCATTGGAGATATAATCAAAAAGATTTATTCTGGCGCCAGGTTATCGGTTATACGCAGCGCTTTCTACCGGCGAGCTATGCGCAAGCCCTCTGCCAGGGCATTTATTCTATTGTCGATTATAATCAACCGCTTCGTCGTTCATTTAAATTAAAATATGAGGATAGCTCTTATTTCCCCTTAGCAGAATTGGTTGGCCTTGGTTTCGACTCTGCTGCTAGGGGTGTACTGGGGGCGGTGTTGTGGCCTTTCCATGAAGATTGCGACTTAACCTTGACGGATTTTGATAGGCTTTATAATGCAAATATGGAAGAGCTACTTCGACTTGAGCATGGCATTTTGCATGATAGACAATCCATCACAGGCAACGAAAATCAAAGCTGGCGGTCGTGGTGCGCGATTTCTTAACAGCATACTTTAAGGAGATCTAAAGCAAATTTTGTAAGACATTTATCCCAGCATGTCTCTTGAATGTCTGAAGTATTTACCCACCAAAGAACAACTTCAACTTAACGACAAAACCGGTATCCGGATTGCGAGTAAACTCAGATCTTATCAAGGTTGGGTAGTGCATTTATTTCTCATGCGGCAACAAATTATTTAGCTTAATTTTTTAAGCTTTGGATTGGCATAGTAGTACTCTAAAATCTATATCGATTGACAACGCTCGCAAAATACCGTACTTCTCTGGCCTAGTTTAAAGTGCTTTAGAGTTGTTTGGCATTTCAAGCATGGTAGCCCTGCTCTTCCATAAACATTTAATTTTTGTGCAAAATATCCTGGTTTTCCTTCACTGTTCACAAAATCTTTTAGCGTTGTTCCACCTTGGTTAATTGCAAATTGTAACACCTGTTGAATTGCTTCAACGAGTTGCTCACATTGCTGTAAGGTGAGTACCCCCGCAGGTGTTCTTGGATGAATATTTGCTAAAAATAAAGCTTCTGGTGCATAAATATTACCTACGCCTACGACTATATGGCTGTCCATGATAAAGGATTTTACTGGAATCCGCCGGCCCATTGCTTTTTTCTTAAAATACTCAGCAGTGAAATTTATTTCTAGGGGCTCCACGCCCAGGGATGCGAGTAATGTGTGCTGACATGGATCTTGCTCAGTCCATAACACAGCACCAAAACGACGTGGGTCATGGTAGCGCAGTATTGTTTGATCTGAAAAAACGATATCAACATGATCATGGCGTCGGAGTGTAGTTTGATTTGTAACCATGCGTAAGCTACCTGACATTCCTAAGTGGATAATAAGTGTGCCTGCTTTGACGTTTATCAGTAAATATTTACCACGGCGGGATAACTTAGAAACTTGTTGTTGATTTAAATTGTTTTTTAAATCGGTGGGTATTGGCCAACGCAGGTGAGGATGACGAACTATTACGTCTTGAATAATAGCACCTTCCAGATGGGGTTTTAAGCCACGCATAACGGTTTCAACTTCTGGTAATTCTGGCATGTTTAAATCTGTATTAGATTAATTTTGGAGCATTGTATCATTTTAAGCATTAAGGGCATAAAGTGGCACTTCGTGCGGTTGTTGGGCCGTGGCCCAACCTACGTTTAATTTGCTCAGAGCGCCGGCCAATTTAGATGTGGGTTGGGTTGTTGACCCAACAAGCGCACGAAGTGCCACCTTATGCCCGTGATGCTTTCACCCTACCCTTTTTTCGCGAAGCCAGAGCATTTTGAGTACGATCATCTATATTATTCAACAATACACCCAACCGACATCCTGCCAGGGCAATGCGTTTTTCTGCAATTTTTTGAGCGCTTTTTTGATAACGCTCATCAATTGGTAATTTATACACTTTCTGAATAGCTAACGTATGGGATTCATCGGCCCATTGTGCAGGAGTAGTATCAAGAACCAGCACTTTACACGGCCAACGTTGCTCTATTTTTGCAGCACTGTTTTTGATTTGAACTTGACTATATTTCTTTCTTCCCCCAAACAAACCGGCTCCTTTATCCCAATAGGAATGCAGGTTTTTTGCTATAGCATTATCTTCTAATAGCACTAAATTCCCACCTCGATCCCCTTTAGGGTGCTCGCTACTTATTCTTGTTACTGCATGCAAAGGTTGATGAATATCACCTACAACGTGCATAAGTATGCGTAATGCGACGCCTTTATCAAAATCTGTGGCGTATTGATTAAGTAATAAATGGCGGGATTTTTCGATAGCCCATAATGCATTGATTTCCCCAGGGGGTAGCAAGGGTGTTTCATCATCAGAAAAAGGTATATCAATGTAATGCATAGTCGCAAACCAATTTACATCTTGGAAGCGCAATGTATCGAGCCATACGGCACTATCTACCCAAGTTTGTGGTTTGTAGACCTTATCTAGCGCTTGGTTATAATTGTTAAAAACTTGCTTTGCACTGGGAGTCATTTGATCGTAAGCAATTTGCGCAACCAATCGGTGACCTAACGCGTTCCAACTGAATACACAGGTCGACAGCAATATAAAAAAAACGGCCAACCAAATTTTCACTATATTGCCTTTGTGGTTTTGAACTGGAGTGACTATAACAAAGGTTTGGAGTATTAGAAACCCGGTTGACACAGGTAAATTATGCGTTGAATCCCTTGTCACATTAAATTTTTTCTTGGCCTTCACTTTTAGAGCAAGATACCTCATTCTACGTACAACACGATTTTTACTGCATTGATCATAGAAAAAACAACTTGCTTAATATTTCCTTAATGATTTATTTATATGCTGTATGAAATATTTTTATTGATTATGAGTTCTATGGAAACAATTGAAAAAACTGACAAGAAGAGCATTGATACAAAAAATTTAGCTTTCAAAGCTGGTGCAATGGGCGGACTAGTTGGAATTACAACCTTTCCTTTCATGGTTAGTATTGGTTTACGGCAAAGTGGAGCAGATTTAGCATTACGTTCTGTTGCGAAATCGTTTCCCAGCCACCTTGCTGCCTCACAAACCAAAGGTGCTGCACGTAATACAGGTAGCGCACTAAAGAGAAGCGCATCAAGTGAGTTGGCTTCACCGGAAGCCTCATCCTCTATGCCGTCAGAACCGTCGCAACCAACCTCTGCACGTTCGTCTCACACTGTCGCCGCTATTGCTATGCAGCAGCAGATAGCGTTAAATCAAACGCTGTCTCATCTGGATGCTGTGATGGGAGGCTACTTGGCTAATCGTACAAAACTTACAATTGCCGGAAAAGATGCAGGACGAATGACGACTTGGAATATTTGGGCATTAACAAAAGCAGGATACCCATTGCGATGGACAAGTGCCACCATTTTTTATGGCGCTTTAATACAAGGTGTGGATGATGTGGCTGGCGCTCTACCGATCGAAGATAGGACTATCAGAGCCGCTACGGCAGGAGCACTTACGGGTACTGCTACGACTATGGTTACTTATCCGCTTCAAAAAGCACATGACGCACAAGTACTAGCCACTGGAATGGGCCCAGATGGAAGGCTGCGCCCTCTTTCCACACTGGGATTATTTAAACGTGCAAGAGTATACGTAGCTCAAGAAGGAATGACAGCTGGGGCCCAAAGATTGTTAGCCAGAGGTACCTTAGGACTAAGAATAGCATGTGGTGGCGCAGCTTTTGCTACAGCGCAAGTCGCTAATGATTGGTTAGGAGATACTCCTTATGATGATGCTAAAAACATATTCTCACGAAAAGCGTAACAAGCAGAGAAAGGTAGCTACTACTTTTTTCGGGGAATCACTGGTGGCTCAACAGGAATGGGTTCTTTAGCATCTTTCTCGAAAGTAGGAGATGACGTGCCTATTAGAGCTGCTACCCTAGCAGCTTTATCTGCGGCCAGGGCCGAGGCTGATGACCATAAACCATTCACAATAATAGTTCTAGCTACTCTACCAAACATAAGGTCTCCTAAATAAAATTAACCTATCACCCTATTTCTTTATTAACCCCATTTTGGAATTTTTCAGCCCTGTAATTCACGCTCCATAAGGGGTTTAAGGGAGCTACGAGCTATTAGGTCAGAATCTATTGCTGAGTTTGAATCAAAGTGTCGCACATTTACAGAGATACACACTCGCCTGTTAGACCGCTGCACTGATTTTAGTGACTTTAGAGCGGGTACAGCGGAATTAAAACGCCAAAATGGATTTTTATTAATCAATCTTACTGGTTTTTATAATTAAAATCAAATCAATATAGCAGGGCGAGAGCATGAATGACTGAAATATCAACAATAATCCGATAAAACAGGATATCTGATCTCTATTTCTACGTCCTACCGATTGACCGCAGTACGCAGTGGCTCTGAGTGTCAAGAAAATTTAATGTAAGGGCGTGTTTACAATACACCCCCTAATTCGAAGAGGCTAGCTTCGAGCAGACAAAGGTGCAGCTTGCTGTTCGTGCTCTGCTTTTACAACAGCTAGTGCTTTCTCTAAAGCAAAACAATCAGGAATTAAATTCTTTTTAGCATCAAGCCAGCCAAGCTCCTGCAGGACTTGTAATGAACGATGCCCACCATTGTATAAAGCATGTTTTAAAATTGTTTCTAAATCAGCAGAATGATACGGCATATTTGAACGTCTAAAGAATCCAAAATAGCCGCGTTTATCTGCATCTAGCTTCCCTTTATAGGCCGCTCTAAATGCTGCAACTAACTCCGTCTTATTAAGCGATAATTTAATCTTCTCCTGGGCCTCTACTTTCGGTTGTGTAAAATTATATTCAACCTTATATTTCTGATAAAAAGCATCCGCCAGCAAGGCATGCATGTGCGCTGTCGGATGCACATCATCCCAAAACATATAACCAGGGGCGGGAGAAGTATGCTCTCTTGTTCTTATAAACTCATCAGATGAAGTATAAGGTTGCCGTTGTTTTTCAGAGTCAAACCCATGATCTTCTGGATGATTATAAATGTCTGAAAAAGTTGAACTAACATCAAATACCTCAATGGAATGCATAGGATTTTCGTATGCTAATTTGCTACACTCTTCTGCTAAACGCTGATTGAAATATTGTGAGCACTCTGATGCGTTTCTTTGTTCTTCACCACCTTTGCTTTGATAGCGAGGGGTTAACCCTAGGTCCGGCAAGTTAAACAATACGAAATGTTTGTACCCATTTCTCATTAATTCCTTAACATTTTTTATTCGAGCCTGAACAGCTTTCTCGACCGCATCATGCGAAGGTCTTTTGTTTACCGTAATCAAGTCATTAGCACCTGACCACTCCACCACTAAAGTTTTAGCTTTGGCCGCTGATGTAGTTTCTCGTGCCCTATCATCCGCCAATAATTCGTTACGTTTTTTGTCTAGGGTTGATAGAATTAAGCGGCTAAAAAACAAAGAGATACTGTTGATAAATGACCAAGCATAATTATGAGCCGTTAACCCACCCTCAGCAAAACTACGCGCAAGCGGCTGCCCCTCATAATCAAATCGTAAATTGTTATCAAGAGTGTAACTAGTTTCAACTACGGATTTTACCTCTAAATCACCATCAATTACCGCATCTGCAACATCGGTGTCATCTCGTCGTGGCTTTTGAGATAAAGCTGGGTCTGCGAGCAACAATGCATCTACAAGCTCACTTTGGCGTTGCGGAACTTTTCTATGCTCTAATTGTCTAATACCAAATTCGTTAGCAAAATCTACAAATACATCATCACTCCAAGTAAAGCCATTAGTAAACCGCCCTCTAGTTGACTTGGCCTTTAAACCACTCAGACCATCCATCGGAATAAATCCTAACAAATGGCGATGATCCATCGTACCTCGATCTGAAAGGCTATCGCCCATTAAAACTAAATGCGAAATTCTGGTAGGTTTCATGATATTTATATAAAATTTTACGATGTGTACTTATTATAACCACGCATTGTTAAGAGAATATTAACATTATATAAACATGTAGCCCGTATGGAGCGAAGCGGTATGCGGGACTCATTCCCGCATGTCAGAACGTAATGAAACTATCCTAAAAAAGGAGACCAAGCAGGCTCTTGCACATCACCCGCACGCGCAGGCAAACGCATTTTAACCCGCCCGTCGATGGAGACGATGGATAACACGCCTTTATCTTGATAACGCGTAGCGTAGAGGATCAAACGACCATTAGGAGAAACGGTTGGAGACTCATCCATTTGTGATGAAGTTAAGGGAGTAATACGACCATTATCAACATCTTGTACCCCAATATTAAATTGCCTATCTTCTCTGTGTAACATGACAATAGATCGTTGATTAGGTGTATATGAGGCACGCGCGTTGTAGTTCCCATCGTAAGTCACTCGGGTAATTTTACCGTCAGCTAGTGAAAGTCGGTATATTTGAGGCGATCCACCCCGACCGGAGGTAAATAACAGCGAACGGCCATCAGGCGCATAACGCGGCTCAGTATCAATAGCGTCGCCAAACGTTAGCTGGGTTAACCGACCTGTAGACATATCCACTGTATAAATTTTAGGGCTACCACCTTTTGATAAAACAACAGCGAGGTGTCGTCCATCAGGAGACCAAGATGGCGCACCATTAATACCAGTAAAATCTGTGAGCAGGCGACGCTTCCCTGATTCAACCGAAACAGTAAATATTTGCGCACGTTTCTTTTCAAACGATACGTAAGCAATTTCTCTAGCATCAGGCGACCATGTTGGCGACATAATAGGCTCTGTCGAAACCAAAAGGCTTTGTGGATTGCTACCATCTACATCAGCAACATCTAGCGTGTACCGCGTTTTATCTCCGTTTCGTTGGACCAAAATGTAGGCAATACGCGTAGAAAAAATTCCACGTTCACCGGTTAATTTTTGGTATACCTCATCACTGATGTGATGAGCCAAAGCGCTTAGCTCATTACCGCTTATTTGATAATCTTTCGCGAGCAATACTCGACCATGCGCTGCCGCATCAGCTAATTCAAAACTCACACTGTAACGATTTGAACCTACCTGTTGTACCCGACCAGATAAAACACTGTCGGCACCAGCCTGACGCCATACGCCAACACTTGGTTGACCTTGCGTGGGCACAGGGATAATTTTAAATTGGCCTGACATGCGCAAATCACTTTCAATCGTTCCACCCAACTGTTGCGCTTGTTGGTCGCCAGCAAATGAATTAATAGCGATGGGTAAAGCAGCATTGATACCTTGTGTTAACTCAAGGTCTACAGCAAACGTAGCTCCCGAAAGAAACAGCAGACAAATTGCAAAAATTCGACTCATAACACATTACCCCCTAGCATTCTCTGGTCTTACGGTTAAGCTAATATCACGAAATAAATTAAACGTATCTGGATCGCTAGGTACTGGTAGCGGAGATGCCTTATAAATAGCAGATTGAGCTGAACGATCAAGTACAGGATCCCCGCTGCTGCGTATCAAGCTTACCTCAAGTACCGCACCATCTGGGGCTAGCCGTATACGAAATTGGCTAGACATACTACTATTCGCGTTTTCTGGCAGAATCCAACGCCGACTGATCGCATCGATGATCAGTGCTTTGTATTTATCGACTTCCCCTGCAATACGTGTATTTTTATCAGCATCCAAAGCCGCCTGTTGTGCTGCAGCTTGTGCCGCGGCTTTTTGTTTCTGTGCTAAATCACTTTTGGCTTTTGCTTCTCTTGCTTGCTCCGCACGTGCCAGATCAGCAGCCTTTTTCTTTTCTAATTCAGCTAATTTTGCAGCCTCTTGCTGTTGTTTTTTCTGCAATTGAATTTGCTGATTTTTCATTTCCGCAATACTTTTTTCCTGAGCGGCTTTTTCTGCTGCCATTTGTTTTAGGCGGCGTTGATCTTCGGCCAACTGTTTGTCACGTGCAATAGCAAGTTTGGCAGCCTCACTTTTTAATTTTTCTAAACGTAACTGTTCTTCTACTCGCTGCTTTCTTGCTGCATCCGCTTGCTGAGTAAGCATTTTTTGTCTACTTTCTTCTGCTTGTTTTTGGTGTAAACGCTCCTCTTTTAAGCGATTAACGGTTTTCATGACGTCTTCGCTATTCACACTCACAGCTTTTATAGCTTCTTTCTGCTCAAGCTCCATGGGCTGTGATTGGCTATATTGAGGTTGTTTTGCTGCGACTAACACTGGCCGCGCACTCGTTGATTCAATCAATAGCACAATTGCTATTAACACATGCAGTGTCAGTGCTGCAAAAAATGCATTTCGATAACTAAGTGATTCTATCACGCTTGATTCCCCTCACTTGTGTCTGCAGAGTCCGTAAGTAACCCAACCTGCTCAGCCCCTGCTTGTTTTAACAGGCTCATCGCTGTAACCACTTTACCGTAAGGAACACCTTGATCACCTTTTACCAAAACATTTAAAGCTTGCCCTGCTTGGCGAGCTAACTCTAATTCTGCAGCAACTCGTACCATAAGTGCCTGAGGATCAATAGGCAAACTCGGATTCGTATGAAGATTTAGAAAAAAATCTCCCTCGCGATTAACCGACACAATAATAGGCTCGCGATCAGCAGCTTTAACTGAAGAGCTAGCCGCTTTTGGTAAATCAACTGTGACACCTTGGGTTAATATGGGTGCAGTAATCATAAAAATGACCAGCAGCACCAACATGACGTCAATGTAAGGAACAACATTAATCTCTGACATGGGGTTTTGGCGTCGATTTTTTCTGTTTCTCATTCGACTCATCCTCTTACCGATACGCCTGTTTGCTGCGCAATCAAAGCAACCAATTCTTCTTGAAATAAATCATAACGATTAAGCAAGGCATTGGCGCGTGTGGTGTATCGATTATACGCAATAACGGCTGGGATGGCTGTAAAAAGACCCAGCGCTGTAGCGACTAAGGCCTCGGATATACCTGGAGCCACCATAGCGATAGTTGCTTGTTGTGCCTGCCCTAAAGCTTGAAGCGTTGTCATAATCCCTAATACAGTCCCAAATAATCCAACATAGGGGGCAATTGAGCCTACCGATGCAAATAGGGGAAGATGTTGTTCCAAAGATTCAGCCTCCTTTGCCTGGCTGATTTGCATAACTCGCTGAATGGGCTCAAGCGCAACTACGCCTTGTTGACGAACTCGCATAAATTCTTTAAATCCGGCATGAAAGATTGCTGCCATACCCTGCTGCTCTGTAGCATTGCTGTCTACATCTGCGTAAAGTTTACTTAAATCACCACTCGCCCAAAAACGTTGGTGAAACGCCTCATATTGCTGCCGTTTCATTTTAAAATACCAGGCACGCTGTAAAATGAGTGTCCAAGATACAATCGATGCCGCGAGTAAGATCAGCATGACTAGCTTTACAACCATTCCGGCTTGGAAAAAATAACCTAAAATACTCATGTGATTAACCACGTTTTCTCCTTTTGCAAAACTTTATGTTAATGTGGCACTTCGTGCATTTGTTGGGCCATAGGCCCAACCTACGTTTTAATTTACCAATCCTTCGGCTGTGGCACTTCGTGCTCTTGTTGGGTCAATGACCCAACCTACGTTTAAAATTTATCAATCATGTAGGTTGGGCCCATGGCCCAACAACCGCGCGAAGCGCCACCACATGTTTTAAACTTGCCAATTCCCCGGCAGCCGCTTTGGCTTTAAATTTTTATCCACACACACAACCAGAATAGTCGCCTCACTCAGCAACTGCTCTGTTGGGCTGTACATCCTTTGCTTAAACAAAAGACTACATGCCTTTTGTCGTTCGCATGTTGTCTTGATGGTTAAAACATCATCCAATCGTGCTGGAAGAATATAACGTATATGGATGTCATGAATGGCAAAATGTGTATCATATCCTGCCATCGTAGTCAAAGATAATCCATTTTCTCGCAGTAATTCCGTACGAGCTCGTTCAAAAAAACGTAAATGATTCGCGTGGTAAACGATCCCCATTTGATCAGTATCTTCTATATACACCCTATATGTGAAGCAATGTTCTATATCTTCTTTCATTGACTTAATCACTTTCAGCCATAGCAATGCCAAAATGCTGATAGGCTAATTGAGTAGCGATGCGCCCTCTGGAAGTCCGCATTAAAAAGCCTTGCTGGATAAGATATGGTTCCAAGACATCTTCAATTGTACCCTTTTCTTCACCAATAGCGGCAGCAATACTATCCACGCCCACAGGCCCACCATCGAAGCGCTCAATGATCGCAAGCAGTAATTTTCTATCCATAATATCAAACCCATGCCGATCTACGCGCAACATTTCTAGCGCAAGATGAGCTATATCTTGGGTAATCACCCCAGTCCCTTTCACTTCTGCATAATCCCGTACACGGCGTAAAAGACGGTTTGCAATCCGGGGAGTTCCGCGAGCACGTAGAGCTATTTCCTGCGCTCCTTGGCTGTCAGTTGTAACATGAAGCAACTTTGCTGAACGCGTTACAATGTGGGTTAAAGCCTCCACAGAGTAGAACTCTAAGCGTTGCACAATCCCAAAACGGTCACGCAACGGCGATGTTAGAGAGCCGGCACGTGTTGTTGCACCAACCAAGGTAAATGGTGGCAACTCTAATTTGATTGAACGTGCCGCTGGCCCCTCACCAATCATGATATCTAATTTATAGTCTTCCATAGCGGGGTATAAAATTTCTTCGATAACGGGGCTTAGGCGATGAATTTCATCAATAAATAACACGTCATTTTCTTGAAGATTAGTCAAAATAGCAGCGATATCACCTGCCCGCTCAAGAACAGGCCCTGACGTTTGGCGCAGGCCTACACCCATTTCATGCGCAATGATATTCGCTAATGTTGTTTTTCCAAGACCTGGGGGGCCAAAAATAAGCACGTGATCAAGTGCATCTTGGCGTTTAATGGCTGCATCTATAAAAATACGCATTTGCGATCGTACTTCGTCCTGCCCAATATATTCATCAAGACTTAATGGGCGTATAGCCCTGTCTAAGACATCCTCAGATACCATTGGTTGCGTACTGATTAAGCGATCACTTTCCAGCATTGAATGGGCAGAGTTGGTGTGGGTTATAGCATTCTAACACAGCTTTTATTGGTATATAATCCGTAACCAGTACTACATATCATTAAGAACCATTTTTAGCACATACTGATCAAATCATCGCGACCATATATAGCCCGCATTACGCTTCGCTCCATACGGGCTACATATTTAAGGATTATTTTTGAATATAAATATGAAACAAACTAGATTGTTATCTCTTGATGTTTTCCGCGGAATTACTGTCGCTCTAATGATATTGGTCAATAGCCCTGGGAATGAAAAGCCATATGTATGGCTGGACCACTCGGAATGGAATGGCTCTACGTTAGCTGATTTCGTCTTTCCATTCTTTATTTTTATTGTCGGTGTTTCATTGGCGTTTACTTTAACTAAAGCCCGCTCTAAGACTCTAACAGACTACTCACCCGCGTCCCGGGGGGGGGGGGGCGGGGGGCGGAAAAAAAACACAAAAAAAGGAACCCCCGCCAACACCCCCGGCGCATCCGGCTGCCCGAAGAACTCCGGCAGCAGGG
>CAZYME010000011.1:28961-70728 GCA_964648115.1 uncultured Legionella sp.
TCACGCCCGCCCTAACACTCAACCCCACTACCCCCCCGCGCCCCGCGGCTGGCCGGCGGTACCCAGCAACCCCCCAACACCAGGGCCGCCGGGGGACAAGCCGCGGGACGTGGGGCTTAGGTGGAAACGAGCAGTTATTTTTAAAATTTTAAAGCGTTCTGTTATTTTATTTTTAATTGGATTGCTGCTCAATGCGTTCCCTCATCATTTTGATTTTGCAAGCATCCGAGTGTTTGGCGTCTTACAACGCATCGCCATTTGTTATTTTGTTGCCGCTCTACTATTTCTGACTACAAAAATCTCCACACAAGCCATTATTATGATGGCCTTAATGATTGGCTACTGGCTGCTCATGACGATGTTGCCTGGATCATACGACTTAACCCCGCAAGGGAATTTCGCTGCCTACGTGGATAGACAGATTTTTTCATCAGCGCATTTATATGGCAAAGTATTCGACCCGGAAGGGTTACTAAGCACTTTACCTGCAATTGCAACCACCCTCTTAGGAAATCTAACCGGGGCCTGGTTGCTTTCAACACACTCTCACAAAAAGAAGCTCGCTGGCATGACCATTGCGGGTTTTTTAGCTTTATTAGCAGGCTGGGTATGGGGATTATGGTTTCCAATCAATAAAGCATTGTGGACAAGCTCTTTTGTCTTATGGACCGGTGGTTTTGCCCTGATTTTTTTAGCGTGTTGCTATTGGTTGATTGAAGTGAAAGATGTAAAAAAATGGGCAAGACCTTTTGAGATTTTTGGTATTAATGCCATGCTTGCTTATGTTTTGCATGTCTTTTTCTTAAAAATTCAAGCGTTTATTTCCATACCACGAAGCGATGGAACGTCAGGGAATTTGCGCTTATATATCACCGATCACCTCTTTAGCTGGGCCTCTTTGCAAAACGCCGCTCTATTATATGCTTGTGCTTATACGATACTTTGGTTGTTGGTGATATGGTTATTCGTTGCTAGAAAATCAAATAATACCAAATAACATTTTGGAGAAAAACATGCATTCAACAGGGCATTTCCCTGCCGTACGGCCCAGACGCTTAAGAGGAGGTGCTAATATTCGCGAGTTGGTGCAGGAAACCGGCCTAAACGTGAATAAATTTGTTTTACCTTTATTTATAAGGCATGGCTCAGGGATCAAAAACCCGATTGCGTCTATGCCTGGGCATTTTCAACTTAGCGTTGATTACTTGGATCAAGAAATAAATTCCTTATGGGATTTAGGCATCAAACGCATTATGCTATTTGGCATTCCTGAGCATAAAGATGCGCTGGGAAAAGACGCCTACTCCAAGCATGGCATCATTCAAAAAGCGATCCCCGTTATCAAAAAAATAGCCCCTGATATGCTAGTGATGTCAGATATATGTTGTTGTGAATATACTGACCATGGGCACTGTGGCGTTGTTGTTGATCAAAAAAACAGCAGTGAAGTCTGCGTGGACAATGACAAGACATTAGATTTGTTAGCGAAGCAAGCTGTTAGTCATGCCAAAGCAGGCGCTGATATTCTGGCACCCAGTGGAAATATGGACGGGATGGTGCAAGCAATTCGAAAAGCACTGGATGATGCAGGCTACCCTCACCTTCCTATTTTGAGTTACTCGGTTAAATACGCTTCATCCATGTATGGGCCTTTCCGCCAAGCAGCAGAAGGCGCGCCTCAATTTGGCGATCGCCGTACTTATCAAATGGATTATGCAAATGCATCTGAAGCTCTACGTGAATGCGCACTTGATGCTCAGGAAGGTGCCGACATGCTGATGGTAAAGCCGGCTCACACATATCTTGATATTATTTATCGCGTAAAAGAGGCATTTCCCTACTTGCCATTAGCGGCGTATCACACCAGTGGAGAGTTCGCCATGATTAAAGCTGCGGCAGAAAAGGGATGGATTGACGAACGCAAAGCCGTATTGGAAATACTTACATCCATTCACCGAGCTGGGGCTGATTTTATCATTACGTATTATGCTAAAGAAGTTGCGGAGTGGATGCGGTCTTAAGAGTCCGAGCCGCGACCGTAAGGGAATGCCCCTACGGTCGCGGCTCGTAGGGTGTTATTGAATAATTAGCTCTGTTCCTCTTCACGGCATTAAGTTAAGAGACTTTGTCATTCCCGCGAAGGCGGGAATCTATCCCTGACTCAGGCTAGGAGACATGGGAGAAATGGATCCCCGCCTTCGCGGGGACGACAGTCTTCGTTAACATAATGACAGTGGAGCCTTCTTCATCACGAAAGGAGCTAATTATTCAACAACGCTGCTCGGAGTGAGGAGGCACGGCGCCTGCCTACATTGAGAAATCAGACTTTACAGGAAATAAGGTGATTTGCACTTTAGTCCTGTGATTCGTAATCGTGGTTGTACCCCAAAAAGGATGTCTAACGATTCTTTCATCAGGGTCTAGGCCTGGTGATGAGGAACTGGCTTTATCCAAAATTGCCTTATCAGCCGAAGATTCTAAACTAGGAAAATCTGCATCCCTAAATGTCTGGTCATATATTTTGCGTACGATTTCTTCGGTTGGCCTTTCTGAAAAAAATCGGTGATAAACTCTACCGCGCTCACCAACGCAGTAAGTAATTACCCCTCGCGATTTTTTACCAAGCTCTGGAATTGAAATTTCTGCCGGAAGAATGTAGCGGGTATCGGCATGCCCGGTTTTAGGATTGTTCCATATCATTTCTAAAGCCAATTTTATAACGAAAGAATCCACGGAGCTAGAGAATGCATGGTATGCTAACATAAGTTTTTGGTGGGCTTCTTTGGCTTCAGCATACTCAGGAAATACGGCTTTATCCAAAGGCACATTGGCATCAAACCATCGCAAGACCCTGAAAACATATTTGAATGTTGTGGGCACTGGAGATATTGAAATCACCGGCAACTGGCTTTGCTTTTGCACAGGCATTACAGCTGTGGCAGCAACAGAAGCTTCCGCAGCCACAAAAGATTCTACGGCTTCATTAACCATTTCATCTGCGGTTGCTTCTAGTTCTATTGCACATGCAGATTGCGGCGCTTTAATCTTTGACTTTTTTGGTCTCTCTTTTGGTGTTGGTGGCACGATAACCGGCCACTCTTGGCTCAGAGGCTGTTCAAACTCTTTGAACATTTCTACAGATGCGTCGTACTCTCGCAAATCAATTACAGGTAATTGTTCAGGTAAAACGCGTGTATTTGCTGGGGTATCGATAACTAATTTAAAATACTGCATGAAGGCCCGTTTCGATTTTTGTTGTTCCACTAGGTCCTTTAGCATCCCGTAAACGCGCCCATATAGTTCAGCTTGATTGGTTGCTATTTGCTGATATATCTCACACACAGCTTTCATATCTGCTATGTGTTGCCCGCCCCCCCCCTGTGGAACGCGGTATTCTTGCTCAGCTTGTTTGTACCCCTCCACTAATTCTTTGTTATTAGTTAGTAGAACTCTGTTGCAAGGTGCGAAAAAATCTTCTTTTACGCTATTAACAAATGCTTTTAGAAGAGGGTTTTGACGGCAGTCATTGTCAAACTTGATACACTTTTCTGCAATCCACCTTAAATTATGCACAGTGAGCTCTTTTTTTAAAAATGCTAGAGCATGGAGAATGCGTAGATTTTCGGATCCTTCAGCGTATTTGAGTAAACCATTATATATATGATAAAGCTCTCTTCTCTGTGTCTTATTGTTATGTGTTAGTAAAGTTACCACTCGCTCATACAGCCCTCTTCGCTGGACTGCCAATGCAAAATCTTCTTCTTCTTCATCATTCCAATCAGGACAGGTAGCTGTTTCAATACGAGCGGATATCCTTGTTACCGACGCACTTGTAGAATAAAATGCTTTACTGGCAGCAATGGTAGCTCTGTTTATTTGCAGCCACTCCCAGGAATTTTTAACACGGACTGTTTCTAGGTACAGCAAGTTTAAAATTGCTTGATACGTTTCAGCTAATTTAGTATCGGATACAGTTGGTCCAAGTTTGCATTCCTTTAGAAGAGCTGTAACCCGCTCATCCAATGGTTTTTTAACCAACTCTATCATTCCAATGGTTGCGTACGCTGCAAGTGCCTCTCCGCAAAGTGAAGGGTTAAGCGACCCTCCAAACAGTGAAGTGCGGTATCGTTCAGAAAGGGGAAGTTCTTGGTCTGGTAGAAGAACATCTAACCCTACAGGAATCTCAACTACAGGGTCCATTCGCTTAAGAATAGCAATCAATTTTTCGCGCGCCCCCCCCTCCTCAAGATTCGGATACAACCTTTTAATCTCTTTAATTAGAGCAAGCTTAGAGTCAGGAGTAATTTTATAACTTTGAATAGGGTATGCGATTGCATCCAAAAAAAAATCGAATGGTAGTTTCTCTCTCTCTCTAGGTTCATTTTCATCAAATAACAAACATGATGCTAGAGGAGACATATTTTCAGTTGTGCATTGCCGCAATAGGTCAAGCATGCCGTCAATTGTAACCGGTAGTCGATTTTGGTTAAAAATAGCTTTTGGCATACAGATTCAACAAAACAAATAAAGGAAAACCATTATAAAATGCAAAGATTAACCAAATATTAAGAGGCTCCACACTGATCAATATAGGTCTCGGCCAAAACTAAGAGTATTAAGGTCTGTTGATAATTGCCCTATAACCCAGGCTAAGCCTACATGCCGCGGGACCGGGGTCACTGCCATTAAGTTAAGAGATTTTGTCATTCCCGCGAAGGGGAAATCCATCCATGACTCGGGCTAGGAGCCACGGGAGAAATGGATCCCCGCCTTCGCGGGGACGACAGTATTTCCTTGACTTAATGGTAGTGGGGACCGGGGTAGGTGCAAATTGTTAGCTATGGCTCATCTTTATCCAACTGGGCCCTAAGTTTACTTACATCCGCATCTAAAGCTTGCTGAACTAATTCTTTCAGTGTTGATTCCGGCATACTGCCTGCTTCCGAATAAATTACGATGCTTTGCTTTAATACCATCAAATGTGGAATTGAACGAATCTGAAAGGTTTCTGCCAGCTCTTGTTCTTCTTCAATGTTAACCTTGGCAAACACAACTTTTTCGTAGAACGCAGCGACTTTCTCATAGACATGAGCAAATTGTTTGCATGGAGCGCACCAAGACGCCCAAAAATCGATTAATACTATTTCATTATCTTGAATGAGTGATTCGAATTGTTCTGTGGTTATAGATTTAACTATATTACTTTCACTCATGCTCCCTCCACTTTACTAACAACAGACAAAATTCTTTGATAAATTTCATCCTCTTTCCCTTGACCTGAAATCTTGCAAAAAACGGGAGCGTGCTTATTTTTGCTTTTAAACCAATTTTGGTAATAATCCACTAAAGGTTCTGTTTGCTCATGGTAAACTTCCAAGCGTTTTCTGATAATTTCTTCTCGATCATCATCTCGTAGAATCAGCGGCTCGTTTGTTTCATCATCTCTATCTTTTATTTTTGGTGGATGGGAATAAATATGATAAACCCGCCCAGAGGCTGGGTGGATCCGACGGCCGCTAATGCGCTCAACAATTACATCATCATCAACGGCTATCTCAATCACATAATCAATATTAATCTCAGCATCTTTCAATGCTTGTGCTTGAGGAATAGTGCGTGGGAAGCCATCCAATAAGAACCCTTTGCGGCAGTCTTCTTTTTGTAAACGCTCTTTGACCAAAGCAATAATGATTTCGTCAGAAACCAACTGGCCTGAATCCATAATTTTCTTAGCACTTAAACCTAACTCACTACCTGCAACAATCGCGGCGCGCAACATATCGCCGGTTGATATTTGTGGTATGTTAAAATGTTTCGTCAGTCGCGATGCTTGGGTTCCTTTGCCTGCGCCAGGACCACCCAATAACATCAATCGCATCAACCCCATTACTCAATTCTCCATTCGGCTACTTTTTGTGCGAAGTACGGTATCGTACCGCGTAAGGCTCACATTGTCACGAACGGCCGTGTTTTACCAACGTTTATACCATGATCTAGACGCAAGTGATTTTTGACATGAATTTAATTGAGCCTGATAAATTTGCGCCCGCGCGCTAACCTTATGTGCGACTGGAATCAACCATTTTTTTCTTAAATAGGTTTTATTCTGATAGCCACCAATACCCTCGTGATAAGCTAAGTATAATGCATATGCATTAGTCCGAGGAATCCCCGCACGTTTATATGCTTGATTTGCATACCAACCAATAAAATCTACCCCATCTGAAAAATCATTACGTGAGGAAAATACCCCTCCTTGGGTTTGCTTATAATGCGCCCAAGTGCCCGTTAAAGCTTGAGCATAACCATAAGCCGTTGATGGACGTGTCCAGGGGATTACCCACAATAATTTCGTGCGTGGAGGTCGTGCTCTTGCATTAAATTTTGACTCTTGATGAATAATAGCCATCTGAACATTAACCGGCACCCGCCAACGCCGTTGTACATCTAAGGCATCAGCATACCATTTTGGATATTGTCTAAACACATTACAGATATTATTTACATCCCTAGGAGGAGCGCTTACACATCCAGCTAAGAATAGACTACAAATCAGAAGAATAATTATTTTTAAGCGCATAAAGTCAACTAGTTTTATAGTGAAAGGAAGACTTGTATTAGTAGCAAATATTTGGCATAAATAAAAGGGATGGCTGGCTTAAAGTTAATACAGCTCTAATTGACAAGAATTGATCTCCATTCACGAAGTTCTTCACTACGTCTTCAAATTAGCATTAAGCTCAGAAGTACTTGGGTTCTGTTTGATTAAACAAGCAGCAAACCTATCCGCCGCCTGGGGGGTTTAATTTATTTTTTTTGGGTGCTGGTTCGTCACTGTTAGGATCTGGATGGGTGCGTCTACTAAAAATCCCGACTTGACTAACACTACGAGGGGGCTCTTCTAGGATAAACTTCAAATTAGAAGCAGTTAATAAATCATTAGCAGTAAGGTTATCGACAGCACCCAAAAGGCTATCTGGTGATTTATGCTCTAACACAGTTTTAAACGTATCAAAATCTAGCAAGCCTGTTTGTTGAAGCGCTTGAAGAATCTGATTGAGCGGAGCGTATTCAATTTTGTATTTAAGCACCTCGCGCACGGAGACCTCGCATAATATGTTTGCGGAGTTAAGGGTTTCAAGGAGCTCAAGTAAGTGATTTTTCACCACCAAATTTACATTATCTCGCGAGAGACTATCTGCATCATTCAATATGAAAATAACTTTGGCGGTATAGGATGGGTCTGCAGCTTCTAGCAGCAAATCAAAATTCTCTTGCGTAAATAAGTCAAGAAACCACATTTCATCAAAAATGCTCTCGAACATCGCCATGTTTGGGTGTCCTAACAAAGCATTAACATTATCGTACGTAAATAATCTACTCTTACAGAGTTTAATGGCATCGGCAGTCAAGATAGGGTTATTGGCGTGCAAGATTAAATCAAGGGTGACAGCATTTAATGCATCAATTTCTAACATTTTTTCGATGGCGATAGCGAGAGAATACGTGTTTTGGTGAGCCGCCGCCGCAACAATATTGCCATGTAATAATAGGTCTCCAGCTTGAAGCGCATGAAACACAAACAAAAGATTCAAGGGGTCTGGGTGATTCCTGTAATCATTACTAACAAGCAGCGAGAGCACGTCTTTACTTTTAGGTATATTGATACGAGGCATTATAACCCACCCAGTATTATTAATAATAAATATGGCTAATTATTACACAGAATTATATTTTTATCAAGATATTTTCCTCTAACCCGCTATAGCCTGGTTGACGCGCTTGCTGCAATCTACGAATATGATCATAATTTTCCCTTTAGTAACAAATAGATGACTATTTTAGTATTTGATATCGAAACCATTCCGGATGTTGAAACAGGCCGAAAGCTATATGAGCTAGATGGACTATCAGATAAGGATACCGCCTCTGCTCTATTTGCACTGCGTCGTGCAAAAGTGGGTAATGATTTTCTACCCCATTACCTACAAAAAATAGTCGCTATTTCTTTGGTGATTAGCAGCCCAGGAAGCTTAAAAGTATGGTCTTTAGGGGATGAAGCATCGGATGAAAAAGAATTGATTCAGCGCTTTTTTACAGGTATTGATAAACACATGCCTACGTTAGTGAGTTGGAATGGCAGTGGTTTTGATTTGCCTGTTCTGCATTATAGAGCATTACTACACGGCGTACCTGCACCTGCTTATTGGGAAACGGGGGACAATCAACAAAACTTTCGTTGGAACAATTATTTAAACCGCTTCCACTATCGCCACCTTGATCTGATGGATGTGCTCGCTGCTTATCAAAATAAAGCTTTTGCACCATTGGATGATATTGCCACCATGCTAGGTTTCCCTGGAAAAATGGGGATGAGCGGTGCGCGCGTATGGGAACAATACTTGGCTGGTAATCTAAAAGGCATTCGAGATTATTGCGAAACTGATGTATTGAACACCTATTGTGTTTATCTACGTTTTGAACAAATGCGTGGGACTATTACTGAAGCAGAATATACGCAGTCCTTAGAGCGTCTGCGTAAATATCTTGCAGAAGAAATCAGTAAACCGCATTTACAAGAATTTTTGAGCCTGATTCGTTAGTAAAAATAATAACCAATTTGTGCTATAATTAGTTATGCATCTAACACTTCAAGGAAGACCATCATGATTGGTACTATCATATTAGTTTTATTAATCCTGTTTCTCATTGGCGGACTTCCAACCTGGGGATATAGTAGAAATTGGGGATATAGACCAATGGGTCTTATCGGGCTTATTCTAGTTATCTACTTGATCCTGGTTTTGGTTGGTAGAATCCCGTTAGGATTCTAGGGACATTGATAATCATGGTGGGCCGCTGTGTCCACCTTTTTTTAAATTTTAAGACTCCCTCCGTCAGTTTTCTTTTGTAATACAACCGCATCTTCTATACCATCATCATCGTGATAGTAACCAGTTTTGATTCCTACTTGCAGAAAACCCATTTTTTGATATAAACGCATTGCAGCGATATTAGTAGGACGGACCTCTAGAATAATGGTATCAACAGCCGTATTCTTCTGTGAATCTATTACATTCTGGAGTAAAGATTGACCGTATCCCTTACCTTGTAATTCTGGGGTTATACACAAATTGAGAATATGGCATATATTTACGTCATAACAGCTGATAATATAACCCGCCAAGACAAGATCTGATTTATCATCTACCTCGATAATACGGCAGTCATAATTGACCAGCACACAATCGCGCAAGATATCACGACTCCAAGGTGCGCGATGCGCTGCGAGTTCAATAGCATAAACACTATCTACATCGTCACTTTGCATGGGCCTAACTCGTAATGTCATAAGACATCCCTTATTGAATCCAACTCACCTGCTTTTTATTATTACAGCATAGCAAAACTTGGTGAGGACGGTATAATCATGAATGACGAAAGTCCAATAGCAATGTATTTTTTAAGAGGCTCGTAGGATGCGACTTAACTCATTTATTTTATCTCTTGTACTTTTTATTTTCGCAAAAAATAGTGTGGGTGCACAAGAATGCGTTATCTTATTGCATGGATTAGGTCGCACTTCCTTCTCAATGTCGTTAATGGCATCCTCTCTTAAAAAATCTAATTATATTGTCATTAATCAATACTACCCAACAACCAGAAAATCTATAGAAGAGCTAGCCGAAGAAAATGTAGATTCGATGGTAGACCAATGCCAAAAATATAAACCGACAAAAATTCACTTTGTAACCCACTCATTAGGCGGTGTTGTACTACGAACTTATTTGAAGAATAACAAACTGCCTAATCTTGGACGCATTGTTATGCTGGCCCCTCCCAATCATGGGAGCCAGTTAGCTGATTTATTTCAGCACAATATACTATACCAAATCTTTGCAGGGCCCGCTGGGCAAGAGATTACTACAGCTCAGTCCAGCGTACCTAACGTATTAAATAAACCAGTAAAATACCATGTTGGTGTCATCGCAGGGAATTTTAATTTTAGCCCATTTACTAAAATCATTTTTCATGAGGAAAACGACGGAAAAGTGGCTGTATCTAGTACCCGCATTGCAGGCATGAAAGATTTTATCGTATTGCCCGTAAGCCATATGTTTATGATGAGGAATAGGTTGGTTATTCAGCAAGTTAGTTGCTTTCTTAAGAAAGGCGCTTTTGATAGGGAGTTGGTGAAAGCTTCTTGATCTTGGACTGGCACAAATCTAATGTAGCCCGTATGGAGTGAAGCGGAATGCGGGCTACATTGATTATATATTTAATACCTGGCTACAAGGCACTTATTCTGCTTTTTTCTTCTTTGGGATATACAAATCTGTAATTGTTCCCTCAAACATTTCAGCAGCTTGTGCAATTGTTTCTGAAACCGTGGGATGAGGGTGAATGGTTAAGGCGATATCTTCTACCTCACATTCCATTTCAATCGCTAAGGCTGTTTCCGTAATCAGATCACCCGCATTAACACCAACAATTCCCGCGCCTAAAATACGCTTGCTCTTAGGGCAAAATAGTAATTTAGTTATCCCCTCCTCTCTACCCATGCTCAGCGCACGACCACTTGCAGCCCATGGAAAAGAGGCTTTTTCATAGACGACCCCATTCGCTTTGGCATCTTTTTCCGTCAAACCAACCCACGCAATTTCAGGATCAGTGTAGGCAACACTAGGGATACATTTAGGCTCAAAATAATGCTTCATGCCACAAATAACTTCAGCAGCGACTTTCCCTTCAGGGATAGATTTATGTGCCAACATCGGCTGCCCAACAACGTCACCAATAGCAAAAATATGAGAAACATTGGTACGCAGTTGATTATCAACAGGAATGAAACCACGCTCATTAACTTTCACGCCTGCTTTATCCGCATCAATAGTTGCGCCATTTGGTTTACGTCCTACTGCAACTAACACTTGTTGAAAGCACAATGGCTTGCTGGTCGCATGATCACCTTCCATCGATACATGAATTCCGTCTTTTTTAGCTTCAACCGCAGTCACCTTTGTTTTGAGAAGGAATTTAACACCCTTCTTGCTCATGCGTTTTTGCAATACATTAACTAGTTCAGCATCAGCACCAGGGATTAATTGATCTAGGAATTCAACAACAGTAACATTCACACCCAAAGCACTATAAACAGTGGCCATTTCCAAACCAATAATACCACCACCTAACACCAACAAATCTCCTTTAATATCTGCTAGTTCAAGCGCACCTGTTGAGCTAAAAATTCGTTTATCTTCAGGGATAAATGGCAAGTTCACTGACTCGCTACCAACCGCAATAATAGCATTTTCAAAGTCAACTGTGGTTTTCCCATCTTTACCGTCAACAATAATTTGATGAGCGCTAGAGAATTTAGCTACACCTGTTACAACTTCAACTTTACGCTGCTTAGCCAGTGCATTTAGTCCACCGGTTAATTTGCTAACCACTGAGTTTTTCCAAGCAAGCATTTTTGCATTATCAAGTTTTGGCTCAGAAAAGCTCACACCTTGATTTGCCATTTCATGGGTTTCATCCACTACTTTTGCAATATGCAATAATGCCTTGGAGGGAATACAACCCACATTTAAACAAACACCACCTAGCGTAGCGAAACGCTCAACCAGTACAACACGCTTACCCAGGTCGGCGGCGCGAAATGCGGCTGTATAACCACCAGGCCCACTACCGATCACTACTAGGTCTGTCTTAATTTGTTTAGTCATCTAAAAAACCTCTTGGAAAAATTACTATAATAAAATTTGTCGTATATCGCCTAAACCCTCGCTGATAAAACGAGTGAAACGTGCAGCCTCCGCACCATCGATAACACGATGATCATATGAAAGTGACAAAGGTAGCATCAAGCGTGGTTTAAACGCACCGTCTTCATAAACAGGCTTCATGGTGGAGCGTGATAACCCAAGAATTGCGACCTCGGGACTATTAATAATAGGTGTAAACGCCGTACCGCCAATGCCGCCCAAGCTTGAAATGGTAAAACAACCACCACTCATGTCCGCGGGCATTAAACCTTTATCACGCGCTTTCGCACTCAAACGCGCCATTTCTTTTGCAATATCGAAAATAGGTAAACGATCAACGTCTTTAATTACTGGCACAACTAAACCATTTGGCGTTTCTACAGCTATGCCAATATTGAAATACTGTTTGTAAATTAAATTTTCACCACTGTTATCTAAAGATGCATTAAATTGCGGATATACAGATAGCGCTCTGCTAACAATTTTACAAACAAAGGCTAATATCGTTAATTTAACATCAGAAGTCTTGGTCATTTCAGCTTTTCTAAACGCTTCAAGCTCGGTAATGTCTGCCTCATCAAACTGCGTGACATGGGGGATAGTTACCCAAGAGCGGTGAACGTTTACGCCCGTTAATCGTTTGATTTTGTTGAGTGGTTTAATATCAATACCACCAAATTTACTGAAATCAATGCGGGGAGCATCGGCTATTACTAAACCACCTGCTGGAGCTTTTTGATTGATTTTAGCCTTCACATACTGTGCGACATCTTCTTTGCTAATACGTGATTTGCGCCCTGATCCTCTTACCTCTGTTAGGTTAACTCCTAATTCACGCGCCATGCGCCGAACCGCGGGGCCGGCTGAAATGATGGTGTTATTATCTGCTAGTTTCTGCTGTCTTTCAGGCGCGCTCGTTATTTCTGGAGGAGTAGCACGCTGTGGCGCTGGCTTGCTTTCACTTTCTGTTGACGTGGCGACGTTTGAGCTCGGCTCAGGTTGCTCTGAATTTTGCTCAACCTCTAGGGTTAAAATTAAATCGCCTTCAGATACTTTATCGCCTAATTTCATCTGTAATGAGCGAACTACACCCGCCATAGGAGATGGGATTTCCATACTGGCTTTGTCTGACTCTAGCGTAATCAATGGGGTATCTTTAGCGATGACATCGCCTTCTTTCACTAAGATTTCGATGACATCTACACCAGTTGCTCCACCAATATCGGGTACTTTAACTGCTGAGTTAACTTTTTTAGACCCGCTATTTTTTTCAGAGGAAGATTTAGGCTCAGACTTTGGCTTGCTTTCATTTTCTATTGGCGCAGGAGGTATCTGCTTATCAGCAGCTGGCTCTGGCTTTTCTTCATCCCCAACGAGCGTTAGGATCACATCACCTTCAGATACTTTATCGCCCTTTTTTACCTGTAATGAATGAATCACGCCAGCCATGGGAGAAGGGATCTCCATGCTAGCTTTATCTGACTCTAAGGTGATCAAGGATGTGTCTATCGTGATCGTATCACCCTTTTTCACGAGGACTTCGATGACGTCTACGTCAGTCGTTCCACCAATGTCAGGTACTTTAATTTTGATTTCATCTGCCATATATACCTCTATCTAAAAGCAAAGCGAAACGCGCCTTATCTTTTTTCGTAGGTTGGGCCCATGGCCCAACGCAGCAATTCACACCATTTTTGGGCCATGGGACCAACCTACTTTATTAATGTGCAATGATCGGATCGACTTTTTCAGGGTCAATTCCATAACGTTTCATCGCGTCTAGTACAGTAGATGGAGGCACCTCACCTTGCTCTGCCAGCGCATTTAGCGCAGTTAATACAATATATTTAGCGTCCACTTCAAAGAAGTGTCGCAATTTCTCCCGGGTATCGCTACGACCAAAACCATCCGTACCAAGTGTCACGTAAGGCGATTGAATAAATGGCCTGATTTGCTCTGCATATAAACGCATGTAATCTGTTGCTGCAATAATTGGGCCTACTCGTCCTGCCAATTGCTGCTCCACATAACTCTGTTGCGCTTTTTTATCGGGATGCATACGATTATGACGCTCAACTGCCAAGCCATCACGACGCAACTCATTAAAGCTAGTCACGCTCCAAATGTCTGCTGTTACCGAGAAATCCTCTTTTAACAAGCGCGCGGCTTCAATCACTTCACGTAAAATAGTACCACTACCTAATAGTTGCACATGCTTCTTCGCTTTTTTAGAGCAATCTTGCAACAAATACATGCCCTTGATTATCCCATCTTCAACACCAGCAGGCATATCCGGATGCTTATAGTTCTCATTCATTACTGTAATATAGAAAAATACATTATCCTCAAGTTCATACATACGGTACAAACCATGCTGAATAATAACCGCTAACTCATAAGCATAAGTGGGGTCATAAGCAACGCAATTAGGAATGGTAGAAGCCATTATATGACTATGACCATCCTGGTGTTGTAAACCCTCACCAGCAAGGGTAGTTCTACCTGCCGTGCCCCCTAATAAAAAGCCACGTGCTTGCATATCACCAGCTGCCCAAGCAAGGTCACCAATTCGTTGAAAACCAAACATGGAGTAGTAGATATAAAATGGAACCATAGCTAGTTTATTTGAGCTATATGAGGTAGCAGCTGCCATCCATGAGCAAAAAGCACCTGCCTCATTGATTCCTTCTTCTAAAATCTGCCCATCTCTCGCTTCTCGATAATACATCACTTGCTCATGATCCACTGGGGTATACAACTGCCCTACTGGTGAATAAATACCTATTTGCCGGAACAATCCTTCCATACCAAACGTACGGCATTCATCGGGTACAATAGGCACTATACGCGGTCCCAGCTCTTTATCTTTCAATAAGGCTGACAAAATTCTTACAAAGGCCATGGTGGTGGAGATTTCACGATCGCCTAAATTTTTTGTGACCACTGAAAAAGCCGAGAGATCAGGGATTGTTAATGGCTCAAACGTTGAACTACGTGCGGGTAAATATCCACCCAACGCCTCACGTTGCTTACGTAAATAGAGGATCTCAGGGCTATCGTCAGCAGGTCGGTAAAATGGTACCTCAGTAATCTTTTCATCACTAATAGGTATGCTGAAACGATCTCTAAATGCACGTAGATGCTCCACGCTCATTTTCTTTTGTTGATGGGTAATATTCATGCCTTCCCCAGCCGCACCCATACCATAACCCTTTACGGTTTTAGCAAGAATAACGGTAGGACCGCCACGATGCGCTACGGCTTGAGCATAGGCTGCAAAAACTTTTTGTGAGTCGTGACCTCCACGATTCAATCTCCAAATTTCTTCGTCTGATAAATGCTCTACCATTTTTTTCAGTTCAGGGTATTGGCCAAAAAAATGCTCGCGCACATATGCGCCATCGTTGGCTTTGTACCCTTGATAATCACCATCAACGCATTCTTCCATGCGCTTTTGCATCAAACCATCTTTATCTAACGCAAATAAGGGATCCCAACGTCCGCCCCATATCACCTTGATAACATTCCAACCAGCTCCACGAAATACACCTTCCAGTTCTTGAATGATCTTGCCATTACCTCGCACCGGCCCATCCAGACGTTGCAAATTACAATTCACTACAAAAATAAGATTATCTAGCTTTTCTCGTGCGGCAATCGAAAGCGCACCCAATGATTCAGGCTCATCCGTTTCACCATCACCAAGAAATGCCCAGACTTTGCGATCCGCAGCCTCGATCAAACCACGATTTTCTAAATATTTCATAAACCGTGCTTGATAAATTGCTTGCAGTGGCCCCAACCCCATAGACACCGTTGGGAACTGCCAGAAATCCTCCATTAACCATGGGTGAGGATAAGAAGATAAACCATCCACTTCGACTTCTTGTCTAAATTTATCCAACTGTTGTTCGGAAAGCCGTCCCTCGAGGTAAGCGCGTGCATAAATACCAGGGGAAGAATGGCCTTGGATATACAATAAATCCCCGCCATGCTTACCATTAGGCCCTTTAAAAAAATGATTAAATCCTGTTTCATAAAGCGTAGCAGCAGAAGCATAAGAGGCAATATGCCCTCCCAATTCCGGTGCGTATTTACCAGCCCGGACAACCATTGCTACCGCATTCCACCGGATCAACGCACTAATACGCTTACTCATTCCCTCATCAGGGGGAATTGGCTTTTCTTCATAAGTTTTGATGGTGTTTCTATAGGGGGTATGAACAGAACTTGCAAGCCTGATACCTTCTGCATTGGCTTTATTAAGTAATTCTTGTAATAAAAATGCGGCACGCTCACTGCCATCATTGCTAACCACGGCTTGTAATGCTTCTAGCCACTCTCGTGTTTCTATTGGATCAATATCATTAATAATTTTTTCATTTGCCATGAGAATGTTCCTCAGGAGTTAACAGCAAGCCGGGCCAACTTGCAAACGTTTATGAATAAGACCCGTGCAAGACTGTGTGCAAACATTAAAGTCCGCTAAACAGTTACATGTGGTTTTGCGGCATTGTAGTGGATCTCGATAAGAATTCAACTCGCGCGCAATAATTCCACCTTGAATATTCTGCTCATGTATATATCGGCTGTAATTACGAGCAGTAGCGCATTTTGCATCCAATGAGCACTCATTACAACCATTATCACAAACTTGATTACATGTTTTGAGGCGCTCTTTACAGCTATTTTTACATGCAGCACGTTCTTGCGCACACTGAACCGAAACCGGTTGAGTTGCACATGCAGCTAGTGCCAGCATTGCGGCACACAATACCATACGTATCATAACTCACTTACCTCTATATGATCTGAATAGCACTTACTTAAGGAAAGTTCAGCTAAAAACAGCCCGTCGATTATTTGTACCCTTCACATATAACCTTAATTTACATCCATGCAACCAGTGTAAAAAACGCAAGTAAAACCAATAAGAGGATGACCGCATATTCGACAAGCTTCTCTGCTTGTAACATTTTAGCAGATTTAGCCCCGTTTGAGCTAAGTGCCTGCAAACCGCACACACTGAGAAGGGTTTGATTATTAGAGGGTGCTTTAAAAAATAACTTCCAAAAATCCCGCAACCCCGCCTGAAAATTACCCACCAACAAATATAATAATACTGTCATTCGTGCAGGCAACCAATCAAGAATATTAGTTAAGCGCGTTGCTATCTGGTTTAGCGATTGCTGCTGCTGACTCTGATAAATAAGCCTGTACACTAATGCAGCCAACGGGCCCAAAGTAATATACCAAAACAATACCGCAAATAATTGTCCATTAGCCTGCTCTAAATATTCAGCAATCTCGTCTTGAGTAGCATTCTCAGCTACTGATACATGCACTGGGTAAAATGGATTTCCGGGCCCAATACAACAATATACAATAATAAGATTGAGCAGTAATCCTACAAATCCAAAAACACTATTTGAGAAGTAATATAAGATAACAGACACAACCACGACAAAAGGCAACAAAATAAAGGCGAGGATTATCCATGGGGAAACTTTTTGTAGTCGCCGGGCTATGAAATCAATATAAGCTGAAGTCCAATAAAAGCGTTTATGTAAAGCAGCATGCACCAAAAACCGCTCACTTAGTAAACAAAGAACAATAACCAACAATTTCATTTTGCCTAATCCTTACGCATTTTTTCAGACAATGACATGGGTGTAGGGTATTTCAATACTACTAAATAAGAAGAAACAATAAATGTTAGAATGGTAGTCGCTTGAATCAGATTTGAGGCTACATCTGAGATAAGGTTAGCGCTCAAAGCAATACTTGCCACCAGCAACGAAAACTCACTCGCTTGACCTAAACGAAGCCCCACCTCTTTAGCAACTAATTTTTTTTCCCCGGCTTTGACAAACAATAACCGAAAACATAGCGGCTTTAAGAACAACATGAGCAACGCTAAGATACAAGCGGGGATTACAACTTGCGCTGCAAAACTAAAGTTAAAGGTGGCTCCTACGGAAAAGAAAAACAACACTAGGAAAAAGTCTCGTAATGGTTTCAAGCTTTCCGCAATAAAAAGAGAGATAGGGCTAGCCGCCAATGCTACGCCAGCAACGAAAGCTCCAATGTCCTCTGATAAGCCCATTTTTTGCCCAAGGACTGATAAACCAAGACACCAGCCAATGGAGAGTAAAAATACATACTCTTGTGTTCTATCAAAACGCGCCAATAATTTGACTAGCACATAACGTTCGAAGAGGAATGCAAATAAGATTAATGAAGGAAGAGCCACCCCTACCAAAAGAAGATCGTTCCAAACCAGGCCTCCCCCATCTTGTGCACCATTAATCAAAATTAAAACAATAATGGCTATCAGATCTTGCATCAACAGCACGCTTATCATCACCTCACCCGTATGCTGGTGATGCAAAATTGTTGTTGGAAGTAATTTAAGACCAATGATGGTACTTGAGAACATCATAGCTGCAGCCAGGACCCAACATTCTGTAGTAGACAGACCAAACCAACATCCAATCAAATAAGCAATGAGGGCAAAAATCAATGAACTAAACATTGCGATCCAGGTTACTTCTTTAAGCATATGGATTAGATTTTGAGGCTGCAGGTGTAATCCGAGCAGAAATAGCAAAAATACAATCCCAACATCGCCCACTTGTCGGACTGCACCGAGATCAGATACTAAACCTAAACCCCAAGGGCCTAAGGCGGCACCCAATAAAATATAGGCAACTAACAAAGATTGCTTGGTATAGAGCACGACCGTTGAAAAAACTGCAGCACCCGCGAAAATCAAAAAAATCGTGTAAAACACTGTACCATCATGCATATTATCTCTCTGTCGGCGTTGATCCCCGCATTACGCTTCGCTCCATACGGGCTACATTTTTTTAAATTTTTATCAGTTCACTCTTAACTTTCCAAAATACCACAATTCTTATTCGCAGGAACAGCAATGTCCATCATTTTTGGTCTGGGTAAGTTTAAACCATTCATTAAAGTAATATATTCTTGTTTAGATTTAACCCGTAAGCGAGGATTAAAGCGGATTTCCTCACCAATGGTACTAACCGTCATCCCATTGTAATCATGTCCTGGGTAAACTAACGTGCTTTCTGGTAAGCATAACAATCGATTCAACAAACTATCATATTGCTGGCTTGGGCTGCCGTTTTGAAAATCAGTACGACCTGTGCCACGAATAAATAAAGTATCGCCTGTAAAAATTCTATCACTCATTAAAAAACAATACGAATCATCAGTATGGCCAGGAGTGTATATAACGGTGAATTTAAGCCCACCAAAATCGAGAATATCATTATCGCGGAATTTTGCTAAAACGCCCCCTGCTTGGCTTTGCTCTCCCATCATGGACTTGCAATTCAAGGTCATGCTCAACTCACCTATAGCGGTAATATGATCAGCATGTAGGTGAGTATCCATTGCAGCAACAAGTGTCAGATCAAGTTGTTTGATTAGCGTTAGATATTGATTAACATTCCTTTTAACCGGATCAATGATCACAGCCTCTTTCCCATAATCTGCCGCGAGTAAATAAGTGTACGTTGACGATTCACTATCAAATAATTGGCGAAACAACATCATCGGACTCCGTAGTTAGTAATCGGAAGTATTATGAGCAAAACGTTTTAGAGCATAATTTGCACGAATTACAGCGTCATCCATTGCCTGTTGTGGAGATTTAATACCTGCAAATATGACCTCTAATGCCTCATCGTTGATTGCTCGAATTTGGTTTTGCGGACCTAAACGCAAAGCGGGTACTGCCTCATTGTTATTAACTAGTTCGACTTGCGCCAATCTCAAAGATGGATGTTTGCTATCGCTAACAAGCTGCTTATAAACCCCTTTCGTTCCTAAAGGTAAATACCCCGTATTTTGGTACCAGCGCTGTTGCACCAGAGGCTTGGCCAAATAAGTAAAAAATTGAGCAACTCCCCGGTAAACCTCCGGTGTTTGAGCTGCTACGGCCCAAATTGCTGCTCCACCGGAAACATTATTAAACCGTCGATTACTAACATCACTGTCCAAGGGTAAAACATCCATTCCTACTTTGAAGGGCACAAGTTTGGATAAGCTATTAAATGCCCCAGAAGATTGGCTGAGCAAAGGACAGCGCCCACTGGTAAAAAGGATGGTTGCATCATCCGTTCGGCCACCATATTCAAAATAATGCAACTTTTGCCAACGCACCAACCGAGCTAGATGATGAATTATATGTTTATTATTATATGAAGCTTTTTGAGTAACCGCGTCGGCCATAGACAATCCGTGGGTTGCGGAGAAGGATTCTATCAGTATCCATGACGGATACGCGCTAGTATAAGCACAAGAAAATCCCGCTTGTTTTAGTTTCGAAGCTAAAATTTCTAGCTCATTCCATGTACGTGGAAATGATTGTGCTGAATAACCTACCTTGGCAAGCGCATCTGCATTATAAAATAGGGCAGGAACAGAAGTATTAAATGGCATAGCCATTAAATGACCATGTTCGCTATAGAAGGCGCGTACTGCTGGAAAAAAACTGGTTTCTGGTAAGGTCAACCCCTCTTCCTGCATTAGCGCATCAACAGGCTTAATAATACCGGAGGGCTTTAACATCGTTGTCGTGCCCACTTCAAATACTTGGATTAAAGCCGGGGGTTGATGCGCTCGAAATGCCGCAGCAAAACTGGTTAACGATTCAATATAATCGCCCTTGTAAATGGGTTTGATTCGATAACCTGACTGACTACGATTAAAATCTTTTGCCAAAGCCTGTATCTCTGAGCCTGCGTCCCCAGCCAATGAATGCCAAAGTATAATTTCAATGGGTTTTGCAGACAACGATGTGAGAAAAAAACAACCTAAAACCCCAAGCAGCCAAGTGAGGATGGTCTTCATAGAGCAGTACCGCGGCTTGCCCGCGGAATCCAGGACCTTTGAAGCAAATCAGGGTAGTCACTAAACACCGCATCCACTCCCCAACTAAACAATTTCGCTGCCTGACGTTTTCGATTAACAGTATAAACATACACCACATAACCCTGCTGCTTGATGGCTGACACTCGTGCTGCCGTAGCGGCCCGGCGACTTAGGTGTACTGAAAAACAATGGTTATCACGTGCTAATTGCAGCCAATTATCTTGCCATTTATCCAACAACAACCCTAATGGCATCTCAGGAGCAAGACTACGGCACAATGCTAATGCATCAAGATCAAAACTAGACACCAAAGGTAATTTTTTATCGTGTGGCCAATAACGGTTAATCTGTGTCAGCACTGCGACCGTCGTTTGTTCAGTACTCCCAGGATAAGGTTTGATTTCAATATTTGCATGTACACCAGAAGCGATTAGCCATTGTATGGCATCATGTAACGATAAAATTTTTTCCCCAAGAAATTTTTTAGAATACCAACGTCCTACATCAAGTGACTGCAAGTATTCTGCAGAAACCAAACCAAACTCCCCACGCCCATTACTTGTTCGCTTTAAATTTTCGTCATGAAAGATAAACGCCTCACCATCAGCACTTAACATGACGTCAAATTCAATAAAATGACAACCTAAGGCGTGTGCTTTTTCAAAAGAAGCACGAGTATTTTCAGGCGCATATGCCGAAGCGCCTCGATGACCTATAACTCGTTCCATAGCAGATTAATTTGCTCCTTGTTGTCTGTTAGATGCCACCTGCACTATTGCCGTCATGGTTAGCTCATTACTGACCGTTAATGCAGGCGCTGCAGCAGGCATCACCATAGCATTCATCGCTCCTTTTTCTCGCAATATTTGTGGCGGAGGAACTGCATCTCCCTCAATAAAGGTCAGGTTATACAAGCTATAATTTTGTCCAGCATACAACTTGTTAATGCGGGCCATTTCATCTCGTGCTTGGCCATACAGACGTTCGCGCAGTTGTACACGCGCTTGCTGCACTTCATCGATGCTAGGCTTAAATTCAACTGAACTAATCCCATACGTTGCACCTGGCTTACTTACCGACTTTGCATTTTGATAAACCTTCGTCAAAGCAGACTGCACTACACGTGCTTGAGCCTGAACATATAGTTTTTCTAAACCAGAATTATCTTGAGAGCGATCAAACTGGGTTATATGCCATTCTCCAGTAGCAATTTTACCTAAGCTATCCATCATGTCAGCGCGGGTTTTTACTAAGTCAGCGTTACTGAGCGAAGCATTGATATTCACTGTCAATAAAGCAGTTTGGGTGCTAACCCATTGTTTAGCAGCAACCTCAAAATTCACGGTATCCAACATAAAATTTTGTGGAGGATCTGTTGCATAAACTACAGAATTAACTAAGAGTAGACAAAACAACCCGGCAATTTTTTTCATCACGTCTCCCATGTGATCAAACCGATTTAGAATATACTATAAAGAAAAATATTTTGATATTTTATCGTCTTTAGCAAGTGCATTGATTTAATATTAAAATCCGTCTATAACATGCATTTTCAATTACGGAGCTTAACCCTATGACGTCCGTTGACATACCGCGTTCACATCAAACCCCTCAATCCAATCAAGATGACTTTCTTGATTATGCTTTATCGCACGGTTTTGGAGATTTACATTTCAAGGTTGATAAAGATACCGGTATGAAATCAATAGTAGCAATTCACAGTACTAAACTAGGCCCTTCTCTGGGTGGATGTCGTTTTATTGGATATCCTAACACTACAACAGCAGTAAATGACGCTATGCGACTAGCTCGTGGCATGAGCTATAAAGCAGCTTTAGTTAATCTGCCTCTTGGTGGCGGTAAAGCGGTCATAATTCAGCCTCCAACAGCCTACGATCGAACAGCTTACATGCATAGTTTCGGAGAATTCGTTAACGACTTGGGTGGGCGCTACATTACCGCTTTAGATAGCGGTACTCAGTTAAGCGATATGGATATAATCGCTCAGCACACAACTTATGTTGCAAGCTTAACGAGTCACAATGGGGATCCATCGCCATCAACCGCTGAAGGCGTAATACGTGGTATTCAAGCTGCAGTCTCTTTCAAATTAGGAAAAGATAATTTAAGCGGCTTACACATCGCCATCCAAGGCCTAGGGCATGTTGGTTTTCTCGTTGCACGTCATCTGCATAACTTAGGGGCTCGGCTTACAGTGGCAGATATTGCGCCTGGACTAGTAGAGCGTGCTGTTAAAGAATTTGGTGCGGAAGTTACCTCCACTGACGACATCCACAAAATACCTTGTGATGTTTTTTCCCCTTGCGCATTGGGTGCTGTTATCAACGACACCAGCATCAATCAATTGCAAACTACTGTTATAGCAGGCGCTGCGAATAACCAGCTTGCTCATACTTATCATGGGCAACAGCTTCATGATAAAGGTATTTTGTATGCGACAGATTATGTTATCAATGCTGGTGGGCTTGTTTTTGCTGCTAGCAAATATTTACATACACCTGAGCATTTGGTTAACCAGCAGATTGATGGAATTGGCACCTCTTTATTGGAGATTTTTACCCGTTCCGCGAAGGAAAATCGCCCAGTAAGTGAAATTGCTGACACTATGGCACAAGAAAAACTTGCTTAAGATATGGCTATAATTTGATGAAGCACTTAAGTTTGACACCTGCTTTGTATGATTACATGCTGGATGTTTCATTGCATGAACATCCAGCATTAAAAGCACTGCGAGACGATACAGCTAAAATGTCGCTGGCAAACATGCAGGTAGCTCCTGAGCAAGCACAGTTTATGCAATTTCTGATTCGTTTAATAAAAGCGAAAAACATATTGGAATTGGGGACTTTTGCTGGGTATAGTGCATTAGCTATGGCGTTGGCTATGCCAGAAGATGGCCATCTTATTACCTGTGATATTAATAGCGAATGGACGTGTAACGCGCCCTTTTTCTGGAAGCAAGCTAATCAGGAAAAAAAAATCGACTTGCGTTTAGCCCCAGCGCTGGAAACATTGCATCAGCTGCTGAAAGAAGGACGCGAGCATTCGTTTGATTTTATCTTTATCGACGCTGACAAAACGAATTATGTGAACTATTATGAACTGGCTCTTCAATTACTACATCCCTCAGGCCTTATTGCTATCGACAATGTGCTTTGGGAGGGTAAAGTTATTGACCCGCAAGAGATAGGTGGGCAAACACGCGAAATCCGCAAATTGAATGAGCTTATAAAGCAAGATAGTCGAGTACACACAAGCATGCTACCCATTGCAGATGGGCTGTTTTTAATACAACTTAAAGATACTTGAGTGAGTAAACTCCGCGGTCCTGGTCGCGGGATTTGATAGTAGTTTAGATAAGGAGCGTCGTAATGATTAAAGACACACAAGAAAATCCATGTGGCCTGGAAGGATTTGCTTTTCTTGAGTTCTCGGGATCCGACAAGGAAATGATAAAACGTCAATTTCTTTCGATGGGATTTCAACTTACGGCTACTCATGCAGAACAAGATATAAGCCTTTATCAACAGGGTACTATTCAATTTATTATCAATAACGCCAGTGATTGCCAAGCACATAGACATGCTGAAATACATGGGACCGGCGCTTGTGCGATGGGGTTTAAAGTAAAAGATGCAGCGCTTGCGTATGAATATGCCATTAATCATGGTGGCATCCCTTTTAATGATAAAGAACATACTAATCACGGTCTGCTTGCTATAGAGGCTATTGGTGGTAGCGTTATATATTTTGTCGATGCTCAGCATCAGCCTTTTGCCAATCAATGGGCAGAAAATCTTAAGCCGGTTTCTGGGCAAGACTCAACAGGATTGATGTTTATCGATCACATTACCCATAATGTCTACCGGGGTAACATGGATAAGTGGGCTCGTTTTTATGAGTCCATTTTTAACTTTAGTGAAATTCGCTACTTCGATATTACAGGTAAACTGACGGGCCTCACTAGCCGGGCCATGGCTAGTCCTTGCGGAAATATTAAAATTCCTTTGAACGAGTCAAAAGATGATCGCTCTCAAATTGAAGAATTCTTACATGAATACCGGGGTGAAGGGATTCAACACATTGCCTTGAGCTCTGACAATATTTACCACACTGTGAATGTCTTAAGAAAGCAAGGGGTTCGCTTTCTAGATGTCCCAGATACCTATTATGAAATGATTAATGACCGCGTTCCTTGGCACCAAGAACCATTGGCTCAATTACAAGAGGAACGAATTTTGATTGATGGGGAAAAAGATCCTCAATTCGGATTATTATTACAAATTTTTACCGAAAACATATTTGGCCCCGTATTTTTTGAAGTTATTCAACGACGTGGCAACCAAGGATTTGGCGAAGGAAATTTCCAAGCATTGTTTGAGGCAATTGAACGTGACCAAATGAGGCGTGGAACATTATAGAAGGAATATGGTATGAAATTAGCCACTCTTAAAACAACAAATTGTCGCGATGGTGAACTATGCGTGGTCAGCAAAGATTTGACAGTTGCTTATTGTGTTCCCCAAATTGTGCCTACCCTGCAAAATGCGCTTGAAAACTGGTCTACATTTGAACCGCAATTGAACCAGATTTATCAACAATTAAATGCTGGTGAATTACGGGATGTTTTTAATTTTGATTCAACGCTTATGGCATCTCCTTTACCCCGAGCTTATCAATGGGCGGATGGTAGTGCCTATGTCAATCATGTTGAGTTAGTCAGGAAAGCCCGTGGAGCAGAAATGCCTTCGAATTTTTGGACAGACCCTTTAATGTATCAAGGAGGCTCTGACGCTTTTCTAGGGCCACGCGATCCAATTCTTGCCACTGATGAGTCATTCGGAATTGATTTTGAATCCGAGGTCGCTATTATTACAGATGACGTACCTATGGGAATTAACGCTGATGAGGCCGGGCAACATATCCGTTTATTGATGTTGGTCAACGACGTTTCTCTGCGTAACCTGATACCCAATGAATTAGCCAAGGGCTTTGGTTTTTTCCAATCAAAGCCAGCCAGTAGTTTTTCTCCTGTTGCAGTGACACCTGATGAGTTAGGGTCACATTGGGATGGCAAGCGCCTACATTTACCTTTATACAGCTACTTGAATGGCGAATTGTTTGGCCAACCCAACGCAGGCGAAGACATGACATTCTCTTTTCCTGAACTGATTGCCCACGCAGCTAAAACTAGAAACTTAAGCTCTGGTACAATTATTGGATCTGGCACTGTCTCCAATCTTGACCGCAGCAAAGGCTCATCTTGCATTGCCGAAAAACGCATGCTAGAAACGCTCGCAGATGGTAAACCCTCAACATCGTTCATGCGCTTTGGTGACACCATACGCATTGAAATGAGTAATGAGCATGGGCAATGCATATTTGGAGCGATTGAACAGCAAGTTCGCAAGCCTGCTGAGGTGTGATATGAACCTTTACGATTATTACCGTTCTACTGCGTGTTACAGGGTACGTATTGCATTAAATTTTAAAAATATAAGCTATACAACGCTTGCAGTGCATTTGGTTAATAATGGTGGTGAGCAAAACTCTCCTGAGTATCTCAAACATAATCCTCAAGGATTAGTTCCCACACTAGAAGAAAATGGGCATATTTTAAGACAATCATTAGCTATTATCGAATATTTAGAAGAGATAAACCCAACCCCACCATTATTGCCACAACATCCCCTAGAACGCGCGCAAGTAAGATCTTTAGCGATGATTATTGCGTGCGATATGCATCCCCTTAATAATCTACGCGTATTACAACAATTACGTAGTCAATTTGAAGCAACCGAGGCACAGGTAACCGAATGGTATCACCTCTGGTTAAAAAAAGGCTTTGATGCTATCGAAAAACAACTAGGGGAATTACCACGTAAAAACCCTGTTTGTCAGGGCCAAAACATTAGTGTGGCTGATGTTTGCTTGATACCTCAGGTATACAATGCCAAGCGCTTTAATTTTTCAATGGAAAATTATCCGTTGATTAATGAAATCAACGATTACTGCCTTACTAATCCAGCATTTAGTAGCGCAGCACCTAGGGTTGGATAGCAATTATAGTCCTTCTCCCCTTGAGGGGAGAGGAACCTAATATGGCTTTCCGTTTAGGCGGCATGAACAGTGACCTAAATCATCGCCCAGCAAACATATAAAAGCCCCTGGTTATCAGGTAAATACCTATAATAGCCATGATAACCGCTATTATGTAATATCCAGACCCGGCAGCCAATTTTTTAGTTCTCTCTACCATTAATTCTGGAAATGCTAGCCAGATGATTGAGCGAATTAAAACAACCCAGCACAGGATAGTGACAACAACTCTAGGTTCCCATACCCAGAAATTATGAATAATTACCAAAAAAAGGCCAAGCATTAGCCCACCAGCCGAGGAGAAAAATATTCCACTATTTACGGCTTTCATATTACGCACCATTTCACGGTAAAATTTTACCCGGCTTAGAAATACAATTGCCATAATCAACAGATACAGACCAAAAATTTGCTCAATTACAACACTATGAAAAAATGGCCCAAACATACTATCCTCCTTGATTGTTGTAGAATTACCATTAAAAACTGTTTCTATTTGAATTGCAAATCACACAAAATAAACAGTCAACCCACGTTTTTTTTAACCACAGTCGCTAAAACCAAGCCTTTTTTAGCTGCACGGTCTCTACTCCATTAGCAGCATGCTGAAGCATTTTCCAAGTATTCTCACAGCGTTGTACATGCCCGATTAATGTTGTTTGCCTTTCACAACGATATCGCACGGGCAATCCATCATAGGATTCACTCGTCTCTATCGCTTGGCATTTCTCACCATTGATTAACTCAACTGCCCAAGGGTATGCACGCGACATATCTAAGGTTTCATGGTGGCTGTTGTCTAAAGGGCTTGCTACCGTTATTTGTATACCTTGTGTTGACCATGGTGACTCAGGACATACGGCATTTAAATGCGACCCGAAACGTTGAACAAAACATGGGTCATAGGTTTTGCCTTCAGCAACACACCGCCAAGCATCTTCACGCTTAATTAATTGAGACTGTGAGGAACATTCACCGGTTTTTTTAGAAACAATCGTCAAGGGCAGCTGATTTGCCCCTTCGGTCAATGGTCTATAAAAATTCAGTTCAGTATCATCAGCAAATAAGGGGGCTACCCATAAAATAGCAAAAAACCAAATAACTTCTCTCCGCATTGTTCCCTCCCTGTTTTTATTTAGTGTATTATCCTGCTACAAAATTACCGTATATTTCAATTCCGGAGTACATGATGACAGAGGTTTATACAATAAAACAATGCCTGGATGGGGAAGTCAGTGTTGATGAAACTGTCACGGTGCGTGGTTGGGTAAAAACTAGGCGTGATTCAAAAGCTGGTTTGTCTTTTATAAGCTTGCATGATGGCTCGTGCTTTGCACCCATTCAAGTTGTTGCTACAGAAAGCCTCATTAATTACCCGAATGAGGTAGTAAAACTATCTGCTGGATGCGCAATCAGTGTGACAGGGAAATTAGTTGCTTCTCAGGGAAAAGGACAATCCTTTGAAATTCAAGCTGAAACTTTAGAGGTTGTTGGCTGGGTGGAAAATCCTGATAGCTACCCTATTCAAGCCAAACGTCATACGCTGGAATTTTTACGAGAAGTTGCCCATTTACGCCCTCGCACCAATACAATTAGTGCTGTCACACGAGTTCGTCATTGTTTATCTCAAGCTATTCATAGCTTTTTCGATGAACGCGGGTATTTTTGGGTACATACGCCTCTTATCACAGCAAGTGATTGTGAAGGTGCGGGTGAGCTATTTCGGGTTAGTACATTGGATTTAATGAACCCGCCTAAAAATGCTCAAGGACAAATTGATTTTAATAAGGATTTTTTTGGCCGGGAAACATTCCTTACTGTCTCTGGTCAATTAAACGTAGAAGCCTACTGTTTAGCAATGTCAAAGGTTTACACATTTGGCCCGACATTCCGCGCCGAGAACTCCAATACCAGCCGACACTTAGCTGAATTTTGGATGGTTGAACCCGAAATAGCGTTCGCAAATCTTAATGATATCTGCGATCTGAGCCAAGCGTTGTTACGTTATTTATGCAAAACAGTGCTTGAAGAACGCGCTGATGACATGGGCTTTTTTAATCAATTTGTGTCACCTGGCTGCATCGAACGCCTTGAGCATGTTGCTCAATCCGATTTCGAGATATTGACTTACACTGATGCTATTCATGCACTGAAAAAGGCAGATCGAACCTTTGAATATCCAATAGAATGGGGCTTGGATTTGCAATCAGAACACGAACGTTACCTTGCTGAAGATTTATTTAAAAAACCTGTGATCCTTACTGATTATCCAGAGAAAATAAAAGGTTTTTACATGCGCCTTAATGAAGATGGGCGGACGGTTGCAGCAATGGACGTTTTAGCACCTGGTATCGGTGAAATTATTGGTGGAAGTCAACGTGAAGAACGCTTAGATATATTGGATAAACGTATGGATGCCGTCAATTTAAACAAAGAACAATATCAATGGTATCGCGATCTAAGACGCTACGGCACAGTTCCGCATGCTGGGTTTGGTTTAGGATTAGAACGCCTAGTCAGTTATGTAACTGGTGTTAGCAACGTTCGAGATGTTATCCCATTCCCCCGCACTCCTGGGCATGCTGATTTTTAAAGCAATTTTAATAAGAGATGCCACCTAAAGCACCTCCCAATCCTGACAGGGTCTAAATGATATTAGACCCTCGTTCTTTTATGGCCGATAAAACGTTAGGACGTGTTGATATATATGGATTCTAGGGGTGAGCACCAGCAGGTTTCAATTCATAACTATCACCAGATGGTTTGCGAGTCTCAGCTTTAAAGAAAGTCCCTGCCACATATCGCGTTGTATTTGGTGGAGCAGATACTTTGCCTTGGCTTGCGAATACTTTTTCCGTGATGACCGCAAGGATACCATCAAGAGTAAGATAAGGGTCCTTTATTTTTTTTGTTACAAGCTCAAAGCAAATATGCTTGAGGTGTACTTCTCTGAGCTCATGAAGCCTAGGATTTGTGCATTCTGGATTTAAAATAAATTTCAATAAATCTCGAAGATCATCATCTATTTCTAAGTCATCTTTTAGATAAATAACCGAAAAAATATATCCCACGTTAAACAGAGTCAATTCTTCCGGCGGTTTCATCAAACAAATCTTTTGACTACAGGCATATTGTGTTGAGTTATTTAAGTTAATAAGACAAGCGGATGAGTTTAAAACCCGTTCTTTTCTAGTTGCTTCAATAGTATTTTTTAAACGATGCCGTGAAAAAACGAATCGAAAGTCTATGGGTATTTCACCAAGTGAAGCTTTCACTGTCCACCAGTGGAAGTTCTCTTTAGGGCCCTGCGCTTGCATGCTAAACTTATGTAATTCAGGAACTAAGGAAGCCAATGTAACTAAGATCTCATACACCTGCTGTTGTTGATTCTCAACTGATAGTTCTCTCTCACATAAAAAAAGCTCCAAATCAAGATCTCTACCTGGCTTAAATCCGGAGGCTGCTGTACTCCCAACGATCGCCGAGACAACTCCATCAAGCTTTGTAAGCTCTGTGAGCAACCTTTCTAACGTAGAGAGGCCGAGCGGCCCCAGAAAATGCTTTATATTGATAGTGGTAGGCTCAGCAGCTAAAAGTAATATTGGGTTAGCGATAATGAATTCTGACAATAGTTTGGCTATTATTGGAGGGCCAGCTGGTCGAGGAAAAGCTATTTTGGCATTAAAACTCAACCAATCTTTCCATATAGTTTTCCTATCACGCATTGTAAGCTCGGAAGTGTCCAATGCCCTTCTAAATAAAAAGTGCGGATTTTCACGTGTTTGTAATGCACTATCTATTATCATCTTTAAAAACTCAAAATCTCTTCCATTTATTATGCGTTTGAAAAATATAGCTAAGACTTGCTCCTCAGGGATTTTCTTATTAATGATATGAAGTTGTAATAAATTGTTGGTCAAGGAGTCGTGTAGCCAACCTCGTTCACGGTTCCAGAAGGCTGGGGTGAGAGCATCGTATGCTTGTTTTATATGAGGATCATCTAATTGATAGGTGTTGAGTATAATGGTAACAAGATTATAAAACTCATCATGAGTTAAATTATCTTCTAAATTTACCAAACTTTTTAATTTATTTCTTTTTTTGCTGTCCTCTAAAAGTAATAAAGTAGGTTCTATCATTGATAGCTCAATAGTCGGAAAATCCTTTCTTTTTATAGCTTCATAGAGGCCCTTTAATAACTCAACCAGCTCGTCTGGGATCTCGACACGAGCTGGTGCCCCTGTCTTTTTAGGCGACCTTTTCTGCTGTTCTGCAGTAACTACAACCGCCGGGACATCATTGTCAGAAGGCCCTTTCTTTACAGAAGCTGCTGGTTCTGAAGCTAATAGCATTGAGGCCTGTGGCGTAGCTTTGGGTGGTGTAACACATTTATTCAATTTTTGTATTTTTTTTGATGGAGACTTTTGCTTTAATAGCACTTGAAGTGTTGGATGCGAAAGGACCCTTTCTAGAAGCGTATTTGAACTCTCGGAGTTTTTAACCAAACAAAGCGTATCATGACAATATTCAAGAAATGCTAAAGCAACATCCTCATTATTAAACTCAATTTGATGATAATGCTTTATAAAATCATCTCTGATAAATAGCTTTAGCCAGATTTCTTGTTCACCTGAACGCTTAAATAGCCCCCTATCTGTTTTTGAACATAAGAAAGCCAATAGTTGCTTTAAATAACGTGGAAGGACTGCTTCAACAAACTTTTGCGCAGTTGTGCTCTGCAACTTGATAAGCAAAGTGTATAAAAATGAGCTGCTCAACAACGAATCAGATAATTTTTTAATGTGCTTTATTAAAAGCTCGCATGCAGTATCGTTAAATAACAGAGGCAAAAATGGGTCAGTAATTTCCGTTGTTAAATCCACTAATAAACCATATAGTCCATTATCTTTAAAGGATAATTTAAATAATAAATCTAAGAAATCCTCTGCAGTATCTGCTGTTATACATCGAGCAATGGATTGTTGAAGTGCCAATTTAAGGGGCTTAAGCCCTGGTTTGGACCATAATGCAGTTATATTGGAATCGTCTTTATTATATTTGTGAAGTAACCAACGGCACAGTGACTCTATATTTTGTTTCTCCAATTTTGGCACTATGCTGACCACTAGGCCGATCAGGTCTTCAGTTTGTAACCAGCAACTAAGTGCTGATATTTCTTTGTCTGATGTATTTAATAAATTTCTTATAAATAAAGGGCTGTTTGTTAGTTCTGAGAGTAAAGCAGGAGGGGCTTCATTAAATAACTTCGCCAAAGCTGGTAACTTTTTTTTACTAATACCAGCCCCGCCCGAAAAGTAACAATTTTCAAAACTAACTACTTCATTACTAGGCTTGTACTTCTGTAATGAATCTAGAAAGCCTAATACAGATTGTTTCGCCGTACTCTCTTCAACTGTGCTTGGTTGAAAATTAATGATATTTTCAATTTTTTCTCTAAATAGCGGGGATAATATCAGGTTTGCCAGTATTTTTAGCTCATCATCTGAATACTTCCGAGCTGTAAAAAGCTTATGTAAACATCCTATAGATTGGAACATATTATATAATGCTGTAGGCGGTGCTATCGGATTTGATAGACAAGGGGTAGTAAGCGCGCCAAAAAAACCTGGAGAGCTTACAAATTCGTCTAAAAAAATATTTGATGAATTACGCTTAAATTTGTTATTAAAAAATTTTAAAATTAAATCACGACCCTCGGCTTTCATGGTCCAAAGAAAAAATGCAGAAGCCTGAATTTCACCTTGTACCTTAAAAAAACTATCTAAAAACTCTGCAGGATTATTTAAGATAGTACTAAATACCATGGGATTAGATAATTGAGTCAAAATTTTTGGTAAGTCTTGAAGACTGGAATTATATAATCGTTGTGCTATGGAAATATTATGAACGTTTATCTCGTCTATATGTGAAGGTATCGGACTTAATTCATTGCTTGTAGTGTAAAGTCTGATCCCTCTTCGAAAAAAAACCAAAGCCACTTCTGGATCCATGGTGGGCGTTTCCAAGGAAATTTCTGTAAGATTGGGGAAATAACTTGTCAGATTAATGGCCAACGGTTCATCAATATAAAGCTTAAATGCAGGATCAACACTCTTGCCTAGCTTTAAGGTTATAACTCTCGGATGTTGCTCCCTAAAATATAAAAAAAGTTTGTCACTCGGGATGGATAAGTTGGGGCCCGTTAATGCTGGGTTAATAAGCCCCGGCTCCACCCTATAAATTACATGATTTGAAATTGCTGCGGTAATCACTGGAACTCCCATGAGACTTGGGTTTAGTCTGAGGAGATATGGTTGATTTTGGAAGACGCAATCACGAACATATTGGTATTGGAATATTTCAGATAAAAGGGTCCTGCATGCATCTGCATCTGCATCTGCATCTGCAGGGGCCTTTAATATTGATAAAAATACAAGTAGAAAATGAAAAACATTGTGGACTTGTTCGCTTCCCATTCTTCGATAGTCTTTGTCGCTTATTTTAAGATACTTAAGTAATGTATCCATATTAATTAATTGTTTACATATTAAATCGCTCAATATGTATCGAAATGAACCCTCACCTAATCCGGGGAGAGTTATCGATTTAAAGAATACAAGCAATGATTCGAGTTCGGCTTTCGAAAGCTGCACCGAAGTAACCCCTTGCTCCATTGTTTCAAAACTCACAACATCCTCGGGCTTTAATCCTTTTTCAGTAGCTGCATTCTGAACAAGTTCTAGTAATTCATTTTTAGAGGTTTCATCAGTCCCTGGAAAGTGAAGAAGAAGAGCCATAGTTGCACCCGAAAAATGGTTGAAAAATGGTTAATTTTATATTAACCAGCAAAATAGTCAATTATTTGACCACAATGTGTCCACAATAATCCAAATGAAAACCGCCTGGTTTGTTTAAATATTTACGGTTCTATATATTAAATTGACCTCATATTCTGTCTCAGGGCGAAAGCACGGGTGACTCAAATATAAACAATACTGGGATAAAACATTATACCTGGTCTCAATTTCTACGTCCTGCGGCTTGACCGCAGGCTCCAGGAATCTAGCAAAATTTCTGGATACCGCGCATAAAGCGCGGTACGTAGACATTAAGATAAATAATGATCACTCATGATCTGGCCCTGCTTGGCGAAGCAATCCAGTGTGACCTTAAAGACGTTAGATTGCTTCGCCAAGGCTCGCAAAGACGGAATTTTTACAAATAAATGCCGAAAATTTAGATGTAGATGCCCTGTATTCTGTATTAACTGCTTGTTATTTAGGAGATACATGCTCTTGAGGCTTGTCTAGATCAATTTTTATCGTTCCGCCATCATTAACAATTTTTTTGATCCCGAAGAACCGGGGCAAATTATTAGGGCAATAAATTACCCTCTTGCAATACCATTACCCTATCCATGCGTTCTGCTAATTGCCTATCATGGGTCACAATAACTAATGCTGTATTAAATTTTGCATTTAAATTAAGCATAATATCAAAAATCTTCAATGCAGTAGTATGATCCAAATTCCCGGTAGGCTCATCAGCAAAAACACATGTTGGCTGATGAACCAAAGCCCGAGCAATAGCAACTCGTTGCCGTTCCCCGCCTGATAATTGCGAGGGCTTATGATTAGTCCTTGCAGCAAGCCCTACCTGCTCTAGGATTTCATCCGCTCGTTGATGGGCAACCTCAACGGAATCCCCTGCTAATAACAAAGGCATAGCAACATTTTCAAGCGCTGAAAACTCTGGTAGCAAGTGATGAAACTGATAAATAAACCCAAGTTCTTTATTACGCAACTTACAACGCCGTTTTTCTGAAAGCGTTTGCCAGTCAACTCCATGCTGAAATACCTGACCACCGGTAGGTTTATCTAAGCCACCTAACAAGTGCAAAAGCGTACTTTTTCCAGAGCCTGAAGGGCCAACAATTGCTATTCTGTCGCCTTGATGGATAGTAAAATCAATTGATTTCAACACATCTACCGACATATTCCCATCATGGTAAGATTTGCTAAGCTGACTACAACTAACAACCATATCATTCATAATGCAAAGCCTCCGCAATAATAGTCCTTGAGGCACGCCAAGCTGGGTAAATAGTCGCAATGAAACTCATCAAGAGCGCCATTAAACAAACCTCCCATAAATCACTCCACAAAATTTTCGAAGGCAAATAATCAACAAAATAAATCTTGGATGAAAGAAGCTGAACATCAAAAAATGATTGCAAGGTATTAACGATCGTTGTGGCATTGGTAGCTAACACTATGCCGCCTAACATGCCAAGCACCGTACCCACAATGCCCACCATCATTCCTTGCACAATGAAAATCCATAAAATAGTACCGGGTGTAGCCCCTATTGTACGTAAAATAGCAATTTCGGCTTGTTTATCGTTAACAACCATCACTAGTGAGGAAACCAGATTAAAGGCTGCTACTGCAATAATTAATAATAAAATGAGAAACATCATGGTTTTTTCCATTTTGACAGCATGGAAAAACGCACCAAACTCTCGCGTCCAATTACCCACCTGATAATCATCACCCAATTGCTCTGCTAATTGATCAGTCATAGCTGGCGCTTGATAAATATCATCAATTTTCATCTTTAGGCCTGTCACATCGTCACCTAACTGCATGAGCTTCTGCGCATCATATAAATTAATAAAGGCAAGCTTGGTATCAAAATTAAACCCTGACCCTGCTGAAAATACGCCTACAACGGTAAATCGTTTGAATCGCGGAACCATTCCTGCTGGGGTAACAGTAGCCTGTGGGATCATAATAGTAACCTTATCCCCCATCATGAGACCTAGGTTATCAGCAAGGCCCCGACCAAGAATAATCCCAAAATGCTGTAAGTCAGACATCTTACCAACGAGCAATTTTTCTTTTAAATGTGTCACAGTTTGCTCTTGCTCTGGCAAGATACCTGTTAATACGATAGGCAGCACCTGCCCTTCGTGAGTCAACAATCCTTGCCCGCCGACATAAGGGGCAATAGCCTTAACACCAGGCGATACCTTTAATCTTTTTTCCAGTTCGCGCCAGTTGCTAATTTTCCCATCCGATCCACTCACGGTAATTTCTGGAGCCATGCCAAAAAATCGTTTGTGAATTTCCTCATCAAAACCATTCATCACAGACAGTACTGTAATTAATACCATCACTCCCATGCCAATACCCAGCATAGAGCTCAAGGATATAAAAGAGACAAAATGGTTTTTCTTTTTAGCGCGGGTATAGCGCAACCCGATGTACAACGGCAAAGGTTTAAACATACTTGGTCTAAATTTGATAAAAGAAACATTGTAGTGAAAATTAGCCTCACAAGATATACCCACCCTCAATCAAAGCAATGTTATAAACAGTAATCATCAGAAAGCCCACAACATTATCCACAGATATTGTGGATAGTTGGTTGCTGTCGCGTAATTGAATTGATTTTTGTGGATAGAATTTTAGCAATTTTATAAAATGCCTACGTCATTTCAACACCAATAGGTCAGCAACACCAATGGGGTCAGAGTCAATAGATGACCAACAAAAATCAAATGACTCTGACCCGAATGGCACTTACTTAAGGAAAATTATCGTCTTTGCGAGCGTAGCGAAGCAATCTAGTGGCCTTAATGCCGCTCAGATAAAGTCACTGGATTGCTTCGCTACGCTCGCAAAGACGGACTATTTTTGGCCCGAATTTCCTTAAGTAAGTGCCATTCGACTCTGACCCCATTGGTTCCATGTTGATGGAGTCTCTCTCGGCCGAATCAGGATTTACTTGAATCGCGGGTAGCACGTGGTGGGTGAAATCGTCACAAATCTGGCAATACGAAGAAATCATGAGGTGGTTTATTCAAGTCTGTCGAGATAGTTCGGCGAAAAGCATCGCCGCAACTCTGCTCGAACGGGCTGCAATCAAACACTCAAACTCTGCGACATTGGCGGTGGGTTTAAATGTTTACGCGACTGCGTGAGCTCGACGGTTCTCACTTCATCTAAGCACCTAACGGCCGCCAAATCCGAAGTCACCCGCCAGTCCGAGTCGCCGAGCGAGGGGTGCGCGCCAAGTGTTCTCGCGGCCCGGAATAACGCAAAATCAAAACCAAGACCAGAGTTAGAAGATGTTAAAGGAAACCAGGACTCCGCCCGCGAAGTAATCCAGTTATAAAAAGTTAAAATTCGTGGTAATGCAGGTTCATTAAAAGGTGGGCAGGGATCAAATGCACGGTCCGGCCTACAATATTCTTGAGCCACATGAGCAGGTACATCGCGCTGCGCAAGGCCCACACTCATCCAAGCAGCCTCCATTGCAGCCCAGTTTTCTGTAGCAACCCATGCACCATAGTTATCAACGTAAAATTGAAGTGCTTGTATCAATGGCGTTAAATCAAAATGATGCGTGCAATAGGCAACACCGTGTTGGGTATACGAAAGTCCTGTTTGTTCTATTTTTGTAACACGCGCTAACATTTCTGCTTTGGTCGCATCATCCATATAACGCTCTAGCATGCGGCACATGTGGGTATCTTTGGCCCAATAGGCGTATTCATAAGCTGAACATTTGAAGGTTCGGTCCGAATAATCAGTAAACTCACCTCGATAAAGTAAGGCGTCTTGTATCTTTGCCTGTTTGTCTTGATATGGAAAATAAACTTCTGTAAATAATTTCTCAGCCTTGTCCTGGTCGCCATAGGCTACCCATTGCAACTCTCACCATTAAAAACATGCCGGATTCGCTATATCAAGATTTAAACCAGCAGGCTCTACTAAATCATCGTTACTTTTTACTTCGATTTAATTGAAGGCTGTGTGGGAGGTACCGGTACCTCAACTGACGTATGCTGGTAAAATGAAACTGTCCCGTGACATAAGCTACGTGCACTGGTTTGATCTTGCAGTATTTGTTTTTTATAGTCACGTTTTTTTGGGAAATCCCAAGCCTCATAGCACATTTGGACTTCTGGGTTATGTGTTGTGAATTGTCCAAGAGGAGGGTTCGCGCTCGATCGCAAAACCAGACGATCTTGAAGGATAATGCGGGGGCCAGTAAGATGGCCGTTTGCTTTTGCTAGAATAGCTTTTTGCAGAGTTAGGGTATTAGTGCTGTTGGACAAACCCAAAATAACACTATAGTTACAAGCTCCTAGGTCATCAAAATTCACATCAGCTAGGGTGTAACAACGATCTTCGTTTAAAGCGTCACAAATGATCGTGTCTTTATTCCAGGTCCGAGGATCCGCTGGATTAGTTAATTCCGATCGGCCAATAACCACAAAAAAATGATCCTGAAAAGGATTGTTGAATAGTTCGATCTGGATAGGCTCTTTAATATGATTCAGTAGAAAATTAAAGGCAAAGCATGCTCTTTCACAGCAATTGCCCAAAGCATATTTCTCAGCATTAGCAGCAACCCCTTCGATCCATTCTCGAGAATACAAGTCTCCTGGTATGATTTCTTCTCGCATCAAATTGATTATTCTACTAATTTCTTCGCCTTTAGGCGTTTCAAGCTCTTTGGCTGACAAAAAAATACTAGAGTGCTTGATCTTATCTGTCGTGTACAAAAATGCCTCTTCCGCTATTTTAGTGACGGCTTTTTTGTTATGAGAACTAATTGGAGGATTAAGTGGCATAGAGAACTTCTCTTTGAAACCATATTTGTGGTCAATATTGTATCAATAATACAACAAAAATACAATTTGGCCGTTTTTTCAGTTCAAGCGACGATTTGGTTGTTAAGCCGGGGTTGGTACATCCATGAGTAATTCTCTAACTGTATTTAAGGGCAGCCCCATCACAGAATAAAAACATCCATCTACTTTATGGATAAATTGACCAATATAGCTTTGGATACCATAGCTGCCTGATTTGTCTTTATAGTCACCAGTTACCAAATAAGTATGTATCTCTGCATCAGGTATGAGCGCAAAATGCACTGTGGTCTTATTTAAGCGAATTTGTTGATGTTCAAAATATTTTACGCCTACACTGGTGATCACTTGATGACTGCGCCCAGAATAACTTTTTATCATAGAAAAAGCATGCTGATAATCTTGTGGTTTGCCTAGGATTTTTTGATCTAATACTACCTCTGTATCAGCACACAATACCGGCAGAATAGTAAGCTTATCAGTTATAATTTTTTCCCAAGCGGCATTTAATTTTTCTTGCGTTACTCGCCTTGAGTACATTTCAGGAGTTTCATCTGGTGCTATTTCCTCGGGTACATCAAGCGATAAGATCTCAAATTCAACCCCCATTTGCTGGAGCAACTCTCTGCGCCTTGGGCTTTTTGATGCTAAATAAATTTTCACTTAAATCCTATGAAACCTAATTATGGAAACGGCACTGAACAATATATATGGTCTTCGTTTACTTTATCTAAAGTGCTTGCTAAATTGCTTCTTGAAGAAGAATAACTTAAAACATCCTTTACTATACCCAAATTCGCATATTACGTACTTATAGGGTCTGTTGACAATTGCTCTATAAGGCCTCCGTGGCGCGCTTGTCCGCGCCATCCAGGAGATTTCTAGATACCGTGGACAAGCCACGGTACGTAGGTACTTTAGAGAATTTGAGAATATGAATTGTCAACAGACCCTAATTGTACATGCACTTATTTGGTCTGGAAAGTTTGGAAAATTTGTTGATATTTATTAGCTTCGTTCCCTGGCTGCCGTATAAAAGTGTAAGGAGGGTTTTACTGTGGTCTCAAATAATCGCACCAGAAGGGCTGCAAAGCCACTGAATATGTTCACCCACCTCATGCGAAATAGCATAGTAGGTATTTTGCTCATTGTAGCCGCCCTCTTTATTGGTATGGTTGGTTATCACGCTTTTGAACCAATGTCTTGGATTGATGCTTTCTTAAATGCTTCCATGATTCTGTCCGGAATGGGGCCCGCTAGTAATCTCACCACCGAAAGCGGGAAGTTATTCGCGGGTTTTTATGCCTTATTTAGCGGATTAGCATTTATCGCTATTGTTGTTGTCGTTCTTTCACCTATAATCCATGCGTTTTTTCGAAAAATACATTTAGAAGGTAAGAAACAGTCAAAAAATGATGATATCTAATGAACAGGTTATCGCTGAAACAAATAGCTGGCTGCAAGCGTTTATTGTTAAACTCAATATTTGCCCCTTTGCAAAGCGGGAAATTGAAAGAAATACTGTAAAAATCCAGGTTGCTCAAGCTCAAAAATTACAGCAGGCGCTTGAAGAGCTCCTAATGGAATTAATGTTTCTGGATAAAAATCCCTCTGTTGAAACCACTTTACTGGTTTTCCCCGATCTTTTTAAAGATTTCTTTCAATATTTAGACTTTGTTGACTATGCAGAGCTCCTTATACAAGAGCAGGAGTATGAGGGGATTTATCAGCTGGCTACTTTTCACCCGGATTATTGTTTTGCGGATGCTGAGTTTGATGATGTTGCTAATTATACCAATCGTTCTCCCTACCCTATGATGCATATATTAAGGGAAGAAAGTTTGGAAAAGGCAATTGCATATTACGGTGATACAGAAAAAATTCCTGCTAACAATATCGCAACTTTGCGGAAGTTGGGTTTGAAAAGACTCAAGGAATAAAATAGATGTAGGTTGGGTCATTGACCCAACAACTGCGCGAAGCGCCACCAAACATGAGCTCTGGTCATATATAATGAGCACTTCGTGCGCTTGTTGGGTCAATGACCCAACCTACTTTGAGTGCTTAGTATTTTAATTAAATATAAAATGTAAGTGGATATATTTGGCAATAGCTATTAGAAGTGTTACAATGACGCTCCAGCTTATTAGGATAATAGAAAATGTCAGAAAAAGTACGTGGTACAGTAAAATGGTTTAACGAAAGCAAAGGCTTTGGTTTCATCGAAAGTAATGGTAAAGATTATTTTGTTCACTTCAGTGCAATTCAAAGCAATGGTTTCAAAACCCTTGCTGAAGGCGCGGCAGTTATGTTTAAAGCAGGCCAAGGTCAAAAAGGTCCGCAAGCAGAAGACGTCGAAGTGGTATAGTAATAAGAAATTTAACCAGCATTCTAGTATTAATATTGGAATGCTGGTTTTTTTTTGCCTGTAATAAATGTAGGTTGGGTGGTGACCCAACCTACATTTATTGCCTAGATTGTATTGCCTGTTGCTGAACAGCTTTGAGTTGAGTTTGCAGAGCTATTTGTAATTGTTTCAACTGATCTAGCGTTTGAGCATTCGCTTTTTGAATTTGAGCTTGCATATCAGTTTGCATCTGTTTTATTTGCATTTGTATCTGCTTATTTAGCGCTTGAATTTGGCCTTGCTGATCCGCTTGAACCTTCTGCAATTGGGCTTGAATCTGTGTATTTAATAATTGAATCTGTTGTGACGTATTACCACCACCTGCACCAGCCTGGTTGCAGCCCGCAACCAACATGAGCAAAAACACCATTCCTTTTTTCATCCATAACTCCCTATAAATTATTGATTTCAATTTACAATTCACATCAACTTTAACGATTTATGACTAAATTGCAAGATAACAACTTGTGATACTATAGGGCTTAGCAAGCTGCGTGTTATAATAAAAGTACATCTTTTTGGAGAAGCCATGCGTAAAAATTATCGAAATGCAATAATAGCGATGTGTTTCACGTTTTTAGTAGGTTGCCAAACACTGTCAAACGAAAATATTTTTAAGCTCCAGCCCAACGATACATCCATAACTACAGCGGTTCTTGAGGCTATGCTCAATGATGAGAATCTCTCAACTGTTAAAGTTCATGTTGAAACTACTCAAGGGGTTGTGTTGCTCACAGGGTACGTGAAAACAATTCGTCAAAGTGACACCGCGGAAGAGATTGCGCGGAAAACGGATGGGGTTAAATCGGTGAGAAATGATATTGTTGTGCGTAAGTAGGATATTGCGTTTAATTTGATCTACCCTCACCTGCCCTGTCGGGCATCCTCTCCCATCAATGGGAGAGG
>CAZYME010000012.1:0-69480 GCA_964648115.1 uncultured Legionella sp.
CTTGGGCTAAACAGGAGGGCTGGAACCCGGGATTGCACGACCACCAATGTTTTTATCAAACTGACCCAGAAGGCTTTTTTGTGGGGAAGCTTGATGAAAAAATTATTGCTGTGGGGGCAAATGTCAATTACGACGACCACTTTGCATTTTTTGGGCTTTATATTGTGGAGCCATGCTATCGTGGATATGGTTTTGGATTGGCACTTACACAGGCAATGCTAGCCTACTCAGGCACCCGTAATGTTGGTCTTGACGGCGTTGTCGCGATGCAAGATAGATACGAACGACTGGGTTACAAACTTGCTTATAATAATGCGCGTTATTGTGGTACTAAGCTACTTATTACACCTGTGAAAAACCAAGCTATTATTCCACTTGCTCAGGTTGATTTTAAGCAATTAACCACTTATGACCGCCGCCACTTCCCTGCCCCACGAGACGCTTTTTTAACGTGTTGGATTAACCAAAAAGGTGGGAAGAGTTTAGCTTATTTTCATGAGGGTCAGCTGCTTGGATATGGCGTAATTAGGCCTTGTTATCAAGGGTTTAAAATTGGACCACTCTTTGCGGATAATTCTCACGTTGCTGATGAGCTATTTGTGCATCTTGTAAATCATGCGAAGGCTCAATCTGTTTATTTGGATATTCCTGAATGTAATCCGCAAGCTGTTGATTTAATAAAGCGTTATCGATTGGAAAAAGTGTTTGAGACTGCAAGGATGTATTTAAAAGAATCTCCTGAAATTAGCATAGAACAGATTTACGGTATTACTTCGTTTGAATTAGGGTAGTTATAAAATGTGGCACTTCGTGCGCTAGTTGGGCCGAATGGCCCAACTAGCGTTTAATTAGTTCATATCAAGGGCCTCTTCTTCGTTTAATTAAGGAAAGCTTATGCCTAATTTTGTTAAAAAATACCTCGGCTACTAAATATGGAATTGAAAGTTTTTGTTTGTCTAAGCCGTATTTTTCAGGGCTATTATAACCTTGTGTAAATATTTGATTGACATCAAACTCTTCAATAGAGTATTCAGGGTGGCGATATGCAAGCGTTTGGCAAGCTTCCGCCAGTTTCGTATTAAAATATACAGAGCATTGGTGTGCATTATCCAACTCTCCAGCACTTCTCCGCTGATAACTTGGTGTGAAGAAAAGATCAGGTAAGTTAAACAATACAAATTGACGATATCCTTGTTGGATTAGATGCTCAATATTTTCAATTCGTGCTTGAATTGCTTTGTTTACCGCGGCTTTAGATGGCTCTGTATTTGCTATCAGTAAATCATTAGCCCCTGACCACTCTACAATCAGCGTTTGCTCTTTTTGTTGAGCGGATATAGCGTGCTCCTTGTCATAAGCGAATAGCTTATCCCGCATTGAGCTTAATGTTGAAACAAAGTATCGGTAGAGAGACGAAGTGACGCTGCTTGTCGCCTCCCAATGATAATTATGAGCAGTAAGCCCCGCTTCATTATAATTCCTCATGAAATGCTTACCATGAAAATCAATGAATTGGTCATCACTAAGCGTGTATGCTTGTTTCAGAGAATGCTTTGACGGGAATGAGTGATTAATTACAGCATCCGCAATATCTGTTGAGTCCCAATGAAATTTTTCTTTCAACTCTCTTGAAATTTTTCTTTCAACTCTCTAATTAGTAATTCGTTAGCAATCATCGCACCAATGTAATCGCCCCACACAAAACCATTGGTGAATCTTCCATAAGGAGGAGTATGCTGCAGTAATGTCCTTACAGGTACACAGCCAAGCAGATTCCGATGGTTGTAGAATGTGCCTCTGTCTGAAAGACTGTCCCCCATTGAGATTACAAAAGAGATTTTCGTTGGTTTCATGGCCATTACCCCCATTCAGTTATTGAATAGTGCTGATTAACTATTAGTACTCAGTCCTAGATAACGCCACTTCCTGTCTTAAAAGCATACAAATAATCTATAATGTATGAATGCAGTGTAGTTTTATTAAGGTTAATTATGCCGTGGGGCAGTTTTTTTAGTAAAATCAAGAGAAATTTTTCTTCAAAGCAAGAGAGAGTAGAAGATCCTGCGCTTGCCAAAAAGGCCGTTCATTTTCCTTATGATTTTGATCGATGGTATGCACGCTTAAAAGACTTTAGTTTTGATAGCCAGATCATTGCAATTTCACCCCGCATTGCCCAAGCAATGGTTCATTTTTATCAGCGAAAATTTCAGGGTAAAGACGTATTGACCCATGATGAAATAGAACTATTACAAAAATTGGAGGTAAATATACAACACTATCTTGATAGTAAAGATTCGAGTGATGGTGTATTTGTCCGCATGTCCAATCGGTCTCCTAAAGATGGAATGCCTTTTTTGCCTAATGGGCAAACCATGTTATCTCAATATCAATCTTTATTAAAAAATAGCGCTGATACATCGCCAAACGATAAAATGATTCAATTATCTGACATGCAAATGAAGTGGTTGCAGTGTAATACTGCACAACAAGTTATGAGTTTGTTGTTGACCAGTGAGCGCGTTTATGCCGATTTACATCTTGCATTAGATTGTCACCATAACAATAAAAAAGATAAGTGGTCTACGAGTATCATTTTACGGGATTGGCAACCCGCATTACGACAAGATATGGAGTTTCGAGTCTTTGTTTCTAATAATAAAATTACAGCAATTTCACAATATAATCATTATTGTAAGTATCCATCATTAACTGGAGAAAATGCGCCTAATTTAGAGAGCATTTATCAACGACTCATGGCATTCGCTGTTTCTGTTCATCCAGTCGTTAAAGAAAAAAACTATGTTCTAGATTTAGCTATTATAAACAACAAGGTTTTTATTATTGAATTAAATCCCTTAGATGAAACCACTGGCGCATGCTTATTTTCCTGGAAAAACGATCGCGATCTTTTAAGTGGTAAACAAGGCGGCCCTGCGACCATTCGGGTAAGAGAAGAGCCCCTGGGGCATTTAGATGTAATAATTGATACCTTGGTTTCAGAACAAGCAAGTGTTGGAGAGCATGACCAAGAGCCTTATTATACACTTCTTGAACAACACCCACCCTCACCTAGAGGCCCAAATTGACTAGAATTGTTTAGAAACACTTTCAGAGTCGGGATTTCGATTAATAATGCGCTCATGGCTAAATAATGGGTGAAAGGACATAGCTACTATATTATCTTCGCTAAATATATGTCTTTTATTCACAGATATCTGTTTTCCATCTGATATTATTGTATTTTGTGGGACTAAAAGCTCATATAAGCACCAAGTGGTCCCCCGCTTGTTTAGAAATTGTTCGGCAGAGCTTTTATTAGTAAAAACATGTTTCTCTTCACCCGTATTTAAAGTTGCAGCAGCAGATACAAAATAGGCAGGATCACAATATGCTTCCCGACTCGATGAAATGATTGCAAGTTTTGTGCATACGAAGGTATTAGCATCCCCTATTTTTTTTTCATTTTTTCTAAACATACTATTTTCTCCGTCAATTCGATTTTCTTGGTATCTCGTGATTCTGCTGATCAGCAATAATATCGCTCATCTGTGCTATATATTTGTCCTTAAACGAATCAGGTGCAGGCTGAGCAGGAGCAAACTCTTGCGTTAATTTTTTTATTGAAGCTGTAGGCGTTCTTTCCTCAGGATTAAAGAGGATCCCGGAGCCCTGAGCAGCATGGCTGTTCCGGGCTCTTGCTCCATGAGCTTCACAAAATTGTGCCTCACATGGGTCACCACCTTTAACTGTTAAATACTCTTCATAACTACCCCATAAAGACATCTCATGTTCAGGCATAGGCACATTTCTCGCATTACTACCTTGTGTGTTGTGCAATACATGTATTAGCTCATGTGTTAGCTCAACCTGAAATGGAAGAAAACTAGCGCCTTTATCATCAAATGAGATACTACCATTCATTAATTGGCGCACTGTGTTATCTACAGTTTTGTTTTTTGCAAACGGAAAAAAATCGCATGCATTCTCGTCAAAATTGTCATAATCAACCATAGTGATAAGATCGTCATCTGTCATAATAATTGGGATGCTTAACACAGAACCTGAGCCAGTGTTGTTCTCTACCCCTTGTTTCGTTAATTGCTCGAAAGGTAGAGCGCTGTCAAAATACTCGCGATCAATTTTTGCTAACGCATTCATACCAGAAGGCGAAACAGCCATGCACTCACCAGGGGTGCCTGTAAATGCTGCGCCTATACTTAATCCATGTTTGCTGTTCAAACCCGCAGCCAGTTTATTAACGAGTCTTGTGCCTTGTTCTATTCCCGTTTCTTTTAACAATGACAGTAGCACCATTGTTCGTCCAAGAGTCAAAAGCTCCTCTATATTGTGTTTAGCAGCATCACTATTTTTAATGCTGGGTGGAAGCATGCTCGTATCTATACTAATATTTTCTGCTATATGGCTCATATCTTTCCATAATTGCACTTCAGGGTTATTTTCAGCTACCTGCTTGATTATACCTTCTACATGATGACTAAGAGCAATATTCATACCTACCATCGCTTGGTTTATTTTGCTTAATGTATCTAGTTTCGCAGCATGTTTACTTACGGTTTTATCTTTATCTAACTCTCGAAGAACGGTATTTATTAATTGCCCTACTTGTTTCTCCATTTTTGCTACTGCGGCAATCATTTCCTCGGGTTTATCTATAGAATTAATCACAAACTCTGCTTCAGAAATAAGTTTATCCAATGAGCGATTCCAGCGTGGCGTGGCGTGGCTGGCGAGATTTACAGGAAAATTAATTTTATGAAAGTTGCCAAGATGTCTCATCAAATCGTGGCGTATTTGGGAGTTGTCAATTTCAAGTTTCGAACGGCTCACAGCCTTACTCCTTAGCCCCGAATGCGGCTAGGCATGGCAAGTTGTATTCTTGCCTGTTCTATTTAACCTCTATTGTAATATTATAGCGCAATAATTTGATTTATTTACGGACATTTTGATTGGTTGTTGACAAAGTGAGGATAGTATAAAGGCGTACATCATCCCTAACGCAGTGAGAGATCTCCTGGGTATTCGGGAGATCTCTCGCATGACGTACGTTTTCTAGGTTCTGTAGCCTGGATGGAGCGCAGCGTAATCCTAGTGTCGCAACAACCCCGGATTACGGCTTCGCCTGCATCCAGGCTACAGTTTAGGCTGGATTTATGATGCGATTAACAACTGATTCACACGGTTTACAAAGTCCGCGGGATTATCCAGTTGGCCACCTTCGGCTAGAACTGCTTGCTCAAATAGGACCTGAACCCATTGCTCAAAATGCGTGTCATCTTGAACGGAGTGAAGACGCTTGATTAAAGCGTGTTCTGGGTTAATTTCAAAGATTGGTTTGCTTTCAGGAACTTTTTGGCCTGCTGATTGCAGAATCCGTTGCATTTCAAGGCCGATGTCTTGTTCGTCAGCAACGATGCATGTTGGTGATTCTGTTAAACGATGCGTGATTTGAACGTCTTTAACCCGCTCGCCTAAAACATCTTTAATCTGTTTAATCATAGGAGCTAGGCTTTTTTCTTGCTCTTCTGCGATTTTTGCATCTTCTTTGTCATCGGCTAAATCAATCTTACCTTTGCTGATAGATTGTAGCTTTTTACCTTCAAATTCATTTAAATAGCCTACTAACCATTCATCAATTCGGTCGCTAAGCAGCAGAACTTCAATTCCTTTCTTCTTAAAAATTTCCAAATGAGGGCTGTGTTTAGCTGCGTTATAACTTGAAGCTGTGATGTAATAAATTTTATCTTGCCCTTCTTTCATTCGAGCAACATAGTCACTCAATGTAACCGTTTGCTTTTCAGAATCATTCGCAGTCGTTGCGAAGCGCAATAGTTTTGCAATTGCTGCTGAGTTGGCATAATCTTCAACCGGGCCTTCTTTCAGCGCTAGGCCAAATTCATCCCAAAATTTTTGGTATGTATCATCCTTTTGTGAACTCATTTTCTCAAGCATGGTCAAAACACGTTTAGTGCATGCTGTACGTATACTTTCGACTTGTTTGTTATCTTGAAGTATTTCACGTGAGATGTTTAATGGTAAATCGCTTGCATCAACGATCCCTTTAACAAAACGTAAATATCTGGGCAAAAACTGTACTGCGTCGTCCATGATAAAGACGCGTTTTACGTATAATTTTAGACCGTGTTTAACTTCTTGTTGCCATAAATCGAATGATGCGTGGCTTGGGATATAAAGCAGTGTAATATAATCTTGTTTTCCTTCGACATGATTGTGTGACCACATTAATGGATCTTGGAAATCATGTGAAATGTGTTTATAGAGTGCTTTATATTCATCATCTGTGATCTCAGATTTTTGCATTGTCCAAAGTGCAGTAGCTTTGTTAACGGTTTCAAACTCAACTTTTTTCTTATCATCACCTTCAGTTTTTTCCATTACGATTGGCCAGCAAATGTGATCTGAATATTTGCTGATGATATTGCGTAATCGCCAACCGCTTAAAAACTCATCTTCACCGTCTTTCAAGTGCAATATGACCTGTGTACCACGGTCTTTTTTTGCTTCGTGTCCGATAGTGAATTCACCCTCACCCTTCGACTCCCAGACTATACCCTCTTCCGCTTTTAAGCCGGCACGACGAGATTTTACAGTGACTTTATCAGCTATAATGAATGCTGAGTAAAAGCCTACGCCAAATTGGCCGATTAGTTGTGAGTCTTTGGCATTTTCACCCGATAGGTGGTTAATAAATTCTTTGGTACCGGATTTTGCAATGGTTCCTAAATTATCAACCGCCTCATCCCAGCTTAAGCCAATTCCATTGTCTGAAATGGTGATGGTTTTAAGTTTTTCATTGAATTCAACAGTGATGCGTAGATCGGGATCATTTTCGTATAGGGCGCCGTTAGCAAGAGCTAAGAAACGTAATTTATCTAGGGCGTCAGATGCGTTGGAAATTAATTCGCGCAAGAAAATCTCTTTGTTGCTGTAAAGCGAGTGCACGACTAGGTGTAGCATTTGTTTTACTTCTGTTTGAAAGCCCATAGTTTGTTGCTTGCTTACCATAAATAAATCTCCTAGGGTAAATTTGATGTGTTTATATAGGCATATGAGGCTAATAATTAAAATTTCAAGGGTGATTATGTGCGGATGAGGGGTGGTTAAGCATTTACAACAAAATGTATTTTTTTGATTTAATCTACCCTCACCTGCCCTGTCGGGCATCCTCTCCCATCAATGGGAGAGGAAAACATGATATGAATTGCACACTTTTGTATAATTACCGATTTCCTTTTATCATATTTGTTCTGGGGGGCATCATAAAAATAGTAATGGGATCGCTGGTAATAAGTGCTTTCCCTTTGGGGCTAACTGCTTGCACAGCTAGGGTATGGGAGCCGCGATTAATATCTCGTAATGCAATAACAGTGGTTGCTTGGGGTTCACCTAATGGCGATCCGTCAAAAATTATTTGTATTTTGTCGCCTTTTTTTAAAGCTGGTTGCAGTTCTGCAATTATGGAGACATAACCTTCTGTGTTACGAATTGTGGCTTGGTCTTCGGGTTGTACAATATTGATTTTTTCGTAAGTATCTCCTGAAACATTTGTTATTTCTTCGGATGTTTTTGCAGCTACGGGGACTGAGGGTGTGGAATAGGTTTGTACTTTTGGGAGCTGAATTTCTTCAGCTCCTGGGTGGGGCTTATCACTAAAATGAACATTTCCGGTGCTGTCGGTCCATTTATATATTTCGGCATGAAGTGGGCTTATTGCGATAAAAATGCCTAAAAATAACCAATAGTTTCTCATGAATACATGCTCCCTATGATGTGAGGTGAGGTCATGGCTTAATGGCACGTATCTTAAGAAAATCCGGACCCGTCTTTGCGAGCGCCGCGAAGCAATCCAGCGGCCCTAGTATTGGCTAGATAAAGACACTGGATTGCTTCGCTGCGCTCGCAAAGACGATTATCTTCCTTAAGATAAGTGCCATTAGCCATGGCCCATCTATGCAATTAATCCCCTAATTACTATAATAAAGCTCAAACTCAAAAGGATGAACCAAGCTACGAACCCGTGCGATGTCTGCTTCTCGCAAAGCGATGTAGCTATTAATGAGCTCCCTACTGAAAACGTCACCCTGTAGCAAGAATTCATGATCTTGTCTTAAGCTCTCTACAGCTTGCTCCAGAGAATTGGAAACAGTAGGAACGTCTATCAATTCTTCAGGAGGTAAATCATATAAGTCTTTATCCATAGGCAAACCTGGATGAATTTTCTTCTGTATGCCATCTAGTCCCGCCATCATCATCGCTGCAAAGGCAAGGTATGGGTTAGCTGTTGGATCAGGGAAACGTACTTCAATGCGACGCGCTTTAGGGCTACTTACATGTGGAATGCGAATTGCAGCTGAGCGATTCCTCGCGGAATAAGCTAGCAATACAGGTGCTTCAAAACCTGGAACCAATCGTTTGTAACTGTTAGTTGCTGGATTGGTAAATGCATTTAAAGCACGAGCATGCTTAATAATGCCGCCAATATAATACAATGCTGTTTCGGAGAGCCCAGCATATTGATCCCCTGCAAATAGATTTACCCCATCTTTCACTAATGATTGGTGACAGTGCATACCGCTACCATTATCCCCGACCAGTGGTTTGGGCATAAACGTAGCTGTTTTACCGTAATTATGTGACACATTGTGAACCACATATTTTAAAATTTGAATTTCATCGGCTTTTTTAGTCAGCGTATTAAAACGTGTGGCGACCTCACATTGGTTAGCTGTGGCTACTTCATGATGGTGAGCTTCCACAACAATACCCAGTGATTCTAATGTTAGGCAAATGGCTGAGCGGATGTCTTGAGATGAATCAACAGGAGGAACTGGAAAATACCCCCCTTTAACACCTGGCCTATGGCCGATATTTCCGCCATCAATGCACTTGCCCGAATTCCAGTGAGCTTCGTCTGAATCAATTTTATAAAACGACCCGCTCATGGTGGTTTCAAAACGTACGTCATCAAATATAAAAAATTCAGGCTCCGGCCCAAAAAGTGACTGGTCAGCAATCCCTGTCGATTGGAGATAGGCTTCAGCTCGTTCTGCGAGTGAGCGTGGATCGCGTTCATAACCCAGCATGGTTTGGGGGTCTACCACGTTACAACGGATTAATAATGTACTATCTTGGTAGAAAGGGTCAGGAAGAATGCAATTCAGATCCGGGAGTAATGCCAAATCAGATTGATGTATTTTCTGCCATCCTTTGAAAGATGAACCATCAATCATTTTGCCACTATCAAAAAAATCATCATCTACGGCAGATACAGGAATGGTAATATGCTGTTCTTTCCCAATAGTATCGGTAAAACGCAGGTCAATAAATTTTGCGTCATGCTCTTTAATCGCTGCCAGTAGTGCATCTTTGTTCATTAAATCTCTCCATGTATAGCACGTCATCAACAAGGCTTTAAGTTTACCCCAAGTGACTTATGAAACCCAATAGATTAGACTGTAGGCAATAAAAGTGTACGGGATATATTTTGGGTGCATACCAATACCAAGCGCTGAAAAAATCAGGCAATACTTGTAAAGGTGTCATTGAAGCTGACTCAGAAAGGCATGCGCGTCAGTTGCTGCGTGATCAAGGCTTGATTCCCACTCAAATCAACACATTAAAAAAGACATACACTTCTAAGCATTCTGATAAGTTATCCGCACAAGATTTATCCTTATTTACGCGCCAGTTAGCTACATTGCTTGCAGCAGGAATTCCTGTAGAAGAAGCATTAAGGGGCGTGGGCGAACAAACAGACAAAGATAAAATACGCCAACTCATTATAGGTGTGCGCTCAAAGGTAATGGAGGGTTATGCTCTCGCTCAAGCTATGGCTGAATACCCTTATGTATTTCCAGAGCTCTATCGGGCAACTGTTGCCGCTGGTGAACAAACAGGACGCTTGGATGTAGTATTAGAAAAGCTTGCTGATTACACTGAGAATCAACAACAAATTCGGCAAAAAATTCAACAAGCGCTTATTTACCCTGCCCTCATGATTATCGTCTCCACTGTCATCATTGGATTTTTATTGGCATTTGTTGTCCCCAAAATTATTGAGGTATTTACTGCAAGTGGTCAGTCACTACCACCTATGACCAGCGTACTTATTGCTATCAGCTCGTTTATTAAAGCTTATGGGATATATATATTAGTAGCATTGATCTTAATGATCGTTGTTTTCAGGCGCAGTCTGGCTAATCTTCGTTTTCGTATGGCATGGCATCGTATTGTATTAAGATTACCCATCGTTTCATATTTAGTGAAGTCGGTGAATGTTGCTCGTTATATTCATACCTTTGGCATTTTATTTGCCGCAGGTGTGAATGTGTTGGAAACCATGCAGGTGTCAGCAAGTCTTTTGAGTAATTTGGTAATGCGTAATGCTTTTGACTTGGCCGCGGTGCGTGTTAAGGAAGGAGCTAGTATTAGTATATCTTTAAAAGAAACTGGTTTTTTGAAACCTATGGCAATTCACTTGATTGCTAGTGGTGAAAAGAGCGGGCAGCTGGCTACTATGATGGAACGCGCTGCTAAGCATCTTGATAACGAGGTACGTCGCTTGATTGATACGGCCTTGACTCTTTTAGAGCCCTTGATCATTCTTTTAATGGGAGCGGTGGTCCTTTTTATTGTATTGGCAACGTTGTTACCTATTTTTTCTATGGAGCAATTGGTTACTTAATGTTTAGATTTGAAAACCTGGATGACGTGCAGCGTCAGCCGGGTATCTTAGGGGGATAAAATGAAAAAGCAGCAAGGTTTTTCTTTAATTGAAATTATGGTGGTAGTAGTTATTCTTGGTATTTTGGCATCGATTGTCGTGCCGAAAATCATCAGTAGGCCTGATGAGGCGCGTGTTGTTAAAGCTAAACAGGATGTATTAGCGATTCAAAATGCGCTTGATCTTTATAAGCTTGATAACGGTTTTTATCCCAGTACCGATCAAGGGTTATTGGCATTGGTTGAGAAACCCACAAGTAACCCCATTCCACGTGATTGGAAACTTTATCTTAAGTCATTGCCTAAAGATCCTTGGGGGCGTGAGTATTTATATTTAAATCCAGGTCAGCATGGTGAGGTTGATGTTTTCACCTTAGGGGCATCAGGTCAGCCAGGCGGAACTGGTATAAACGCTGAGATCGGTAACTGGGATGAAAAATAACCAAGGATTTACATTAATTGAGATCCTTGTTGTTTTATTAATTATTGGTATCACTTTAGGTTTTGCCTTACTTGCATTTGGTGATTTTGGTGATAAACGCCGTATTGTTATAGCGGCCGAACAATTTGTAAATTATGTCAAATTCATACAACAGGAAGCTATTTTGGAAACGGGCACCTTAGGGATTAGCTTAGATAAAAACGGTTATCACGCAATGCGTTTCCAACCGCCTAAAAATTGGCAGCCCATGCCGGCAAAAGGTATTTTTCACCAACAGCATTTCCCTAGTAATGCTGTTGTTCATTTAGAAAACAGCCTATCCGAATCAGGAACTCCTCAAATTATCATCAATTCAGCTGGCGATATGACTGCTTTTAAGCTCAGTTTTGGTTCAAATAAGCAAATTAACGTAGCAGATGTTATTGGAGCGAGGGATGGGACGATTGATTTGAAAGTGTTGAATACACCATGAAGCACTTACATCGAGGTTTTACTCTGATTGAAGTGCTACTCGCCCTAGCTGTGATAGCCATTGCTTTAACCGCCCTACTCAAAGCCACAGCCCAAGATATAGCGCATACTGAACGAATCAAAGAAAAATCAATTAGCCATTGGGTTGCCATGCAAGGTATTGCTGCTATCCAACTTGGTTTGGTATCTGTGCCTGCGAATCAAGAAATAACGGAAGTTACCACCATGCTTGGGCAACGTTGGTATTGGCGAGCCAAAATAACTGCGACTCCCATCAAAACCACACAACAGATTAACATTACCGTAAGTGATAAACCCCAGGGGCCATTTATGGATCCTTTGATTGCTTTTAGGTATCAGCCATGAGAGACGGCAAGGGCTATACGTTGATCGAGGTATTAGTTGCCCTCACGGTATTTGCTATCCTTGCTACCATTACCGCATCTGCTATGTATCATGCCTTTAATACCCGCTCACGTGTGAACGCACAAGCTAACCAGCTGAATGAACTACAAGTTGCGATGGCATTGATTATCCGCGATACCGATCAAATTGTAGAGCGTTCTATTCTGGGCAATGAAATGCACCAATTTCCCTCGTTCGTTGGTGAGCATAACTATCTCGAATTTACCCGTGGCGGCTCCGTAAATCCTACAGAGACGGAGCGTCGTAGCACCTTAAAACGTGTTGCATATATCTGTTCTGGTAAGAAATTAATACGTCGTGGCTGGGAAGGTCTCGATGCTCCAACCCGCAAAAATTACCGAGATAAAGTATTATTTAATAATCTTGAAGCATGTTCATTTGCTTATTTGAGTAATAGCCGCCAAGTTTTATCAGAATGGCGAGCCTATGGTGTGCAACAAACACAAAAACAAGAAACATTACCGATAGCTATCCAGCTCACTTTATCAGTATCTGAATGGGGAAATATGAGTTTACTCTTTATTATACCAATGGCGCTCTATGCTGCGAGCTAACCAACCTCAAACTAAACGTGGTAGTGCGCTGCTTTCGGCACTATTTATCATGACATTAGTAGCAATCGCTGCTACAGCGATGAGCACGCGGCTACAACTTGATATTTATCGTACCAGCTTAGTCCTTACCAGTGACAAATTATATTTGGCATCACAAGCAGTGACATTCTGGGCAATGGATGCAATATCGGCTCAAAATATCCCATTTAAGATCAATAATAAAAATGGAGCATTAACTGAGCTCTCGCCGCATCTGCGGGGTCTTTACCCAGGTGTAGTAATGAATGGAAAATTATATGACATGCAGTCCCAGTTTAATTTGAATAATTTACAAGATAGAAAATACCACCTGCTGTTTTTCAAACTACTAGAGAATACACATATCAAAATGAGCGCAGTACAGAGTAAATTGCTCATTAACGCCATATTATACTGGATTAGTCCTTATCAACCTGGGCGCGGACACGATGAATATTTAAGTTTTTATATGGCACAAAATCCATCTTATTTACCCCCCTACCAACTTATGCAAAGCGTTTCTGAGCTGCGATTAGTACGAGGCGTAAGTAGGGCCCTTTATAGCGCCATGCTTCCTAATCTAATCGTTTTACCTGAAATAACACCGATTAATATCAATACAGCCCCTGCAGTAATGTTAAAATCGTTGGGGAATGGATTGAATGACGCGCAAGTTGAGGAAATAATGCGTGCAAGAGGTGAAAAAGGCATTTCTAGCACGGAAAAACTCAACGAATTATTACAAAAATTGGATTTACCTAGAGAGCAAATTACCATCGAAAGTAATTATTATCTAAGTGTAGCAACCTTATCCTCGGATGATCTTAACCTGACGAGCTACACGGTTATTAAACGTAGCAAGGATAACCGTGGTCGGATTTCTGTGGGGATCGTGAGGGAAAGTTTGAACACAATTTAGTGATTTATTAAGTCGATTTTATAGTTATTCTGTATACATAATATTTTCTTAAGTATTTTTTGTATATAATAGCAACATTATTTCCAACAAGACCTAATTTATGCCAGCACCTCGGAGAACTTTCAAGACAGTTGATGCTCAAGGCCAGGAAAAAACATGGACCTTTTGGAAACCTAAAGATACTGGTGCAAATGGCGCTGGTGAATTCGGTGGATTTTATAAATCTCCTACTGGTGAATTAGACGCAAATGGTCAACTACGCTTAGATGAAAATGGCGAACCATGCACGGATAAATGCTTAATCAAACAGGACACAAGAATTGCTCTGAATATTGCGGAGTTTCTTGCTGGTGCAATCTATGAGGGTATTGTGCCTGATGTTTCAGCGCGCATTAAATTAGTTCGTTTGGATGATACCCAACCAATCAGCTCTGACGGTAGAGATGTATATTTGGTCTCAGAGTTTATTCCTCAATGGAAGAGTGACCTATATACTGATGTGGAATTGTTTTTACATCCAACTCGAAATCCAGAACGGTCAAAAATAAAATTTTTAGAAACAACACAACTTCTTTGGCGTTTAATTGTTCGCTCTGATGAGCTTACTGGTGTTTTTAGGGCACAAAATGAGGCGGGAAATTATCTTAATTATGGCCAAGTCGCTGCTACAAGCTTGCTAATAAACAACACAGATACGCATGTGGGCAACATGGGTGTTATTGAAGACCACGATACGGGGCATAAAAAGCTAGGTATTGTTGATTATGGCGCAGCCTTTAACACTATGACTGCCAAAATTAACCCGCACTCCTTTAGAAAATATCTATCATCCCATACCTTTAAGCACGAGGGATGGAATAATTTCAAGTTCTATAACGAGGCCATTAAAATAACCTCTGAATTTGTTTCTGAGCTTGATAGAACGGCCGCAACAGATATAACAGCGGTTGTTAATAACGCTTTTGATAAACTTGAAAAATATTATAGTATACGACCTATCGTTGCATTTGCCGTTAGAGCTGGATATTCTCTGCCTCTCAATGAACGTACTCTTAGCGAATTAGAGGGCAATCCTGATTTAGCTGCCCAAAAAATTCAACTTATTAAAAGCAAAGCTATTACTAGCCTTCAGAAAAGACAGGCTGATCTATCACGCTTTTCCGCACAAATCAAAATGGATTTGTGTACCGTTGAAAATGCGTCTAAACAATGTAGCCTAGACGGTTCATTTACAGATAAGAATGGAAGGAATGTAACGTTCAATGACGTTGTTTTCGATCATTTTGACTATTTTAAAGAAATTGCTTTAGGTCTAGAAAAATTTAAATTCAGAAAATCAACCCATAAGCATCAACCGCTATTAATTCAAGACGTTGAAAAGAAATCTCAGATTGTTTTGGCAAGCTTTCTCCTTGTTCCAGAAAACATAAGGATTCAGGAGAGACATGGTATTACAAATATGGATAAAGCTATCGATGCATTACGTAATGGTGTGCTGGATAAACTCATGTTATACAGTGCTTTAAACAAAGACTTTATTCCCGCAGCCAAAGAAATCTTCTCGCGTTTTGAGCAAGGCCGTATGCAGCAAAAATTTGATACTGTTACGGGCATAATAGGCGCCGAGAGGTTTAATCCTCAACCGACAGCTGTGCAACTAGCAAGACTTCGTAAATGTGAAAAACTTCAAGACGCCATTATCGAATTGCATAACGGATGTACACAGATAGGTGCAAACTATACTGATGCGCAAAAAGCTGCTCTTTCCACCTATAAAATCGAAACAATAAAATTAGCTTTGCAAGGAGCTGATGCCTATAAGACAGGTCATGCTGCAGTTCAGAATGCTGCCATTTTAGCAATTGATGATAGTTTCTTCGTTCCATGGGCACGCTTTATTGGAAATTTAATTTTCATAGCAGTTATGACAGCATCTGTCATTGGGTTGCTTTCAATGGTTTACAGCGGTAGAAGCGGACGTGATTTGTTACTATTTCCTGGGCCTCAAAAAGAAATCCGAAGCGTTACATCTAAATTTAATGATGTACGAGATGATGTCCCACCAAATGATGTGTTACCAAATGGCGGCAACCCTGACGTACTACCCACTGATGTGCCACCAAATGATAACGTCCCTGGTGCGCAACAACCTCTAACTAACAGCATATAGTTTCCTTCGGCTAAACCAAACCGTCATTGCGAGCGTTAGCGAAGCAATCCAGTGATACTGGGTTGCTTCTCTGCGTTCGCAATGACGACAATTACTTTAAATTGATGCATATACACCCTCCTGGTAATGAAGAAATGGTACTGATCTAGCCACAAGATAATCACTATTTTATTTTGCAGGCCTCTTTTATTTCTGATAGAGTTTCACAGCTGTTTATACTTTATTTGAGGGAAAAGAATGTTAAAAAGAATACTTGCTGTTTTTCTGTGTTTTTTCTCTGTTTCAGTTTTTGCATGTAGCAATGCACTACCAACAGATGATGTGAATTTTTGCGCATCTTTCAAAGGCGCTGCAACTTGCTATTGTACCGCATCAGGCGTTCCTGCTGGTATGTGCCAAGATATGAATGCCCTTTATAATCGCCTTATGGTTGTTTTTGGATCACTTCAAGATGCATGCAAATTTCAGCGCTACACAAGCGCTCAAGATTGCATCGACAATTGGACTTGCTACCGAAATGGTGGTATTGATTCACGAGGCAGAGCTTGTAGCTCAACTCAGCGTCCATGCCAATAATCAACAATTTGCATGATAAACAAATGTAGACTGGGCTTTCTGGCCCGGTTGCTTTTGCCCTCCGGCTTTTATATCTAAAGAGTATTTAAGTGTGAATAATTTAAAAACAGTTTTGTTTCTATTATTTCCCTTGTCTTTGTTAGCGCCCCCATCTCAGGCAGAGATAAAACATAGTGACATATTTCGCCACCCTTTTTACATTGGAGGGATTGGTGGATTTGGGTCAACAACCTGGGGGGCATTAGTTCCCAGCACTGAAAATCAAAACTCAGCAATTAGTCTTTCTACTCCAATATATGTTAGTGAAGGCGGAGCGGTCATCGGTGCTTTTGCAGGATATGAAATTAATCGCTTTTTTGCAGTTGAAGCTAATTACATGCACTATCCTGATGCAAAGATCTCTTTTGAAGAGCAGAGCCTCTTTAGTTTTTTACATGATGATCAAACAGAATTTACTTCACAGACGGAAGCAATCAGTGTTATGGCAAAGGTTATGCTTATTATTCCTGATACAAATATAAGATTTTTTTCAAGTCTAGGTGGCTCTAATGTTCATCGAAAAGATATTCTCAATGATTATTGGCGTTTTAGCCCAACATTTGGAGCTGGGTTAAACTACCGCTTTACTGACAATATCATGGGGGAGTTTGGGGGAAACTATACGGCAGGTTTTGGGGAATCTAATTTAAACCCAACAGAATCGTATTTTCCTTTTCTTTATACAGTTAATTTTCGTTTGGCATTTTGTTTCTAGCTGGGAAGCGGAATAATGCTGGGTCAGTTCTAACTGAAAACCTGGTTGAGGCGCAGCGGCAGCCGGGGGAAAGGTATCTCACTCATGGACTGTTTTCGTTATTTCTTGTAGCTCAGCCTCACCTTCTTGCAAATCTTTAGCAGATAATTCACTTTTCAATCGAGCCAAATCTTTCTCTGCCTGCTCATTTTTATTTTTTGCAGCCAATTTTAACCAAGCATAGGCTTTCACATTATCTTTAGGAACACCTAAACCAGCAGCATACAAATATCCTATTTTCCCTTGCGCAATAGCATCACCATGTTGAGCTGATTTTATAAACCAAAAAGCAGCTTTTTCATAATCTTTATCAAGCCCGGTCCCCGTTAATAAAAGTTGCCCAAGCTGCTCTTGCGCGTAAGTATTACCTTGTTCTGCAGAGGCTTGATACCAAAATGCTGCTTTTTGAATATTTTGGGCTACCCCAAGACCATTAAGATATTGATACGCAAGATAAGCTTGTGCATTTACGTGGCCTTGGTTTGCTGCCTGGGTCAACCAATAGCTAACAGCCCGCTGATCCTGCGGAATACCATATTTACCACTGTACAATAAAGCCATGCTGTATTGCCCCTTCTCATCCCCTTGTTGTGCGGCCTTCTCATACCATAAAAGCGCACTTTCTACGTTTTTAGGCGTGCCGTATCCCATCATGTACATGTATCCCAGATTGACCTGAGACTTACTATAGCCTTGCTCCGCTGATTTTTTAAACCATTCAAAAGCTTCTTTAACATTTATTTTAGCCCCTTCCCCTGTCGCATAAATCAACCCTACATTACGTTGTGCGACGGCATTTCCCTGTTTGGCTGCTTTCAAATACCATGTAAATGCAGTTTGATAACTTTGAGGAACACCTTTTCCCTCATCGTACAAAAAACCTAAGCTCAATTGCGCTAATGGATTATTCTTATTAGCTGATTTTAAATACCACGAATAAGCTTCTTTAATATTTTTATTAACACCCAAACCATATTGCTGCATGCGCCCAATCAGGTACATGGCTTCTTCATTGCCTTCGTTGGCAGATTTAATTAAATGCTGGTAAGCAGTGGTATAGTCAGCATTTTCGTAAGCAGAAAAGCCAATAAATTCATCCGCGAACGCAATATTCGTAATCAAACAAGCGGCTAGAATAAGAGCTCGCATGAAAACCTCTGTGTGCACATTATACACTTAAAGTATAATACATTTTCACAAAAGCAGTTTTTAGTGTTTTAAAAACAATTGTGAAACAGCCCTTCTAATTCCAGCAATAAATTTGATATATTTGATAGTTCCGCTTTTAATTTCACAATCGGTTGGCTCACTATGTATCTAAAAACATTACTATTACTATTGGCAGTTAATTCAGCATTTGCATCACCCTGGATGACTGGGCCTTTGCTTGCACCCTCTGGAAAAACAATCCCAGCTGGTCATGTTAATTTTGAACCCTATGGATTTTATACTACTTACCCTGGTCAATTTAGAAACATTGAACTGATGCCAATTTTAACCGTAGGTCTTACTAGTTTTTTAGATATACAGACCTCTCTTCCTTTTGATCACAGTTGGAAAAATGGTCAGCAAGGAGGCAATATTGCCGATTACAGTTTAGGCATGGGCCTGCAAGTACTTAAGGAGCGAGAAAACTCCTGGGTGCCAAACCTGCGTGTTACGCTTCAAGAAGTTTTCCCTACTGGGAAGTTTGACAACCTAAACCCAAATAAATTAGGGACGGATCAAACAGGTGTCGGTGCTTATCAAACATCTGTTGGCTTTCATTTTCAAAAATTAAAAGAATTTAGTAATGACCATTACTTGCGCTCTCGCTTAAGCTTAGTTGCTTCAATAGCTTCTGATGTTCATGTAAGAGGAAGTAATGTTTTTGGTGGCAATCCGTCTACAGAGGGTGATGTGAGCCCAGGAAATGGCTATTCTGCCGATCTAGCTTTTGAATACGCATTGACGCAACATTGGGTCCCGGTATTTGAGCTATTGTTTGTCGACAGTGAGTCAACCGATTTTAACGGCAACCCAGGGCTTACGCCTGGTGGTGTTATTGATAGCATCGGTGGAGGCGGCGGCACTCAATTATCCCTGGCCCCTGCCCTTGAATATAATTTTAGCCCTACATTTGGCATTATTGGCGGAGTATGGTTTGCTGTTGCAGGTCCACGCGGAGGCGGCTTTACGTCCGGTGTTGTAGCAGTTAATTATTATTTTTGAATAATTAATTAGGATTTATGACTTTCAGCTTTTTTCACAAAAACTGACTTCAACATCATTGAGCCAATACCTTCAATTTTACAATCAATATCGTGATCGCCATCGACCAATCGAAGTATTTTTACTTTTGTTCCTACCTTTAGAATGGAAGATGAGCCTTTGATTTTTAAATCTTTAATAACCGTGACGAAATCACCCTCATTTAATAAATTTCCATTGGCATCGCGAACAACAAACTTATCGTCTTCGCTGCTTTCTGCCATTTCATATTTTGGCCATTCATGCGCGCACTCTGGGCAAATATACATACCACTATCTTCATAGGTATACTCAGAATGGCATTGTGGGCAGGGTAGTAAATCACTCATTATTATCCTTTAATTATGACAAATTATTCACTGACGTGCAGCGACAACCTGGGTGTCTCACCTTTTTTGATGACATGCCATGCAGCCGTACCCAGAATTAAACATGATAGCGCGATCTGGATTAGTTGGTGCAGGGTTTTGCTGAAAATATTTAACATTTTCTCTCGCATTTTTAATACGCTTTTCTAACATAGAACGATATGGCCAGGTAGCGTAATTTTGTTGGTATGTGGCGTTTTTGTAAATGGCAATCCCTGTTTGCCAATCACCTGATTTTACTAACATATCACCCATATTCATAAAATAACCCTCTACATTATGAGGGGCTATCCAAGTGTCCCAGCAAGCTCGCTGCCTCTTGCCGCCCATCACCAACTTTACCGAGGACATGCGATACTGAGGATTTTTTCGGTCTATATCTCTACCCAAACAAATATCCAACGTTTTCCATTGCCATTTCAGGGCTTCTTTAAACCGCTTTGATGTTGGTGATAAGGTTGTCATAGGATAACCTGCTGTAAAATAATTAAACTCAGGCCATTTAGCAATCGCACTTTTCAACGTGAAATAGCCTTGTACTTCTTGGCGTTTATCATGAAAAATCTGACCTGCAACTAATTGGCTATCCCCTAAAAATCCTTGGTAAATGGGGTTGGTAGGTTCGAGAGTATGCGCGTCAGAGAAGTATTGTTTTGCTAATATAATCTCATTCGTAATTAAGGGATCTTTTCCCCCTACCCGTTCGCGCTCTGTGATTTTCCATATATGAAGAAAACCAAGGTGGGCAGCTAAATTTGGATCATTGGGATTTATTAGGTAGGCCTCCATTAACAATTTGTCTGCTTTGTTAATGTCTTGATAACGACCCTGATGCAGCGTTGTCCAGAAGTAATGTTCTGCCTTAGCTGCAATTTTATTATTTGATTTAATGGGTTGTTTAATAGGCGTCATAAAAACAGCGATTTTTTCGCATGCTGTGAGAGTTAAGCAAATAAAGGGGAGTATAGCGATATAGGTTAATTTCATGATTTACGTCCTGTAATTGGAAATTAAGAAGGCGAACTTTGTATTTCACTCCCATTGATGGGCGTTGTTGAATAATTAGATGTGTTCGCGAGGAGGAAATACACTGCCATTAAGATAACGAACGACTGTCGTCCCCGCGAAGGCGGGGATCCATTTCTCCCATAGCTCCTAGCCCGAGTCAGGGATGGATTCCCGCCTTCGCGGGAATGACAAAGTCTTATAACTAAATGGCAGTCTAGTTCCTCTTCAGCACGAACAGATTTAAAATATTTTTCAACAATACCCCTCCAGGTTCAAAGGACGGCACTTGAAATTATGCCCATTTATCCTCTAATCGAACTAGAGCTGGTGTTGGGAGCAGCACCCAATAGTGCCCTGGATTTTTCATCTTGCCAGCAATATGTGTGGCGCGTTCTCCTGCACCCCAGTAAACATCACCTCGCACGACCCCTTTAATAGCGCCTCCAGTATCTTGGGCAACCATAAGCCGTTGAAATATTTTTTGCTGATCGGATTTATGATCTGGCCTTGTTGTATTGAGCCATACAGGCGCACCAAGTGGTACCCATTTTCGATCAATTGCTAACGAATACCCAGGGGTCAATGGAACTCCCTGAGTACCTAGAGCTGCTTTATTTCGTAAAATCTCAAAGAAAACAAAGGATTTATTTTGATTTAACACGCGGTCTATTTGTTCTGGATGTGCTTCTAAATATTTACGAATATGCTGCATAGAGGCGTTGTCTCTCGTCATCACACCCTGATCAATTAAAACTTTTGCGATAGCGGTGTATGCCGCCCCATTTTCTCCGGCATAGCCAACCACCAACTGGGAGCCATCTCTTAACTTAATGATTCCAGAGCCTTGAATTTCCAGGAATGAGCGATCAATACTGCTGTTAAGCCAAACTATAACTGGAGTGAATTTTGCAATCATCCCTTTGTTAATTTCCTCACGCGTATAAAATGGCAAAAGCTTATTGTTTTGTACACGGCCTCTAATTTTACGGTTTTTTAGTTTAGTATCGAATAACTCTAAATCTGCTGTCACCAATTTTTTAGGAAGGCCGTAAAGAGGAACGTTGTATTCGTCTGTTTTTGTTAAACTGCCCTGCAATAGAGGCATGTAGTAGCCCGTAAATAAGCCTTGTACTGGCCTATTATCAAAGAACTCAACAGGCGTGAACCATTTTTGAAAAAATAGTTGTGTTTCTGCTTTTGAATCTGCATTGATTGCCATTGCTGCATTGCACGCAGGTAACCAGTCTTTTACTTGTAAATCCATATACTCACTACCTACTAGCTTCTCAGGATTTTGTTTCAAGAATGCTTTACAAGATGTTTGAAAGGCAATAAATGATTTTTTAGTGTTAGTCGCTTTCCAGCCTGGTAGCTGCGCAAATGACGCTTTTCTAATGCCTAATTTATGGGGTTTAGAAGTCCATAAAAGAAAGCCTATTAAAAGCACCACAACAATAAGAATGATATAAAGTAATTTATTTTTCATAGCTGGGTAAATTTTACACTAAATGAAATTAAATGCAACATTTATTTCCCCCAAATAATACAACGGTTCTGATTTACCATAGGGCTTGTATCTGGAATAGCAAAAGCAGCTTTGAACTGTGGCATATTAGCCAATGTACCATTTACACGGAATTTTGCTGGAGGATGAGGATCAACTGTTATTAAATTTCTCATTTGTTCAGGGCGGACTTTGCTAGCCCATACATGAGCCACACCTAAAAAAAACTGTTGATCAGGTGTAAATCCACTAATGTTTTTTGCTGTTTTATAAGCCTGTGAGGCATGGAAAGCATTATACGCTAATATCACTCCACCTAAGTCCGCAGTAGCTTCCCCCATAACTAATTTGCCTTGAACTGATAAATTGCTAGCTGTTTTATATTGTGAATATTGCGTCATAATGCAATGTGTAGAAGCTTGAAATTTTTTCAAGTCTTCTTTGGTCCACCAGTTTTTAAGGTTTCCATGCCCATCAAATTGCGCTCCTTGATCATCAAACCCATGCGTTATTTCATGACCTATTACGAAGCCGATTCCACCATAGTTTACAGCAGCTGGTGCGCTTGGATCAAAAAATGGGGATTGTAAAATTCCCGCAGGAAGGTTGATGTTATTCATCGAGGGATCATAATACGCATTAATCGTTTGAGGCGTCATTGCCCATTCGCTTCTATCAATAGGCTTGCCAATTTTATCAAGATCACGTTTAACTAAAAATTCATTTGCACGTTTCACATTTAACACGTAAGGCCCACGATCAACCTTTAGCGTCGAATAATCCCACCATTTATTAGGGTAACCTACGCGCTCACCTATTAAATCCAGTTTTTTAAGAGCGGCTTTACGTGTAGCTGGTGTCATCCAACTTAGGGTTTTCAGATCTTCCTGTAAGGCCGTACGAATATTCTGCAAAATCTCTTGTACATCTTGTTTTGAGCTAGGCGGAAAATATTTTTCCACATATAATTTACCAATCGCAAACCCCAAGGCCTCATTCTCAGTGTCAACTACACGCTGCCAACGCGGTAATAATTTTTTGGTACCGCTTATAGCCGTCATCATTTGAAAGTTTTGATCGACAAAGGGTTGAGATAAATACGGCGCAAAATTGTAAAGCACATGCCACCTTAGATACATTTTCCAGTCATCCAGCGACACAGTTTTTAAAAGTGTATTCCACGCTTTAAAAAAATCGGGCATCCCCAGGTTAATCTGTTTAATTTGAGGAGAACTTATTGATTTAAAATATTCGGACCAAGAAAAAAGCGGTGTTATTTTTTCTAATTGGGTAATGCTCATCATGTGGTAAATCGCGTGAGGGTCGCGCTGCGCAATTTGGGACATGGATGCTTCAGCCAACGTGGTTTCAATCTTCATCACCGCTTTGGCTGCGGTGGCTGCAGTTGATGGTGTATCGCCTAATAATTCAAACATTTTGGTTATGTAATGAATATACGCGTTACGAATTTGCTCAAACTTTTGGTCTTTTTTTAAGTAGTAATCACGATCAGGCAAGCCCAATCCACCTTGCATAGCAGCACCTATCATTTCTTCACTGTTTGTGAAGTCTTGCATGCTGCCAAAATTAAAGCAGGCATCTACTCCTATCAGTTGCAAATGTGTGATTTCATCTTGTAGATCGGTTAGATTTTTTAAAGCACTTATGCGATCGAATTCTGCTTGGATAGGCTCTACACCAAGCTTGTTAATTGAAACCTCATCCATTCCACTGTAATAAAAATCCCCCACTTTTTGTTCAATACTATCAGGCTTAGCTGCTTTGTCACTAGCTGCTTGGATAAGCATTTGATGAATAATTTTTTGAGTGTTTTCGTGCAAGATGCGAAATGTACCCCAACTTGAATATTCAGGGGGTATTGGATTTTGCTTTTTCCAGCCGCCGTTAGCGTAGGCATAGAAATTTTGGCTGGGGCTAATACTGGGATCAAGCCAATCTATATGCAGTGGATCGTGTTTTGCTGCATGTGCGATTGTTAGCGCACAGGAAAGAACCGGGGTGATTAGTTTAATTAATAGGCGCATTCAATGCTTTTACAAAACAAAACGTACAATCAGAGTAATAGGTGAAGCTCTAGAAATCAATCATTTGCCTTAGGTCAAACACCAAAAATGATGTACGTGGTGCGATGGATCTCCTGATGCCCAAGAATGACACAGATTAGAGATTTTTCATAACTCCCCAGGTTGTGGATACGTTTGCTTTTTATTCAATCAAACTAAACCTACGTTTTCCTGAACGCAGTGAAGGATGACGTACCTGTGGAGTTACGATTTTTCATTTTTGTGATTCTGTATTAGACACTATTGAAGGACATTTACACGTAATATAAAATAACAAATGGTAACGGGGTTGAGGATTTTTCCATGCGTTTGTTTATAGCTATTTTTCTACCGTTTTTAGTTTTTTTTACTATTAAAAGGCCATTAGCTGGTATCATTTGTTTGATTCTACAAATTACAGTAATTGGCTGGCTCCCAGCAGCCTTATGGGCGGTTTACTCACTTTCAGAATACAGTACGGATAAAAAAATTAAGAAATATCGATAATAACAATAAATTTTAACCAACCACTGTGAGGATAAAAATGAGCAAAAATCAGGATAAGAAAAAAGAAACCAAGAAAAAGCCACTTAAAACAGCCAGTGAGAAACGAGCAGATAAAAAAGCCAAAAAGAAAGAGTTGATATAATTCGTATATAATTTTTCAAATATTCTTTTTAGGGGCACTTGCTTCACATGCCCCTAAAAGGCTGGCTACAACCAGGCTAAGATTTAGTCGCGGGATGTCGAATACTTTTCTTTTTATTCATCCACCCCTATCGCAAAAAGCCACTGGGCTGTTGGCACAATCAATTTCCGGGTTTTCATATCAAACACACCAAAGGTCATTTTGGCATGAGTGCACAATCCCCCCTGCTCATCCAAAATATCCTGCCGCATTACTCCAATCTTCCCTTCAAAGGAAATCATCTGCGATTCAATCGTAATAGATTGCCGCAGCCTTAATTCTCTCAAAAATTTCATATCAAACTCTAATACAACCGGACCAACACCTGTTTCATGAATAGTTTTTAAATCAATACCATTTGCATTAAGAAATTCCCAACGCGCCTCTTCTAACAACTCAAGGTACGTTGCATTATTAACATGGCTAAATGTATCCAAGTGGCGCTCTTTTATTAGCACCTGATATTTAAAAGTTTTAAAATGTGGCATTGAATCTATACTCTCTTTGAGGCGTTGTTATATTTTATTTTTCACGCTTAAAATGATGTTTAACTTTACTTATCAAATAAGGAATAGAACACCAGCCAATCACACCCTCGATGACTAACACCACTCCAAGTATCATAAAAAATAATTTACTCATTCCAACCAATACAGCGATGCAAATCGCTAATCCAATTACGGAGCGATTGATACGATCGGTTTTATCAATATTGCAATGAACTGAAAGCATGTATCTCTCCATATATGTGATGAAATCCTAGTTTGGTGGCGCTTCGCGCAGTTTTTGGGCCATGGGCCCAACCTACGACTTTAAGATATTTTCTCAGACTTCACTAACTTACCTTGGATGTTAATCACATTTAATTGGCCAGCGCCCTGTTTCATATCATTTGCAAAATCATACACAGCTCCTACAATGAGTAACTCATTGCTCTTCACTTGTTGATTAAATACTTTAAGCGCTAATGCTACCTGATTATTCACATTTGCTATTACTCCATCCATATTTGATTCCCCATGTTTCAAGCGCAAGGAATCTAGCTCTTTGATGACACTAGGCTCTAGTCCGGTATAATCCCCTGTTGCAGCTGTAATTGCACCACAATGGGAGTGGCCTACGATCAGCAAAAGCGGTGTGTGCAAATGATTAACTCCGTATTTGACCGAGCCTTGTGCGGTACTAATTTGGTTGCCGATATTTTTGATAATGAACAGATTACCCTCGGGAGCTTCATCAATAATGCTGGTATGTACGCGGGAATCAGAGCAGCTTACTAAAGTGACGCTGGGATTTTGACCTTTACTTTTCTCCTCAAAAAAACTAGGGCCTTTGCTAGCTATGTAGCTTTTATTCTGCTCTAGCATAGCTTTAAGTTGCGATTTGGCTGCCAACATATTGTCTGTATTCGCAAATGTTGTTAGCGGTATAAAAATAAGTGTAAGAAGTAGTTTATTAAACATATAATCCATCCATAGTTTTAATGTCATTTTTATATTTAAACGTAGGTTGGGTCATTGACCCAACAAGCCCACGAAGTGCCACATTAACCTACATTAAAACAATATTCTAAATATTGCACCATTACGTTTCTAAATTAATATTTAAGTTAATCACCAGCACCACATCTGATTGGGTAACCGGCGTGAACAACCATTGATTCATACCGCCTACACTTAAAAATGTCGATTTCGATAGTTGCCGCGTAAAACCAACATAAATTCTATCTTGATCCCATGTTTTAGTGGTTAACCATTCAACTCGGTTTAAATTAACTAAAATCTCATTACCTACTACTAAATCAAGTTTTTCTGCTAGTGGAATATTAGCTGTCATGCGCTCACGAAACCGGTTTGCCCAGGTTGCAAAAGCAAATGATTTCCGTTGCTCTACGCGAGTTCTTGAGTTCAGACGAATAGATTTTATTTGGCGTTGCCAAATAACCTGCTCCCAGGAGCGGTATTCTTCAACACTCCCTGGTTCCGCATCTTGAGCCACGGTACTTATGGTTTGACCTAGCCAAAACTGCCAGGTTGGATTCAATGCAATCCCACCACCCGCATTGGTTAGGAATTGATTGAACGCGTTAGTAGCCTCAATCAAACGAAGCTGAGGCTCAATATTATATAAAAATGTGCCGTAATTACCGGTTAGCGTAAACGATGACCAGAGCTTATTCGTGCTTTGTATCGCAAAACTCACATTCGCTAAATTACATATTACTATTAGTAAGAGTAATTGCGCTCGTTTCATCATAGAGCTTCAAAAATGGCCGCCGCACCCATACCTGTACCTATGCACATGGTTACCATGCCATATCGTCCCTTTGTGCGACGCAAACCGTGCAATAACGTTGCAGCTCGGATTGTTCCTGTTGCACCCAAAGGATGTCCTAAAGCGATAGCGCCTCCTAATGGATTAACTTTTTCCCGAGGTAAATTCAGCTCTTTAATGACAGCTAGCGATTGAGCTGCAAATGCTTCGTTTAGCTCAATCCAATCTATTTGGTCCAGTGTTAATCCTGCTTTCTTTAATGCCAGTGGAATGGCATGTATCGGACCTATACCCATAATTTCAGGAGGGACACCTGCTACAGCAAAGCTAAGCAACCGACCTATGGGATTTAAATTATACTGTTTCAACGCGGCTTCGCTGGCAAGTAAAGCAATCCCTGCTCCGTCACTCATTTGTGAACTATTTCCAGCGGTAACGGTGCCCTTGGCAGCAAACACAGGTTTTAACCGGGCAATGGCCTCATAAGATGTGTCTGCTCGAGGGCCTTCATCCTCACTAATTAAACGCTTATTGTATATGACCTCGGATTTTGCAAGATCAGCACGCCTAACAGTGATTTCAATCGGGCTGATTTCTGCATTAAAATCACCGCGCTTTTGCGCAGCCGTGGCACGTTTATGACTTTCCGTGGCAAATTCATCCTGCTCTTCACGTGATATTTTCCAACGTGTAGCAACTATTTCAGCTGTAATCCCCATGCCATAGGCAATTGCAATATGTTCATTATCAAAAATAGAGGGATTAGCTGTATATTTATTTCCACCTAATGGGACCTTAGACATGCTTTCCACCCCGCCAGCCAAAGCAAGTGGCATATCACCAGTAACAATCGAAGCTGCCGCAGTTGCAATGCTTTGTACGCCAGAGGAGCAAAAACGGTTTATAGTCATTGCTGGTACGGATTGTGGTAAATCCGCTAATAACGACGCGATACGCGCAACATTCATCCCCTGCTCTGCCTCAGGCATGGCACAGCCAATCACTACATCACCTATTTTTTCCCAATCAACTGCTTGATTACGCTGTTTTAAACTTTTGATGGTGTGAGCCAGTAAATCATCCGGCAATGTATTCTTAAAGACGCCGCGAGGTGCTTTTCCCACTGGCGTGCGTAAAACGTCAACTACATATACGTTTGTCATTCATTATCTCCCTAATTACGTAGTGGTTTGCCAGTTTCTAGCAAATAACCAATACGTGCTTGCGTTAATGGGGTTGCAGCCAAGGTTATGAAGGCTTCTCTTTCTAAGCGCAGCATCCATGCCTCATCAACATGTTGCCCCTCATTAACATCACCACCGCATAATACCAAGGCTATTTGAGAAGCTAGGAAATAATCGTGTTGAGATATAAATCCGCCTTCTAGCCAATTAACCAGTCCTGCTTGTAACCGGGCACAGCCTTCGCGGCCTACCACTGGGAAAGTAGTTTGCAAAGGAGGATGATAATTTGCAGCTTGCATGGCTTTAATATTGGCGAGTGCTGCGAAGAGAACTTCATTGCTATGCATTACCCAGGCATCGTTTTCCTGTAAATATCCTCGCTGCAAAGCATCTGGTGCGCTACTTGCTACAACAGCTGTAGCAATTTGTTCAAAATAAGGACGAATAAATGCGAAGAGATCGGTACCCTGCGCTTTCATAGCAGCGCGCTTAGCCATTTCTTTGCATCCACCACCGGCAGGGATAAGGCCAACGCCTACCTCCACCAAACCTGGATACGCTTCAAAAGCGGCCACGACTTTACTGCAATGCAACATTAACTCGCACCCACCACCTAATGCGCGGCCACGTAGTGCGGCAACAATAGGGATAGAGCTATATTTCATGCGCATAACTAATTGTTGGAATTCCGCAATCATTGTATCTAGCGCCGCCAATTTATTAGCTTGAATCAATCCCGCAACGCTTCGTAAATCAGCCCCGGAGCAGAAAGTATTTGCATCCTGCTGGTATACAATCACCCCTTGGCATTTCTGCTCGGCAATATTCAATGCTTCATTAAGACCATCGATGACAGATTGGCCAATAGAATTTGCTTTACTTTTCAAACTCACAACCGCAACATCATCCTGCAAAGTCCACAAGCTCACACCTTCATTTTCATATAGTGTTTTGGTTTGCAAACGTGGTTCACAAGGTACTCTATCTGGGAAAAATTGGCGTTGATATACCGGTAGCTTGCTGCGTCCTTTATAAGTCGCTTTTACTGGCGAAAAAGCACCATCCTTATTATAAAAATCATCCACTTTGGCTAGCCACGTGGGTAATTTGGCGTTGCTCATAGAGGTTTCGTTTGAAATTGCTTGCTCGATAACCTTTGTCATTTCAACAATGCCCGCCGCCTGCCACGCCTCAAAAGGACCTTGTTGCCAACCAAATCCCCAGCGGATGGCTAAATCTACATCTCGAACTGTGTCAGCAATATTTTCTAAATGAAATGCACAGTAATGGAATAAATCACGGAAACAAGCCACTAAAAATTGTGCCTGGTGATTATTCGATGCAAGTAGACGTTGCATACGCTCTTGAGGGTCTGGAAGCTTCATAATAGTTTTTATTTCATCACTAACCACGCCTTTTGCCTCACGATATGTGCCCTGCTCAACGTCATAAACTTCGATGGTTTTGCCATTTTTTCGATAGGCACCCTGCCCTGTTTTTTGCCCTAAGTGACCTTGCTTTATTAATCCAGTTAACCAATCTGGTAAAACAAAGGCCTTGTGCCAAGGATCGTCTTTTAATTGCTGTTCCATAGTGGCAACTACGTGTTGCATGGTATCAAGCCCCACTACATCCATAGTGCGAAACGTTGCTGATTTTGGGCGACCAAGGAGCGCACCTGTGAGCGCATCAACTTCGTCTAAGCCTAGTTTCATCTCTTTTGCATGATACAAAGTCGCTAGTAACGAAAAAACACCTACGCGATTAGCGATAAAATTTGGGGTATCTTTTGCTCGCACCACTCCTTTACCTAAACAACTGGTAAGCCAACTTTCTAGATTATCCACTAGCTCAGATGATGTGGTATGGGCTGGGATTAACTCTGCCAGATGCATGTAACGCGGAGGATTAAAAAAATGTACGCCACAAAATTGAGAACGGTGCTTTTCAGGCAAGACACTGACCAAGGTATTGATGCTTAAACCAGAAGTATTACTCACCAAAATGGTTTTTTCAGCAAGAAATGGAGAGATGCGTTGATAAAGAGCTTTTTTCCAATCTAAACGTTCAGCAATAGCCTCGATAATCAAATCGCAACTTGAGAGGTCGGAAAGATTATCATCGTAATTACGAGGCCTTAATAATGAAGCCGTTTGTTGAGTGCCTAACGGACTTGGCTTTAATTTAGTTAGATTTGCGATAGATTTTTCCACGATGGCATTATGACCACCTTCTTTTGCGGTTAAATCAAACAACAAGGTTTCAATCCCTGCATTTACACAATGGGCTGCAATTTGTGCGCCCATAACCCCGGCCCCAAGCACAGCAATTTTTTTGATGAAAAATGGTTCTTGCATAATGGAAATCCTTATAAATTAAATTGTATGCCTTGGGCTAGGGGTAAATCATCTCCCCAATTAATGGTATTGGTTTGACGACGCATATAAGCTTTCCAGGAGTCGGAGCCTGATTCACGGCCACCGCCTGTTTCTTTCTCCCCACCAAATGCACCGCCAATTTCAGCGCCAGATGTACCAATATTGATATTGGCAATTCCACAATCACTACCCTGAGCACTTAAAAACTGCTCGGCATTCTTTATGTTTTGTGTAAACAATGCAGAAGATAAGCCTTGTGGAACAGCATTTTGCAATGCAATAGCTTCAGTAATCGTGCGGTACGGCATGACATACAGAATTGGAGCGAATGTCTCTTCTTGTAAAATGTCACACTGATTTTCTAAACCAGCTACTAACGTAGGTTGGACAAAATTTCCTGGTCGGCTAATGGTTTCTCCACCAAATAGAATTTTCCCACCAGCATTTTTCACGCGTACCATGGCTTTTTTAAACTGCTCTACTGCCTGTGAATCGATTAAGGGCCCCATTAGATTTTTACTATCCAAGGGATCGCCGATGGTGATTTGTTTATAAGCGTGTTGCAATCGTTCTACTACATCATCATATAGCTTTTCATGAACAAAAAGACGTCGAGTAGATGTGCAACGTTGACCAGCTGTACCCACAGCACCGAAAACAATTGCAGGAATTGCCAAGCGTAAGTCCGCAGATTCATCCACAATTATGGCGTTATTTCCACCGAGCTCTAGTATGGTTCTACCAAGACGCGCTGCCACTTTGCTTGCTACTTGTTTACCAACAGCAGTAGAGCCTGTGAAGGATATCAATGGAATACGAGGGTCTTTTACAAATGCATCCGCTATATCGTGTGACTCAGGGATAATCAATGCAAAAATATCAGGGCAGTTATTTTGCTGTAAAACCTGAGCACATATATGATGCACAGCGATTGCACATAAAGGGGTTTTTGCTGAAGGTTTCCAGATTGTGACATTGCCACAAATTGCAGCGAGAAACGCATTCCACGCCCATACGGCCACTGGAAAATTAAAAGCAGAAATAACACCTACAATGCCGTAGGGATGCCATTGCTCATACATTCTATGTTTAGGGCGTTCTGAGTGCATGGTGTTACCGCACAACATTCGAGATAGGCCTACAGCAAAGTCTGCAATATCAATCATTTCTTGTACTTCACCGTCCCCTTCCTGTTTGGATTTTCCCATCTCAAATGAAACTAAGCTACCTAGGTCATCTTTGTGATCACGTAATGCTTGACCTATTTGGCGAATAATTTCGCCTCGTTTAGGAGCAGGTATTTCTCGCCATGTCAAAAAAGCTTGCGTTGCATGCTCTATTATTTGCTGATAGTCCTGCATTGAGCAGGTCGCTATTTCTGCAATTTTTTCACCGGTAGCAGGACTAAAAGACGTTAAAGAGCGGCTCGATGCAGTGCCTTTCCAACTATAGCCACTAAACACCCCAGCATTTATCGCCTGAATGTTTAACCGTTTTAAAAAATCCATCATTTACTCCTCTGTACTACGCGTAATATTGACCAAAGCGATTTGCTAATACATCTACCAGTCGAAAATTCTCTTGCAAGATGAGCCCTTGATATTCATCTTCTTTTTCTAAAACCAAATCTACCACAGCACAAATAGCTGACGCAGTGCTCACTTGTATAGCTGACCAATCTAGACCATGAATAGATTTAGGATATATTTTTTTAACATAGCTTTTTTCGGTGAGCTCGCCTTGTTTTATCCCTTCTACGGTTACATATACCAGCACCATGTCTTGATAAGTTTTTGGGATGGCTCGCTCAAGGATCCTTTTTAAAGTAGGCCTGTCTTCATTTAGCTTAAGATCATTCATTAAAAAACGAATTTTTTCGCAGTGGCCTGGGTAACGCATTGTTTTATAATTTAAACTATGAATTTTTCCGGTATACAGTACCCCAAGACTTCCTAAGCCACCCGATGTATTGAATGCTTCATATTCACAACCATCTATTTGAATAGATTCCAAACCTTCTAACGGAGCTAACAGCACTTCAGAGCCACCTTCAATACCATGACAAGGGTTTCCGTATTCGTTGATAACGCCATCAGTTGACCATGTTAATGAATAGTGAAGAGCATTACTTGCACGTTGTGGCAGCGCCCCTACTCTTAGCTTGGCATAATGGCATTGCTCAAATTCCTGCATTAAGCTATTTGCTGCGATACTTATAAACCCTGGTGCCAAGCCGCATTGTGGGACAAACGCTGTTTTTGCATCTGTAGCGATTGCCTTAACAACGGCAGTAATAGCGGTATCTTCGGTTAAATCAAAATAATGAGCCTTCGCGGCTTTTGCAGCTTGTGCAACATAGCTATTTAGAAAATAAGGCAAACTGGAAATAACAGCGATAATATTGTGTTTCTCTATATATGCTTGAGTTGCATTTTGATCTTTAACATCCAATGCTACGGTCTTGATATCAGGCATAGCATGCAATAAACGACTTACATCCGTGCCATCAAACGACATATCAGCCAAATGCACTTGGTAGTCGTTACTATCCGTCAACAAACAGGCAATTAAGCTACCAATCTTGCCCGCGCCAGTAATCATAACATTGCGCATACAATCGTCTCCCTACTTGAAGATTGCTATCGTACACTAAAGAAACGTTGGTTGAACATGGGATTTTGGTAAAAAAAATGGGTTTAGATTAAGTTCAATAAACCTTGATTACGCTGCGCTGCATCAAGTCTACGTTGATTCCATTTGAGAGCGCCTGGAGTCTTGATAAATACGTGACCTCTTGGAGTAAACACCCTTCCATTTCTATTTCCATTAGAGGAGTATTGATTGATGGGTTTCATTTGAGAGCACCTGTAGCCTTGATGCAGCGCAGCATAATCAAGGTCTCAATGCTATAAAGTCGTAGACAAACATTCTCTAGCTTGTAAACAACGTTCATACTCCTCACGAAAAATTTTTAAATTTTGCAAAGTCTCAAATACTTTATCCGTTCGTGTTTTATCAGGGCTAGGAGGTTTTTGTGCGTATAGATGATACATGCTTTTGTCCTTTAAGGATGCTTGAAGCGGGCGGAATCTAAAAAAACGCTCCCCTGTTATTGTCGAGACGGCAAAGGGCTTGCTTCGCTTAAATCCTTCTTTATAGGTTTCTTCAAACAATTCATCCGCTCTTAATATTTGATTGCGAAACTCGACAGCACGAGATAATGCAAATGCCTCAGCTGAATCCAGTCTTTTTTCTGCTCGTTCTTTTATAACTTGGTAAATTTGTCTGCAAATGACGCTATTATCTTTTTTTAGTGTTTCAAGTTGGTTTCGAAGAGTCCTTATTTCTTGCCATACAGAGTCAAATTCGAGCTCTTTTGCGGCCCCACACAATACAGCTTGATATATCCGTTCAAAATAAGTGATTAAATCGACGTAAAAAGCGCCTGGATCAAACTTTTTTGGATCATGTAATTGATGGTTAGAAATATGATTAATCGTATCTAAATACCCAAAAGCATCCATAACTCGAGCGTATTTTGTTGCGTCATTAAAATCCAACGTACTAATATTACCTACCCGCAACTCCACTGTGCGAAGCGGATATTCAGTACGTAACTTTTGATAATTTATCTCATCTCTTGCAGGGTTTTTATAAGGTGTCTGAAGATCTCCAAGCACCTTAATTAAAACGGTTCTTTTCCAAACGTTTATAATACTTGGATCACTCAAATTAGGTTTTAATTTTTCCTTTATAAATGTTCCCAGCATCCTGAATTGCCCCTCTTCTGTCTTTTCCTGCTGGTAGGCTTTCAAAAACACTAAATTATCCTCGGGTTTAAATAACATGCCTTCAATTAATTTATGAACCGCTCCCAAAATTGCTTGAGATACATCTAGCGCTATTAGGCCGTTTGTGACCAACTCCTCCAAACCTAGTCGGATAGCACATCCAAACACTGGGGATTCATCTTTTGGCAGATATGGTTCGTAATCACCTTCAACTACATTTTTAGAAAACTTGACGGATACACTGATAATTTCTTCAATAACTGATTCACTGATAACCTCATTCCATCGCTGTCCATACAATGCTTGAAACACGTGATTTTTCTTGTTATCTAAACCCTCTCCAAAGGCAAACACCAGAGTTTGTTCTGGATGTTGGTTTTTAACAAACCCTCCTGTTTCATCCATATCAAAATAATCGGTGGGTAAATTATCATAAAGCCCTCCATCTACATATTTTTGCTTTATACCGCCGACCTCAATTTCGACTGGCTCTAAAATAACTGGAATTGAAGCAGATGCTCTGCAAGCTAATGCTATTTCGACATCTGCTGTAAGATCCTTATTAAAAATCTGAAGTTCTCCATTGGGGAATTTGACGGCCGGAATAACGAGTTGTTTAAATTTAGCAGGAAAAAGTCGATTGAGAATAGCCAGATCACCAAACGTAAATCGAGGCTGCTTTTCCTGGAGTTTGGTGAGCAGATCTTTAAAATCGGGATCCTGGCTGGCAATCTCATCCCTATCTTTTATGCTATCTAAAGATGTTCTTACTGTTTCAATAATATGGTGACGAATAAATGCTTCGATAGGTTTACCATCTTTCGTGATAAAGCAAACACCCGGTGGATTCTTGCCAAAAGCAGACCCAACGTTGCTACCCAGTAATGCTTTTAAATTGGTTGCCAGTAATGTATCTCTAAGAATTGCGGAGGGCATTCCAACAGCCATTAATGTAGCAGTAAGTGCGCCTGCCGAGGACCCAGCAAATACTTCAACTGCTTCCAAAACACCTGTTTCTTCCATTCCCTTGTAAGCCCCAGGATAAACAACACCTTTGGCACCGCCACCACTGCAGACGATTCGAATGATACGACGCAGATGCGCTTGCTTTAATGCTTGAAGATGGGCTGAAATAACACGATCGGACTCCATAGGAAAACCCCGCGCTATCTGATCATATATAACCATATAGCCCAAGGTTCCTGATTATGTTAGCTGAAATAAAAAAATATACACAAGCTACAATTCGTAAAAAACTTGACCTTTTATATCAACTCCTCTATCGTCACCATCAATTAAATTCCGTAATTTTTCAAGCTGATGGGGTTCACTTCTCTGCTCAATTCTATCCAATTACCTTAGACACGCAGGAGACCACATGATGCCTCTCTCCTTGTTTCATCTACTACTAAACGCCCTGCTGACCTTAGCTCTGATATTCGCTGATCGCCTCGGGAGTAAGGTAGTACTTCTTCTCTGGTATGAGCGCTGACCTTATCATTATTCGTTAGCGCATCAATGACAGACCAACTCAGTAGACATTCGCCCGAGCCAGATCTCGACAAATCTAAATCCAGTAGTAAAGGCTTAAGTTGATTGTTTATCCAAGTTGCCAAGCCTTTCTGCCCCTCTCGATTTAAGGGATTAGCATTGAAACAAAGATGAGGTATATCTAGATTTTTTTGGTCTATGGCCATTAGCAGCTCCGTAAGATCTTGAAGTTTATTTTCTGCAAGGTCTAAATACTCTAGGGGCATCTTGCTATTTACCAATAAAGTAGACACTCTTGTTAAGAGCTCGGTGGGTTCTATGTGGTTATTAAGTGAGTTCAAGCTTAAGCGTTTAATTTGGGTATTATTAGTCAAAGCTATGAATAAATTATCGAGCAAAGTCTGCGTATTCCAAGAAAAACAGAGTTTTAAGCTAGTGATAGTTTCAGCATTAATGCTAAGCTCGGTTAGTTTTGGGGCATTCCCATCTATGGCATCCCAGCAGCGTTTTGCCTTTGATTTTTCATAATCCATAGGTTTGGCCAAAGCTTTGACGGCTTGTTGATAAAGAACCTCGCCTACAAAAAGATGGCGGCAACACACTAACCTCTCCCCAAAACGGGGTAAGATGTCAACGGTAAAATGGTCTAAAATTACAAAAGAGTTAACTACACGCACATGCGCTAACAACCAATCCTCAATTTTTTCTCCCTGTGTTTTCTCAGAGGCCGCTTCTATGACATCGAAGATAAAGTCAGACAGACCACTCAAAGCAAATATTATTTTGAATTGTTCCAGTGTGGTGATGTGGAACCATGGAGCAGTAATAACTATTTTAGCTTCATTAGTTGCGCATAAATTGCGCAGATTGGTTAGTCCATCTGGTGAAAAACTTTGTACTACTTTTAAGTTTGATTTTAACAATTTCACGCTTTCTTCAGAGAATTTCCCGACTATAGCAGGATGGTTTTCAATATCATCATCTATCTCGTGCGGGTTTGAGCTTCTGTATGGAGGTGCGAGATTAGAACTATAGAGAACCCAATATATATCTAAAAAAATAATATTTTCCTTCTGTTCCTTTATTCTTAATTGTTGCGTTGCTTCATCAATAAAACCTTTTGGTTTATACATGATAATTCCTATAAAAATTTAAAATGGGACGAATCTGTGCAGATTCCATCCCCACCACATCATCCCGAGCGCTCGGGAACTTGCGCCCTGATGCAAAATCTAAAATCTCTTATCGGAAAACCCCCATTACATGCTTATACTTTTCTTGTGCATCAGCTAGGCTTAACTTGGAGTATATAACCATAAAGTCTAATGTTCCTGATTATGTTAGCTGAAATATAAAATTATACCTAAGCTACAATTCGTAAAAAACTTGACCTTTTAGATCGACTCCTCTATCGTCACCATCAATTATCTCCTCTATCCGTTTTATGAATCAAAATTTGGCCATTTATAAGGCAACTCAGTTTATCTTCGCATCAAATTCATGCGCCCATTTTTTGCGCGTATTTTTTGCAGGCTTACTGATTCCGTTCGGATTTGCGCCTTTTCATTTACCAGGCCTAACTATATTGGGCATAGGGCTTTTATACGCTCAATTGCAGTTACAGACTCAGAGGCATTCTTTCTTAACCGGTTTTGCTTTTGGAGTAGGTTTTTTTGGTTTTGGAGTATCTTGGGTCTATGTCAGTATCCATCAATATGGGCACCTTAACCCTGTTCTCTCGGCACTGATTACCCTTTTATTCATTGTGTATTTGGCCCTATATTTAGGGTTGTTTACTTCTATATATACAAGACTGAATACGAGAAAAATTTCTCGCTTGCTATCGTGTTTTCTATTTTCAGCACTCTGGTGTTTAAGTGAGTATCTGCGATCAACGGTGGTGGGTGGTTTCCCTTGGCTATTATTGGGATTCGGACAAATAGATACGCCACTTCAATACTTGTTGCCTATCATAGGCGTATATGGGGTAAGTTTTTTAACTTGCTTAGCAGCCGCGTTTTTAGTCACTGGTATGCGAGCAGCCTCAAAAAACCGAACTGTGTGGATAGCTGCATTTGTTGGAATAATGCTGATCCCAACTATTTTAAAACATCATCAATGGACGACTGTCAGCAAGACCCCTGTATCAGTTGGTGTTATCCAAGCTAATTTATCCATGCGAGATAAATGGGATGAGGCCTTATTTTGGCAATTGTTACAACATTATAAAAAAGGGATTGATCAGTTAATCGGTAAAAAAACGCTCATTGTAATGCCAGAGTCAGCGATTCCTTTGCCAGCGAACTACGTTAGCGATTTTCTAGAAAGCATTCATTTGCAAGCAAAACACGCTAAAAGTTCAATTTTACTTGGCATACCCCAACCCATAATCACGGAAGAGGAAACTCATTATTCTAACTCCGTTCTCGCATTAGGGACTGCTCAAGGCAGTTACTTAAAACAACACCTAGTCCCATTTGGCGAGTTTATTCCGCAACCTTTTGAACGACTTACACGTTGGTTAGCACTGCCATCGTCAAACCTGACGCCAGGAAAAAGCAAGCAGCCATTAATTCGAGTGCGTAATCATCCTATCGCAACGCTGATTTGTTATGAGTTAGCATACCCTCAATTACTACGTAAACAATTGCCTGAGGCCGAATGGATTGTTTCTGTTAGTGACGATGGCTGGTTTGGTCATTCATTAGCTATGTATCAACAACTTCAAATATCACAAGTCCTATCGTTACAAACAGGGCGTTTTCAAGTAGTAGCCAATAATGATGGCCTTTCTTCATTAATTGACGCACAAGGTAAGATAACCGCCTCACTGCCAGCTTTCCAAGCAGGTATATTGGAAACAGATGTATATTCTGCTGATGGCTTAACGCCATGGGTTTATTTTGGCGATATGCCTATTCTATTGATTAATATTTTAATTGTTATTATGGGTATTTTTATTAATATACCGCGTCGTGCCGCAAGAAGCGAAATCCAAGATCAAGATACCCCACTCATTGCTTAATGGAATTAGCACAACGTCTTCAGAAGTTTTTGCAAGACACTGTTCAATTATTCTACTAATTCGCAATTATTCTATTGCTGCAAATCACAAGAGACGCTATTCTTACCAACCCAACTGAATTTTGTTTATTACACTTATGGATAACAGCTATATACCGCAAAAAATTGAAGAGCAGGCCCAACAATATTGGCTTAAAAAACAATCATTTAATGTTGTTGAAGACTTAAATAAAGAAAAGTTTTACTGCTTATCCATGTTTCCATACCCTAGTGGTTCTTTACATATGGGCCATGTTAGAAATTACACATTGGGTGATGTTATTGCCCGATATCAGCGTGCTTTGGGTAAAAACGTATTACAACCAATTGGTTGGGATGCTTTCGGTCTACCTGCTGAAAATGCCGCTATCAAACACGGGATACCTCCAGCGGTCTGGACAAAACAAAATATAGCCGCAATGAAGGAACAGTTTTTAAGATTGGGAAATGCTTATGATTGGCGGCGTGAGATAACCACATGTGATCCTGATTATTATCGATGGGAGCAGTGGTTTTTCATCAAGCTCTACGAAAAAGGATTGGTTTACAAAAAAAATGCCGTCGTAAATTGGGATCCGGTTGATAAAACAGTTTTGGCCAACGAACAAGTTGTTGACGGCCGTGGCTGGCGCTCCGGCGCATTGGTGGAGCGTAAAGAGATTTCACAATGGTTTATTAAAATCACTGCCTATGCAGATGAATTATTAAACGATTTAGATACCCTGGACGGTTGGCCTGCTCAAGTTAAGCAAATGCAACGTAATTGGATTGGGCGCTCCGAAGGTACTGAAATTTATTTTAAAGTAGAAAATTACGCTAAACGTTTAAAAATATATACTACCCGCCCTGATACGCTAATGGGGGCCACATATTTAGCAGTTGCATCAGACCATCCACTGGCCAAACAAGCCGCAGCACATAATCCTGAGGTAAAAGCATTTCTTGCCAGCTGTCAAGGCGTGCGCATGGCTGAGGCCGAACTTGCGACTATGGAAAAGCGCGGTATTGATACGGGCATGCTTGCTATCCATCCCGTCAGCGGTAATAAAATACCCGTGTGGGTGGCTAATTTTGTTTTAATGCAATATGGTTCTGGTGCGGTAATGTCCGTTCCAGCACACGATCAACGCGATTGGGAGTTTGCTCATAAATATCAATTGCCAGCCAAAGAAGTAATTAAACCAGAAGGTACTGATCATGATTTTTCCACATCTGCATTTACCGGAGATGGGACACTAGTTAACTCTGATCAGTTTGATGGCTTATCCTCAAAAGATGCGAGAAAAACCATCACTGCTTTTCTGAAAAAGCATGATGCTGGTAAAGCAATGGTTAATTATCGCTTGCGCGATTGGGGTGTGTCTAGGCAGCGTTATTGGGGCACACCTATTCCTATGATTACCTGTGAGGATTGTGGGATTGTACCTGTTCCTGAGGCCGATTTACCGGTTGTATTACCAGAACAAATTGAATTGACAGGCAGCGGCTCTCCTTTAGCGCAATGCAGTGAATTTATTCATACCACCTGCCCTAAATGCGGCCAAGACGCCAATCGTGAATCTGATACGTTTGATACATTTGTGGAATCATCCTGGTACTATGCTAGGTTCGCTTGCAAAGGGCAAGACAAAGCTATGCTTGACGATCGTGCAAAATATTGGACCCCGGTGGATCAGTATGTAGGTGGTATTGAACATGCAGTTATGCATTTACTTTACGCCCGCTTTTTCCATAAGTTAATGCGTGATGAAGGGCTGGTAAATTCAGATGAACCATTTTTGGCGTTATTAAGCCAAGGGATGGTTTTAAAAGATGGGCACAAAATGTCCAAATCCATAGGTAATATCGTAGATCCTAATCATTTAATTGATACTTACGGTGCCGATACAGCACGTTTATTTGTGATGTTTGCAGCCCCTCCTGAGCAGTCCCTAGAGTGGTCAGATGCTGCTGTAGAGGGAGCTCACCGCTTCTTGAAACGTCTTTGGGCTTTTGCTTATCAACATCAACAAATGATGATCGATATTAATGACTTGCTTGCTGATGGAAACAACAAAATCAATTGGCAAAACTGCGAGAATCGCCTTAAAAAATCGAGGTTAGTTGTTCACCAAATACTAGCCCAAGCAACACACGATTACGAAAGACATCAGTTTAACACGGTTGTTTCCGGTTGTATGAAGCTCTTTAATGAGCTTTCTGCATACCAAGTTGAAACAGAAGAAGATAAATACTTTTTACATTCAGGGATAACATTTCTTCTCCAATTGCTTGCGCCAATCACACCCCATATTTGCCATCATTTATGGCAGCAACTCGGGTTTGAAAAAATCATTATCGATGCGCTTTGGCCTAAATTTGATAAAAGCGCATTAAAAACAGATGAGGTTGATTTTGTTGTGCAAGTAAACGGTAAGCTTCGAGCTCAATTTACGGCAAATAGTGATACGCCTGAGTCATCTTTAATTGAAATGGCAAAAGAACAGGCCTCGCCTTTTCTTACCGGGAAATCCGTCACAAAATCGATAGTAGTTCCGCATCGGCAGTTGATTAATTTGGTTATTAATTAAATGCGGTTTCTATCTCGGCTGCTTATATTAACAACGCTTGCATTAGCCGGGTGTGGATTTCATCTCCGTGGGATGATTGATGCTGATTCTATTCGGTGGTTAAACAGCGTGGCTATTGTTATACAACAGGCACATCGAGATTTAGAGCCTTTATTGAGAAACCAATTAAAAGCGTATGATGTTACGGTGACAACTGACCCTGCTCTCGCTCAGTATTGGTTGATCATTGAAAATGAAGATCTGCAGCAGAATATTAGCAGCATAAGCTCAAGCACCACCCCGCGGCAATACGAATTAACCTATATATTGAATTTTAAATTACAGCGCGCAAAAGGGGCTGAAGTTATTCCATTAAACCGAGTTGTGATCACTCGACAAATTACACTCAATAGTGATCGCATATTAGGGTCAAAAGATGAAGCAGATCAGCAAAAAGCCGAGATGAGGCAAGACGCAGTTATACAAATTCTGAATCGTTTGAGCCATGCTGCACCAAGTATTGAGGCGCCTAGGATTATGTCATCCAGAACGCACTAACAAACAAGACAGGACTGCAGCCTGGATGGAGCGCAGCGCAATCTGGGTTTATGGTGCCACAACACCTGGATTACGGCTTCGCCGTAATAGGTCACGGGGTATGTAAATTACGTCGTTGCGAGCGTTATCGAAGCAATCTAGTGGCTTTAAGGGCGCTGGATTTCTTCGATAACGCTCGCAACGACGTTTGGTTGGATGCCACGTGACCTGTTACGCTTCGCCCTCATCCGGGCTACAGTTTGGGTTGCTAACGGTTACATGGGTGTTACTAACATGTTAATTAAATACCAAGCATTGATACCGCATTTAAAAAAAAACCTACAAGCAATGTATGTTTTAGTAGGCTCTGACCATTATTTGCTGAATGACGCGGCTTTTAACATCAAAAAAGCCTGGCGTCAGCGTGGAGAGACCGACGAAAAAACCTTACACATTAACACTACCGCAGACTGGAGCATGCTCCAAGAAGAAGCAAACAGCTACTCCTTATTTTCCGAGCAAGTCCTGCTAGATGTGCGTTTTGATAAAAAAACCATTGATGCTGCTGGCAAAACCATATTGAATCACTATTTACAAAACCACAATCCTCATTGCCTTATTATTCTGCACGCGAGTGCCGTGCCTGTTAAACAATTACAATGGCTTTCGAATCACGAACATGTGACTTTGGTGCAGGTTACCCCCCTTACAGGCTCTGCATTACAGGGCTGGATCGTTAACCAATTACAACTTCGCTCAATTGGGTATGAGCCCCAGGTGCCAGCACTTATTCATCAATACACCCAAGGAAATTTGCTTGCCTGTGCTCAAACTATCGAAAAATTAGCACTTATCAGTGATAAAGCGAATGTATTAACAGTTGAAGACGTTAAAGCACAGCTGATTGACCAATGCGAGTATCAACTTTACGAGTTGGCAGATGCCTGTCTAACAGCTAATGCAGAAAAAGCGCTGCATCTACTTCGGCAAGCCAACAGTAATCGCACCGAACCTACGCTAATATTGTGGTTACTTACCCAGGAGGTTCGCCAATTAATTCAACTATCCCATGCAATTAAACAGCAAGTAGCTTTCTCTATTGCTTGCAGCCAACAAAAAATTTGGCCTCAGCGCGCTAATTTGTATGAAAGAACACTAGCACGTTTACCATTGGCTAGGCTTTATGAGCTATTAAAAAACAGCAAACAGCTTGATGAGCAGATAAAATCCAATCAAAGCCAGCAAGTATGGAACGGTTTTGAGCAGTTAGCGCTTACATTATGCTTGGGATAATCCTCTCCTGAATTACCTTCTGTTTATTGTCCAATTTGTCATCCCAGTGCAGGCGTTCGTCCAGGGCTTAACTTTAACGAAATACTAAGGTTCAGGTTTCCTTAAGAATCAAATCCAATACCATATGATAAGTTATTTTATTATATGGTCTATAAAGAATGAGGCATTATCTTTAAAAGATGGAAAAAAAAAGATTCAGGAAGGTTGAATCAAAAGTTGGATGGGTTCATAAATCAAGCAACAGCGCTTATAAAATTAACGCCTTCCCCTGACATTGATGATGTCTACATTAAAGCTAGTTTTCTAATTAGAACATAAAGACTACAGCACCCCTAGCCACATAAAAAACCAAATGTGCTGCTATAGCGCAAGGTGAGGTCGCGTTACAAGGAAATATCTTAAACCTGTGGGCTATTCCAATGCTCACCAAGTACGCTATAAAACCTTAATCGATCAACACCTTCATTTTTAGCAATATACATAGCGCGATCAGCATTTCTTACTAAGGTATCAGGTTCAACACCATCCTGTGGGCTTAGTGTTATCCCTATACTTGCCGAAATTTTAATCTTTTGCTTCTTAATGGTAAAAGTCTTTTCTAAGGCTGTAGTAATTCTCACTGTTGTCAATCTAACTTGCTCAGCATCATGAACATCTTCAAGTATCACAGTAAACTCATCGCCACCCACACGAGCAAGCGTATCTGTATCACGGATACAACCATTAATTCGCTTTGCAGCTTGCTTTAGCAAAAGGTCTCCAGCATTATGACCAAATGTATCATTTACATTTTTAAACTTGTCCAAATCAATAAACAATAGAGCGAAAACTTTACCTGAACGCTTAGAACTTTTCAAAACCTGTTTTAATTTTTCGCGAAACAAGCGACGGTTAACTAGCCCGGTCAAGGAATCGTAATTTGCGTTTTGCCATATTCTCTCCTCGGCAGATTTCCTCTCACTAATATCTCGCGACACACCCGCAATAGCCTCTAGTCTTCCCTTTTTATCAAAAACGGGCGCAAAAACGCACTCAAAATAACGCGCCTCCTCTGATAGGGTATGAAATGTAACCTCACCGCGACACACCTCGTTAGTCTTGATGATATCTTGAATATAAGCCATCATCTTAGGTGCAGAAGGCATTGCAAAATTATAGACAGCGGTGCCCAATATTTCATGAGCCGGTATTTGGTATAGATCAATCATCGCCCTATTTACATACAAAAATTTGCCTTCAAGATCCAGAGTAAAACTCAAGTCAGGGGTGGACGATAACATAGTGTCGAAAAGACGATTTTTTTGTTCCACAGCATAGGCGTAGCTAGCCACAGACTCAGTTATTGCTTGATCGATGGCTTCATTGAAACGCACAAGATCTGTAATATCATCAGCTGGGATTTTTTCATTAATTACAAGTGTAAAATGCTTGGTTACACTTGCACGCAACGCCCTGTACTCAGATATAATTTCATTAATATCGAAGCCATCCTCCATGCGGGCAATTCCATGTTTCTCCGCAGCTGTATCTATAGGATCCTCTCGCAGCTGAAGTCCACGCGATTTTGCAGTCTGTTCTGATTTAGATTGGAACTCATTAAGATCAGTAGCAATCACTAAAAGCATTTTTTTAGCATGGTCGCGCAGCTTTTCTTTCCTATCTTTTTGGTCAGGTGTAAATATGGTGCTGGCGAAATTTTCCCATTCTTGGAGGATCTGCTCTATATTATCCAAAATCAATTTGGAAAGATTCATAGTATCTTCCTTAGGCTGAATCTTAGGGGCGAGTGTGTTGTTTCAGATGCTTAGTTTAATTATAGCCCTTTCCTAAATGAATGTAGGTTGGGGCCATGGCCTCACTTAAGGAAAGGCTGTCGTCCCCGCGAAGGCGGGGATCCATTTCTCCCATGGCTCCTAGCCCAAGTCAGGGATGGAGTCCCGCCTTTGCGGGAATGACAAAAATCTCTTAACTTAATGGCAGTGGACCATGGCCCAACAAAGGTTTAATAACGGTGATGCTCATCCTTCACCCATCTAAGTAAAAATGCGCCAATTATTTGATACAAAGGTAATATGGCTAATGCTATGTGGTAACTGGATAAAGAGAACTCGTGAGAACCGCCTGTATTTCCAAAACTATCCAATAATACCCCTATTGCTGGTTCAGTTATAGCATCTAAAAATGCATCACTGGCATTGATAAGAGAGATAGCGGTGCCCGCCAGAAATAAGGGGTTGGACTCTTTTCCTATCACAAAAACGATAGGAAAAGCCCCTAAACTAAAACCAAAAAGAAACAGAAGCCCCCCTAGCATCCAAATAGGCATGGGATGACCATATATCACTAAGCTAATGCATGCCGCAGAAATAAGCGTGGTGTAAAACATGAAGGCACACCTATTGCGGACACGATTGATAAATAGGGCAAACAAAGGGCCTGCGATTGCCAACCCAACAAATACTAAAGAGATTAAGCTGGGAGCCATTAATTTATCTAAGTTATAGGCTTTTTGTAGAAATGGATTACCCCACAAGCCGCAAAAAATAACAACGGGTGAAAATGCCAATCCACTATACCCAGTTAACAACCAATTTTGTTTGTTTTTTACTAGCATCATAATCCCACGCCACATATCATGTTTTTCATGAGGTTTATGATTTTGAGATTCGGTTGGCGCGCCAGATGAGGGACAATCTCTAACATACATTAAAAATAATACAGCCAGTGCCACCCCTACCCAACCTAGATGGTATAAACTAGCTCTCCATCCAACCTGCTGAATCAACCATGCAAGTGGCATCTGACCAAAAATAGCCCCAATCATAGCTGCAGTAACTAACAGAGATGTCAATAATGCATAATATTTTGTTGAAAACCAGATTGACGCGAGTTTTAAATAAGCAACTGTAGCAAATGACACGCCTATTCCAATTAATGCACGGGACCAAATGGCCATGTTCAATTGTTCTGCATAAGAAAAAATAAATATACCTATTGCACAGCAAAAAATAGCACCTGTTGTAATCCATCTTGTCCCATAATGATCAATGATAATACCGGCAAATAGAGGTACAATTAGATACGTCCAGAAGTAAACACCCGACAATACACCCAGACCTAAGCCTTTCAAGTGAAAAGCCTCCATAAGCTGGGGGGCCATAATGCTGGGAAAATTTTGTAAAATATATTTATAAAATAAAAAAGCCGCGCACAGGACCATAATGAAAATCGCGCGCTTGGTGCTTTTAATTTGAAACGTGGATGCGCTTGCATCGGGTGAATCTACCATTGTGCTCCCCTCAAGTAATTAATGTATTAGCATTTTATTATTTGACTATCTCCCCTAGAGGAGCCAAATAATCATAAACGCAACTCTAGGGGGAAGAGAGAAAGAGTACAGCCACCACAATAGAAATAGGCGCAGAAGAAAAAATAACTCGCAGCAACGCAGAGCAGTTCGTTAAACAAGATGTAAGTTGCTGGCAATTATTCATTCTTAACACACTATATTAGAATATATTTTGAACACAATAATACTAACAACCTAAGCAATAGATTGTCAAATAAAAAACCAATAAAAACCAATAAATAATGAGAGCAGAATAACAGCATATTGAAACTTTTAAGAACAGTGAATATAATCACTGATTACAATTATGCCAATATGGTTATATAATTTATTTTCTGATAGGTTAAACTAATGCCCTTAAAATACCGAGAACGCATTCATACTCGAGGATCAGCTCCTGCAAAACCCCCCATAGAAAGTGCAACCGCCTTATTATGTACTAGCACTCATGGGCAAAAAATTCTGGAAGCGTCTTCCTCAATCATTGAGAAATTATGTATTAGCAATAGTGATGCTTCCCCTAATGCGGGGAATGGTCTTTGGCTTTTAGCACCAGAATCGGATACTGTGTTTAAAAATAACCAAGTTATTACCTGGTTTAGTGGAACGGTAGAGTTCTTCAACAAAGACAATGCCGAGCAAGCCAGTGCAGAACGATACACAATCGGATTGGGATCAACCATGATGAATGCGGCACAAGTCATTATTTCGGATCCTAATGATTATAATTTAGAGGGCTGCGCCCATTTTGCTAACCACTCAACCAGACCAAATTGCAAGTTGGACTATTTACGAAATCGTCAAACTAATAGCGTAATCGCAGTACTACTTATACTCAATCAGGACATTATAGTCCCTCAAGGACATGCGCTAGAGCTAGTATTTGATTATGCCAATTCTGCAGCGATCAATCATGGCATACTTACCGCTTGTGACTACAATCCTAAACCTAAGCCTATTAACGAGTTACAAGGTATTAAGACTAATAATCACCATACGGAATTTCCAAAAATTTCAGAAAAGTCACAAGCTGGCCATATGACTTGGGAACAAATAATGCAAATCGCTATGAGAGAAGAAGACCCTAACACTGTAACGCCAAATCCAAATCTAGATCTTACCCTTTTCAATTTAAAAACATCACCACTAAGTACTGTTGAAGTTGACGAAGATCTTAAAAGAAAATATCAGGAAGGATTTAAATTAGGTAGTGTAGCTGCAGCAGCACCTCCAACTTTTAATTTTTCACGAAATAATTCATTCTTGCCCGCAGTGGTATCAGACAGTACAGCTGCTGCAGCACCTCGAGCTTTTAATTTTCCACAAAATAATTCATTCTTCCCCGCAGTGGTATTAGGCAGTGTAGCTGCATCCCCTCGGCGTGAAAGAAAAAGAAATGCATCTGCAGAGGAAACAGATCTGGCATTGCAACTAAGATCAGAACTAGAATACCTTATAGGTCAACATTTGATTGAAATAACAGATGGTGATATTTTTTTGTTAGAAGAAAATGCTAATCCAGATACTCAAAAGCAAATACTTGCCATGTGTATAGCTTTGAAATTGAATCGACGGAAGAAAACTCCAGGACCATTGAAGGCGATAATTGAACAGACTCTTAAGTCCATAAGACCAGACGATGAATCAAGCGACTCCCAACTGATGTCTATAAACTAGGCCGGATGGTCAATCATAGGTTCCGCTCCCATTGATACTTCCAATTCACCTTAAGTTTTTCTTGGCACTCAGAGCCCCGACGTACCGCGGCTTGTCCGCAGGACGTAGGCCTTCCGTTGTCAATAAAAACTTAAGGCTAATTGGATGCATTGATAGGAGAGATTAATTACTTAATCATGCGCGAATTATTGCGTGTTTAACAGACTGTTTTTACCATCTTTTTTACTGTCATCTTTATCAAAAACTTTCGCATGTTTAATAAACTCAGGCATGAATCCAGATAACCAATTAACTAGAGGGTCAAACTTGTTATACAAACGCGATTGATCAGTATAGGTAGTAGGAATGGAGGCCATTTTTGCTACCAGCATTAGTAGCGCTACTATAAACACGCCACGCACAAATCCAAACCCCATCCCTAATAAACGATCAGTCCCACTTAAACCCGAACGACGCAAAATAAAACTCAACACAGCATTAAATAAGCCGCCTACAACAATCGTTGCTAAAAGTATGGCTACAAATGCTACCACTGTGCGCGCCGTCATATCCTGAATATAGGGCCTCAGCCATGTATTAACTTCTGGTGAATATTTAAACGCAAGCCAAATTGCTAATATCCACACACATAGCGCGATAAGTTCCTTTACAAAACCACGGAACAACCCTGTTACTACAGATAAACCAACAACTGCAATAATTACAAAGTCAATTATATGCCATGACATGATTAACTAACGCCTGTCTTAATAATAAACCCTTTGAGTTGCATGCTAGCCGCTAATTTCTTTTGCAAATTCACCGCTTCGTGCCGCTGATCGAGTTGGCCAACAATGACCTTATAATAAGCTCCTTGCTTACCGTTTGATTTATTGTAGGTCGCTATAAATCCCTTGCTGCGTAAGCGAGCTACTAATGTCATCGCATTATTACGCTGTGCAAAAGATGCTAATTGAACAGCGTATACTTCTTTTTTAGCCGCTACAACAGCTGCTTTTGCCAATTTTTTTGGCGCGGGCTCAACTATAGATTGCGTCGTAGAAGCTACTTTTAAGGCTACTTTTGTATTTGCTAAGGCAGGTTGCTTTTTATTAGCAGCAATAATAGGAGCAGCGGGCACTGTAGATTTTATACGGATAGGCTCCGCTTTTGCGATTTGTATTGGCTTCACCTCAGCGGCAGCGGGGATATCCACACGGGCCACCTTAACCGATTGAAATACTGCTTTTTCATCAGTAACCGCTACATCTGGTAGTAGTGGTTTAGCCGGCAAACGAACAGAAAAACTGATATTTTCCTCTAAACGTTGATTAGATTTTTTCATTACTGCCGGTAAAAAAATTGCAGCAATAGACAGAATTACAACCACACCCGTCAGTCGATGTTTGACACGTTCATCCATTACAAATTTCATCCTACTTCCTCCTCTTGCCGCTCCATGCGATGAGCCATTACGGCACTTACAGTTAGAAAAGAACCATATACAACAATTAAATCCCCTGGGTTGGCATGCTGCATGGCCACCTGGTAAGCCGCTGATGGATCACTAAAGTCAGCTGGGATTGAACAATTCGCGGCTTTAAATACCGTTTTTAATAACGATTTACTTGCAGCTCGCTTACTACTTAAAACCGCCGGGTACCAAAAGTCAACATAAGAATGCATTGGCTGAATTAAACCCTGCAAATCTTTATCTTGTAACCCTGAAAATACAGCGTGTACTTTACCTTTTGGCTGGTATCGTTTAATAAAATCTGCAAGCAACGAAACAGCCTGTGGATTATGAGCAACATCAAAAAGAATAGAAACAGCACCCTCAACAAACTGTTGTCTTCCTAAAATGGATACGTTTTGCATTGCCTCTGCCCAGTGCGTCGGGTTGATTGGCAAAATTGTGTGTAAATATGCACTGGCGGCAATCGCTGCAGCTGCAGCTTTTGGGTTTATTTTCGGTAAAGGCACATTGATATGGTCCGGAAATGGCATTGCAGGCTTTATGTGAATACTGTCTTCGGTTACTTGTGATGAGTAACAAAGTCTCAGTGCATTTAGTTTTCGTGCTTGCTCTATCACGCTTTCAGGGGGGGTATCATCTGCGAAAATAAACGGTTTGTTCGCTCTTAAAACACCTGCTTTTTCATATCCTATAGCTTCTATTGTATCACCTAAATAATCCTGGTGGTCTAAATCAACCGTAGTAATGATTGCCAGATCAGAATCAATAATATTTGTTGCATCTAAGCGCCCCCCTATTCCAACCTCAAGAATAATGACATCAAGTTTAAATTGCTTGAAATACCACAGGGCTGCTAATGTTGCCATTTCAAAGTATGTGAGATGAACGTTATCTCTAGCTTGCTCAATAGCCGTAAATGCTGCGCACAGTTTTTTGTCAGGAATAGGCTGTTGGTTAACTCGAATTCGCTCGTTAAAATTGATTAGGTGTGGGGATGTATAGCTGGCAACTTGGTACCCTGCAGCCAAATAAACAGCTTCTAACGCAGCAACAGTTGAACCTTTGCCATTCGTTCCAGCGACGGAGAATATGGTTGCATCTAAATTAAGCAAATCTAGACGCTCCGCAACGGTCTTTATTCGGGTTAAGCCCAACTGAATCTCTTCTGAATGACGATTTTCTAGGTGATTCAGCCATTCATTTAACGAAAAGTTTAAAAAATTCATTAGACTAGCTCTGCGAAGTGCGGCGAGTGAGTTTAGCAATGAGCTCAGCGACCGTGTTTCGCAATGCTTTGCGCTCAAGGATCATGTCAATGTGGCCATGCTCTAGCAAAAATTCGCTGCGCTGAAAACCTTCTGGCAAAGTTTGCCGTACAGTTTGCTCTATGACCCTTGGGCCGGCGAAACCAATTAAAGCATTTGGTTCAGCAATAATTACATCACCAAGACTTGCAAAACTTGCTGAGACGCCTCCCATAGTAGGATCAGTCAACACAACAATAAACGGCAATCCAGTTTCTGAATATCTGGCAAGTGCTGCGGAAGTCTTGGCCATTTGCATAAGGGAAAATAACCCCTCTTGCATTCGAGCACCACCACTTGCGGTAAAGCAGATGTAAGCACGCTTTTCAGCTGTAGCCACATTGACAGCTCGGACAAACTTTTCACCGACTGTAGCCCCCATCGAGCCACCCATAAACGAAAATTCAAATGCACTGGCAACAACAGCTTGCTGCTTAAGCGTACCTTTCATAACAATCAAAGCTTCATTTTCACCCGTAGCTTTTTGTGCTTGTGTAATGCGGTCTTTGTATTTTTTAGAGTCACGAAATTTCAAACGGTCAACCGGCTCAAGCTCCGGGCAAATCTCATCTTGACCTAGATCATCTAAAAATTGAGCCAAACGATCCCTTGCACTCAATCTATGATGATGATGGCACTTAGGACAAACAGAGAGATTTTTTTCAAGCTCTGAGCGATATAGAACTTCGCTGCATCCTTGGCATTTAACCCACAATCCCTCGGGAACCCCTTTTTTTTGTGAGGTTTCTGTTCTAACTTTTGAGGGCAATAATTTTTTCAGCCAGCTCATAAACGATAACCCATCCTAGAAAATAAACACATCATTATACCTCGAATATGCTATTTATGCTCGCCCATATTGTTTTGGGTTTTGGACTTTTATTCCAAAGGATCGTGCAGCATGTATAGACCAATAAGGATTACGTAAAAATTCACGACCAATAAAGATAGCGTCTGCTTGTTGCTCGAGTAAAATTGTTTCAGCTTGAACAGGCTCAGTAATCATCCCTACCGCCGCTGTCATGATATTTGATTCTCTACGGATGGTTTCTGCAAAAGGAACTTGATAGCCAGGTCCGGTGGGAATAACTGCTTGAGGTAATGTGCCGCCACTGGAACAATCAATGAGATCTATCCCTATTTCTTTTAACTTGCGAGAAAAAGAAATGGTTTCAAATAACCCCCAGGAGTCGGTGCTTGGTACATTAGCATTTAACTCGTCAGCTCCTTTAGCCCAATCTGTAGCAGAAACTCTGACAAAAAGAGGCAATTCATTCGGCCAGACTCCTCTTACTGCTCGGGCCACCTCCAGAGGAAAACGCATTCGGTTTTCAAGGTTACCTCCATACTCATCTTTTCGATGGTTTGAAATAGGAGATAAAAACTGATGCATCAAATAACCATGGGCCATGTGCAATTCAAGAACTTGAAAACCCGCCTTGAGGCTCCGTTCCGTAGCAGAGACAAAAGCTTGTATTGCGTCAGAGACATCGCTATGTGTCATCTCTTTAGGAGATGCATAATCTTGGCTAAAAGCAATCGCGCTTGGGGCTATAGTTTGCCAAGTCTCCAAAGGGTTAACCTCTAACCAAGGGGCCGAAACAGAGCCTTTTCTACCTGCATGAGCAATCTGGATGCCACTTACAGCACCCTGAGTTTTTACGAAATCGGATACACGCTTAAAGTGTTCAATATGATCATCAGACCAAATTCCAAGATCATGAGGAGAAATACGCCCTTCTGGTGTTACAGCTGTTGCCTCAACCATCACAAGCCCTGCCCCACCAACAGCTCGGCTACCCAAATGCACCAAATGCCAGTCATCAGGGTACCCATTCTTACTCGAATATTGGCACATAGGAGAAAGCCAGGTACGATTTTTAAATTCTATGCTTTTAATAGTAAGTGGAGTAAAAATATGTTTTTCATAAGCCATTCTAGAGTGACTCTTACAAGATGTGATTTAAATAACATCTTATCAGTTTCATATCAGGAGCGCAGCTACATCAGGGCCAGATCATGAGTGATCATTATTTATCTTAATGTCTACGTTCCGCGCTTTATGCGCGGTATCCATAAATTTTGCTAGATTCCTGGATCCTGCGGTCAAGCTGCAGGACGTAAAAATAGAGACCAGATATAATGTTTTATCCCAGTATTGTTTATATTTGAGTCACTGATGCTCTCGCCCTGGCAGCTACATCTCGATTCAAGCTAAAACAGCTATAGTTTTTTTATGATTAGCCGCTAACCAAGCTATAGTAATAGCAGTTGAAATAGGAGATATACATGAAGCTTTTAGGGGGAGTGATGTTGATGGCATTCTTCTTTTTAGCTCAATCAACTCCAGCATGGACCCAAACACGTTTTGGTGAGTCACTGTGCAATTCCACAGATTATTTCTGCATGAAAGTTAAACCCGAGGAAAGTTGGGACAGTTTATTTCCTAACGAAGAAGAGCGCGATATTGTTAAGCGCGTAAATCGAATGAACATTACCCTGCGATCAGGCATGACCATTGCAGTGCCTAAAAATATCGATCGATTAACTATTTATGATGTTTCTCCTTTCCCCAGATATATTGAATCTGACGGTGAAAAAACGATTTATGTTAGCCAAGAAAAGCTTGCCTGGGGGGCTTATGACGACAAGGGTGAGTTATTATGGTGGGGACCACTTTCCTCCGGCTCAGGGCATTGCAGAGGCCTTGATGGTACTTGCATTACCCCCTCTGGTTCATTTCGGGTTATTCGCAAACAGGATATAGACTGCATCTCTACTGCCTTCCCGCTTCGCTCAGACGGAGAAAGTGGCGGTGCTGAAATGCCTTATTGCATGCATTTTTTTCGTGGGTATGCCCTACATGGTAGCGATACTGTTCCAGGTTATCGTGCTAGCCACGGGTGCGTGCGCATCTTCGTTGAAGATGCGCGTTGGTTAAATGAGGAATTTGTAGATCTCCCCGGTGGCGGGGGAAGGGGCACACGGGTGGTTATTGATTAATACTTACATTAACTGAGAAAAAGTTCCCGTTACCCCGTGGCGTTTTAATGTGGCTTTGAAACGATCCACAGTACGTTTGTCTGCGAATGGCCCTATTCTAACGATATAGCGTTTTTGATACCTTTCAACAAAAACTCGGGAAGAGCTTAGCTTAGATAGTTTACGACGTTGCGCTTCTGCCAACGCTTTAGAGCTAAATGCCCCTGCTTGAAGATAATAACGCGCAGGTTTTGCTTTACCAGGAGCGGTACTGGTTAAGGCTTCTATTTCAACAGGTGCTGTTCCTGTTGCCATAATTCCTAATTTAGCTGCTGCTGCATAAGATAAATCAATAATTCTTCCACTGTGAAAAGGGCCGCGATCATTTACTTTAACTATCGCTTCTCGTCCATTACTTAAATTTTTAACACGAACATATGTGGGGAGCGGAAGTGTTTTATGTGCGGCAGTCAATGCGTACATATTGTAACCCTCACCACTCGAGGTGCGCTTTTTATGAAATTTAGTGCCATACCATGATGCGAGACCACGAGCATGATAACCCCTTGAGCTTGTCATAACCTCATAGGTATGCCCTTTTACTTTATAAGCTCCAGGATTACCGTAACGGCTCAATGGTGCGTGTGTGGGGAATATTTTTTGGAAAAATGATGGTAAAGGCCCGGAGGGAGCACCATCATGTTCATCCTCTGCTGTTTTATTTTTTTTATTAATAACAGCGGCTCTATTTTTCGCTGTAACATTACCTTGGCGAACAACGCCCTGTTTGGTTTGACAGGCAGTTAGCAGCCCTAAAAAAACCATCAATAAAACATATCTCATCATATCCTACCAATTATTTATGTAGTCATAATTCAACAAACCGGTGCGCAGTATAGCACAACTAAGAAAATGATGTTTTGCGCCACTACGCACCCTATAGTAAAAGCGTCTTAGGTCTAAGTTGCCCCTAACCATCTGAGCCGTGACCCTCAGGGAGCGGAGCATTGGCTATCAAGATTTTCCGCGCCCTAACGGTCACGAATGGGATGGCTACGCAGATTATTACCAAGCAATTTAGGGCTAAAGAAACAAACACTCCAGGATATTAACGCTACAATAGTTAAGTAAATTCCAGGCGCTATTATAGAATCAAAATATTTAATCATTACCGTACACACCAAAGGGCTCATCCCTCCAAAAAAAGCATATGCAAGATTGTAGCTCATAGCTACACCTGAATAACGAATTGGGGTTGGAAATAAATGCGCTAGCATGATGGCATAAGCCGCAGGCAGCAGGCAAAAAATAGTTGCAAAAATCATATAGCTGAACACAACCCAGAACAAACCATGTATTGTTAGCAGCGCAAAAAATCCGTAGCTCAGTAGCACTAAAGCACCGGTACCAATCAAGTATATTCTGCGAGAACCAAAACGATCAGTAATTAGCCCCCCAAGAAGAATCATGAAGCTAAGGAAAAATGTCCCCGCGGTATTCATTCTCACGATCAGTGTAAAATCATAATGAAAATATTGATGCAAATACGTAGGCCAATATAGGAAAATAAACACAGAAACTGAAGCAACCGCTATCAGCAATGTACCTTGAAAAACCTGCTTTGATGAATGCCTCATTAGTTCTACAAAAGGAATTTTCTGCACGTCTTTTGGTTTCAGAGATTTAAAAGCCGCTGTTTCATGCAAATAACGACGTAGAAACATAGAGCCCAAACCAAGCACACCACCTAAAATAAACGGAATACGCCAGCCGAATGCTAAGAGTTGTGCTTCAGATAAACTGGAGGACAAGACAGTAGTCACGGCAGATGCAATCAGCATCCCCATATTAATCCCTGCGAACAAGGTGGATAAAGAAAAACCCTGTCTGTGATCTTCCACATGTTCGGCAACAAATGTCAGTGCCGCTGGAACCTCACCACCAAGCGCGAGCCCTTGCAACATTCTAAAAATTAACAATAACACAGGAGCCACAACACCAATTTCTGCGGTAGTCGGTAATAATCCTATGGCCAATGATGGAATAGCCATAAATAATATCGTGACGATAAAAACCACCTTGCGCCCATATCTGTCGCCAAAGTGGCCGAAAATAATTCCACCCAGAGGGCGTAATAGATAACCAATTGAAAAAATTGCCAGCGTCTTTAAGGTTGCAACATATGAGGAGTTATCCGCAAAAAATAATTTTTCAATCAGGTGGGCAAAAAAAATGTAAATAATAAAATCATAGTATTCAAGCGCCCCACCTAACGAGGACAGAATCAAAACTTTTTTTTGTTCGCGAGTAAAGGAGTTTATTTTCTGCATAAAGACTGTATTTATAGTAGCCCAGCGTTTAGAGTTCATATTCTGTCACAAAGCATACGAACCCCCTACTTTTTTCTACAATTTTTGGAATATACTGTGCAATATCATCCAAGCTTGCCTATAAAAGAGGTAGTTTAATGACCCAAGACCTCATAAGTTCAATTCGATTTGAAAAGGTTAATCAGCAACATCAAAAAACCATTTTTGGATGGCTTGATGAGACACATATGCAAGAATTTTGGGATAATAGTCAGCAACATAGGGATGATATTATTCATTTTATTAATGGCCGTCTTACGCCCTCTCCTTATTTTCGCGGCATTTTTACTTACTGGGTTGGTATTATTAATAACGAACCATTTAGTTTTATTTTAACAGCCGAAGTACACTCAAATGATAACTGCGAACCAATCTGGCATGAGCAAATTTCACAAACAGGAAAAACATATAGCATTGATTTCGGTATTGGTAATAAAAATTATTTAGGGCAAGGTTTAGCGGCTACAACGCTGAAAAAATTTACTGTTTTCTTTCAAGAGCAAGTTGATCCATTAGCAGATACTTTTTTCATTGACCCTAATGAAAATAATCCTCGAGCTATGCATGTATTTGAAAAGGCTGGTTTCAGAGCAATTGGTGATTCCACAGTAAAAGAAGGCATTTTTACAGACCAACAGAAGGTTTTAATGGTTATGAAGCCGTAGATAGATTTGTGTACTGAAAACCCCACATTATATTATTTACCATTTGTAACCACATAGTTATTCCAAAACTAAATACATTAATGCTACTCTTTTGTGAAAGCTTCTGAAATTATATATAAGGACATATATATATGTGGCATAGCATGCGCAATACCTTAGGCCCCCTCCTTCTCATGCTCGTCTGTCCCCCTTTTGTAATGTTAATGTGGTATACAAATACAACGCTGGGCGGCTCTTTGTCAGAGCTTTTTAGTTTAATGCTAGAACAAGGCATTTTTCAGACTACCTATACTATTTGGAAACCTTATTTTTTCGGCTCCTCTCTGGCCTGGGGCATGATTGCGTGCTTTATAGTATTTGAACTCGCCTTGATGCGCCTGTTACCAGGGAAAACCTGGCATGGGCCTATAACCCCCAAGGGAAATGTTCCTGTTTATAAAGCCAATGGGGTTTTCGCATTCCTTACCACAATGGCTGTATTTTGCATTGCGACGTTTGGGTTACAAATATTTCCCGCGAGTATTCTCTATGATAACTTAGGTTACATTTTAGGCGCGCTGAATATTTTTAGCCTACTATTTTGTGGTTTGCTTTACATCAAAGGCCGTTTTTTCCCTTCTTCAACGGATGCTGGTATTACACAAAACTTCTTGTTTGATTATTACTGGGGAACTGAGCTTTACCCTCAAGTATGGGGTTTGCATATTAAAAAATTTATCACTTGCCGCTTTGGGATGATGAGCTGGGGAGTACTGCTTATATCTTATTGTTCTAAACAAGCCGAGCTAGGTGGTTTAGCCAACTCCATGTTAATTGCTGTATCCCTACAATTTTTATACATCCTAAAGTTTTATATTTGGGAAAATGGTTATCTTCGTTCACTAGATATTATGCATGACAGAGCTGGATTCTATATTTGTTGGGGTTGCTTAGTATGGGTACCTTGCATCTATACCTCCCCTAGTATGTATCTCGTTCTTCATCCTGTTCATTTGAGTTTTGCATCGGCAATAGCCTTGTTTTGCTTAGGAGTCTTCTTTATATCGATTAATTATCTCGCTGATAGGCAAAGGCTAGTAGCAAGGGCCACTGGAGGTAATTGCAAAATATGGGGTAAAAATCCTACTACTCTGTTAGCAAATTATAAGACCGAGCAAGGGCAGAAAAAGCAAACTATCTTACTTGCATCAGGATGGTGGGGAATTGCGCGCCATTTTCATTATGTTCCAGAACTAGCCGCATCATTTATTTGGTCTGCTCCTGCGCTTTTCACGCATTTTGCACCCTATTTTTATTTTTGTTACCTGGTTATTCTTCTGGTAGATCGAGCATTTCGCGATGACAGGCGATGTGCGAAAAAATATGGCCATGATTGGAAAAAATATTGCGAGAAAGTACCCTACAAAATCATTCCTTTTTTAATTTAATGCACAATTTTAACCCGTATGGTGAAAGGCGGAATGAAGGATTAAAATTGAGCATTATGATATGGCCGGTGTAAGCTATTTAGGTCTTGTAGGTGATTCGTCAAGGGCGCGGGATACTGCATCTGGAAGATTTTCTCGATCAGACTCCGCCATCCTTCCAGCACGAAGTTCTTCCTTAATATACGCAGCACCTATGCTTTTAAGAGTCGAAGGCAACCTTATCCCAAGTTTAAATGCTAGGGCATTATCAGTTGTTGTTTCTGTTTTAAGGCGGGAAAATTCTACATTTGCAGGCGTTTTGATACCAGGAAATATCGTGAGCAATCCCTTACAATCTTCAGGGCTCATCGATGTTACCTGAGTCGCTGACAGTTTAATTTTAACAATACTAGGCAATTTTGTTGATTCAGCAGCAATTTCTGCGAAAGGTATGTCTAAATAGCCGCTTAGATCAAGCGAACGGATCCCTTGAGGCAAATTAGAAAAAGCTCTACTTAATCCAGCTGATGTTGCATTCTCGTACGTAGGGCCAGTCCCAGCCAAAATCAAGGACTCCAACTGTCTAGGAAATGAAGAGAAGATTTTTGTTATCTGATCGTCATCATGCTCTCGGAGTGAGTTTCCACTTAAATCTAGTGAATTAAGACCATCATGGAGTGTGCCAAACACTCTTGGTAAGTCATCTATCGGCCTTCCACAAAACAAATCATTATCAGCTAACCCAAGTGATACCACGTTTCTTCTGATACTTCTGAAGGTTTGTTCTAAGAGCCCTGTTTCTCTAGAAGAAAGACCATTCTTAGCTAAATTTAAGTTTCCAGCAAAAACAATGGCGGCAAGTATTTGCTGCAAATCCGTATTATCTATCTTGGCCAAACTAGTGTTGCTCAAATTAAGCGATTGTATAGTTGGTGGTAGGCTCTTCAGGGCAGCTACTAAATCTGCAACTGGTATTTTGCTCAAGTCATTCCCGCTCAAATTCAGCTCTGTCGCATCCGGAGGTATATTGCGGAAAGCATCTTGTAGAGTGTCTGTACTCAATTCGGATATTTTATGCTGAGGCATTTCACTTCCTCCTCTCAACATGACTTTATTACAATATAGCACAAAATAATACCAATATATCAATATCAAATCATATGGTTTATTTTTTTTACCAAAACCTCCTCCTTTAACTCCCTCAAGAAATCAGTAGCTAATCGTAATCCTTCGGATAGCTTATTATGCAGTTCTGGCTGCATATTTTGATCTTCTGCAGCCATTTCATTGGTTAAATCCAGCGATATCTCTTCCAACAAACGTATTTTTTCTAGATTGGAAATATCTCGTTGAAAAATTTCAAGCACCTCTACTTTTCTGTCCATAGAATCACCGTGGATTTTTATATTGTTGTCTTTAAATTATACAACAAGCAATTAAAAAAAATTGGCGCGGTGCAAATAGCGAACAAATCTCTATCCAATCCTGTTATCCTCAACTTTCGTTATATTTAATAACGTCGCAACTCTTCACAAAATAACTGCCCTAAAAATAATAAAACCCCTATTAAATCGGCAACCCCGCCGGGGCTGATGCCTTCTTTTGAGAACTCATGGTGAATTTCAAGCGCTTTTTCTTTGCGTGTTTTCAAGCAGGGAATGGCTAATAGGTCAGCAGCAATGTATTTTGCATAATCTAACCCCAATCTACCTTTTTTATATAAGACATTGGTATCATCTATTTTTATCAAGAGTTCTAAATATGCAAATAAACAGGCTGTATCTAATGATTTGGTATCTGCAAATAAAGCAATAAAAGCAGGCAGCAATTGGAAAACCAGATCATAGCCTTGTATTGCCATTTGTATTGCATCAATTACTTTACGCTCTCTGCGTACGCTGGCTCCATGACTATTTGGGTTTGCGTTGTGTCCCACTAAATTAGTTTCCCAGTCTCTTAGTAATTGTTGGTGTAGCTCAGTAGGAGTAAAGCCTTTTTGTTCGCGTGTTAGCTTAGCTACAGAAACACAAAAAATACCCAATGCAAAGATAGCCCCGCGGTGGGTGTTAACACCCCGTGTTTTCTCAAGCATTCGTTGCTCGGCTTGGATTGCTGTGCGTTTTAGATGCTCAAAAGAGTGGTTCATTACGCCCTCTCTCGAGATTTGATAAAAGTAATGACGTAATGTAAACATACTACGATAAAACGTCTCACCATTCATATCATGGTGAGCACCTGAATCCACGAAACTCACTAATCCAGGCTTTGGATAGGCTTTTACTTCAAAGTACAAAGCCCTTACTGCCATTTTAGCTAAAGATCTATCACAACAAGGGATAGCTTGCATATAACTCATCTCTTGATATTAAGTGCACCTTGTCTCGCGTTTTGCATAATAATTTATTGGCGGATAAATTAAGTAACTCTTTGATAGCAATATCTCCTATTTTTTTAAAACGGAGTTCTCCATCAATAGCCCTATTAAATGTACTGTTTAATAAACAGATTAATTCTTTTAATATAGCTATAGAATATTGAGGTGAATAGTTAATCAGTAAATCAAGATCAGATGCTTCATCCACTACTCTTTGATCTGACAAATAATGGTATAGAAATGAGCCATAAACGGCTATATCTTCAGGCAGTTTGTGTAGCCCCCTCACTCCATAACAACGAATAAAAAAATCCTCCATATCCACTAGTTTGGGTAGCGACTGCTGCCTTACTACATCAACCTTGTCTATTGTTAGACTTACGCGGTATTTTTTATTATCAAAAAAAAGGGGTAAACCCAGGTTGACCGTTTCATCAGAGGTTTGTCTTGCATAAACACATGGCAATCCATTTTTTAGCCAATCAACAACGTGTTTATGAATAACATCATTATCATAGTGCAATGATTGGATAGAAAAGCGTGACTGGCTATCAATAAAAACCAAATCATGCCGCTGCGCTATCATGAGTAATTAGCCACCTTATTGATAAGCGAATAAGCCAATTTTCTTCCTCCGCGCTTTTCTCCCAAGAAAGCTCGGTTATCTTGCGTTTCATTTTCTCTTGTGGCTACACCTATTTTTTCTGCAAGCTCAGATAGGGGAGCGATTTCGTGCAAACCACCTAACTCATAGAAATTATGGACTCCAGGGGCAAATACGGGGAGTGTTTTACTGAGCTTTTGCAGTGTGCTCAGTTCAATTTTGGTTACTTTCGCAATCCCTTCAAGCCACATTACAGCTAATTCAGCGTCAGGTAAGGCTAATATGGTATCCGCCATCAAACCATAGGCGATAAAAGCTCCCCCAAGGGCTTGGTTATATATTAGCGATATTAATCTGTTACCTTGTTTTCGTAAGCATTCTAAACATTCGAGCAAATGGCCAAAATATTGATGCATACCAAGCCACTCGTCACGCATTGCTAATTGCTGGCCGGCAACATCAACTAGGAGTAATACAGGTGCTTTTGACTGGCTTTCCAATATTTCTATTACTTTTTGTGCCATGATCAGCGCTTGTTCTGCACCTAGGAATGTGGATTCTTTAACGCCTAGAATATGAATGGGTTGATTTTTAAGAGAAGCTTTGCCGTAAATGACGGATTGGCATTCTGTCAGGGGGATGTCTGTGGTGAATATGTGTTTTATTAGATCTTTTAGTGAGATCATTCCTTTGTGCTCCTGATAATTCTTCTGATATTTCCTTGCTTTGAAAACATTGTAACTCCCGCTTTCGCACATAGGCGTCAACTTATGAAAATTGCCGTCTTTGCGAACGCAGTGAAGCAACCCAGTGCCCCTGGATTGCTTCGCTAACGCTCGCAAAGACGGTTGTTTTTTTACCCACTTTCATTAAGTTAACACCGCGTGGACGACAGGTATTTTTCTTACGATTTAATCACCTTTGCTGCACTTAAAAAATCTTTCTCGTTCATATCAAAAACAATTGTTGCGAATTCTGGGTGTGTCTTATTTAAGTACTCTCCCTCTTCCTGGCAACCTGCAGTTTCTTCAATACGTTTTTTTAATAGCTGATGTTTTTGCTTTACCGAGGCTAAATCAATAGGAACTTTTTTATCTATAGCTTTCAGAAGCGCTGCTCGTATCGAACTCGCATCAGAACCTACATAGCCCTGTGCCACATCTTGCAAGTACCGTGTTTTACCACCGTAAACTCGCCATACTAATGCTCTATCTCGTGCATCAAAAGCCTCATTGCCTGCCACAGCTTCAATAACCTCTGGGCCTGATACACCAATGCGGCCTATTTCATTAATGATAAGATAATCAAAACATGCTGAAATTATACCCATACCGCCGAACGCACCATTTTTGCCACACACAACCCCAATGGTCATAACACCTTTATTTCTTGCTTCAAAAATAGCCCTGATTGCTTCTGAAATCGCAATTTCTCCTGCATTTGCCTCGTGCAAACGCACCCCACCACTATCGATTAGGACAATGACTGCATCTACATTTGATTTAACCGCTGCTTCGAAAAGTCCTGTTAGTTTAGCGCCATGAATTTCACCAACGGCGCCACCCATAAAATCCTTTTGCTGAGCCGCAACCAGTATCTTTTTTTCCTGTAAGCATGCTGAGCCAATCACGATGCCATCGTCCGCTTGACCGGGTAAATTTAGCTTTGCTAAGTGAGGACTATAAAGTTTTTCATCTGCAAGCCATTCAACAAACGAATTACTATCAAAAATGGCATTAATTCTTTCACGAGCCCCTAGCTCCAAATAATTTTTAGCCTCCCCTTGATAACCTTGAAAAGCTTCTAGGGCCTGTCGCAAGCGCAGGGACACAACTGCCGGAGTAGCACCATTGTCGGTAAGCGTAAATTGCAAACCGACCGGATGATATTCCTTAACAAAATCCTCAATCACTTTTTTCCAAATAGAATTGTAATTCTCCATCATGGTTTCGACATTAAATACCGTTTGCAGGGTCTTGTTTTCCTCAGCAATAACCTCCAAATTACCCGACCCCACAACACCGCACACTACCTTTTTACCTTGGCAACGTTCCCCAGGAATAGTAAAACGAAATACCATCTTAGTCATATCTACTCCCTTACCAATTTCTAAATTTAACAGGCGGTTCGTATAAGCCATTAGAGCAGTCGACCAATTCGCGGATAGATTTTGCAGCAAGTAAATCCCTGGTGGCGTCAGATGGTTTAATTCCTAAATCTTCGGGACGTTGTATCACTCCTCTCGCTCTTAACTCATCCACTTTTGCTTTATTGCGCTTTATTCCAACCTCGGTGTAACCCGCAACTCCACGGATTGCTTGCTCACGCTCTTTAAGATTGCGGCACATTAACAGATTAGCAATCCCTTCCTCGGTGACAATATGGCTAACATCATCTCCATAAATCATTACGGCTGGCAAATCAGCACACATAGATTTCTGCAATGCCCACGCATCCAATTTCTCAACAAACGTTGGTTGAGCATGACTTTGAAATGTTTCTACCATTTGAATGACTAATTTTCTACCGCGCGGCATCTTTAAAGATAGAGCCTGATTACGTTCCTGTCCTGCTTTTAACCACGCATAAGAAGAGTGGCGTCGACCCGGAGCATCGCAACCCATGTTGGGCGCGCCACCAAAACCAGCAATACGCCCCTCAACAGCAGTCGAACTATTACCATTTAAATCGATTTGTAACGTCGCTCCAATAAAGACATCACATGCATAATGCCCGGCCAACTGACCTAACATCCGGTTAGAGCGTAAGCTTCCATCTTTTCCAGTAAAGAAAACATCTGGGCGAGCAGCAGCATAGTTATTCATGCCAACCTCGCCTCCAAAAGAACAAATGGTTTTTACAAATCCTGACTCTATAGCAGGGATTAGGGTAGGTAAGGGATTAACCACCCAGTGCTGGCAAATTTTGCCCTTTAATCCTAATGATTCAGCATATGTGGGCAATAGCAATTCAATAGCACAGGTATTAAAACCAACTCCATGATTTAAAATATTAACTTTGTAAGGCTCGTAAATCCCTTTAATAACCATCATGGCCATTAATATTTTGACTTCGTTGATTTGAGCAGGATCTCTAGTAAAAAGCGGTTCGATATAGGACGCTTTAGGTCCTTTAACAATAATATCAACCCAGCCACCAGGAATATCAACACGCGGCAAGCTCTTAACAATTTCGTTTACCTGAACAATTACAATGCCATTTTTAAAATGGGTCGCCTCGATGATTGCCGGAGTTTCTTCTGTGTTTGCACCAGTATATAAATTACCCATTTCATCAGCTTGATCTGCCATTAACAAACACACATCCGGGATCAAATCTGTCACTAACCGGCCAAACAGCTCGTTGTAAGTGTGGATATTACCGATATTAATTTGATTGCTTTTTACCATATTGGCGAGACGAACAGACTGCGGGCCGGAATATGCGAAATCTACTTTGCTTGCGATGCCTTTTGCAAAAATATCTAGGTGTTCGGGCAAGGCTATTGCCGACTGGATCATGTGTAAATTATTAATTTTGGTAGGGTCTAGCTTGGTCAGTGCCTCAGCCAAAAAACTTGCTTGCTTTTGGTTGTCACCTTCTATGCAAACACGATTTTTCGAATGGATTACCTGCGAAAGCACGGCGATTAAGTCATCTTTATCTATAAATTTGTTGTTTTTTAAATAGGGTTTTACTTGGGCTAGGCGGTCTAAATATTCCTTTTTTTTATCATCCCACATAATTGCTTCCTGCATTTAGGTTTGGGTTAGAACACGTTGGTAGCTAGTATCGAGGCATCCCAATTGCGATCCTTCGCCCCGCGAGGGGAGAAGGTGCCCGACAGGGCGAATGAGGGGTGATTTGATCTACCCTCACCTGCCCTATCGGGCATCCTCTCCCATCAATGGTAGAGGACTCTAGGATTTACTATCTGAAGCTTATGAGGCTCATGGGTGGATTTGGTACTCTTTCCCAACCATTTAAGCCTTGTTCAATAATTGCCGCCACTGAATTAATTCCATTTAAGATGTAGTCCCAGTCTCGCTGCATCTCTCTTCTAAAATTATCTAAATTACCTAGTTGAGGATGCGCAACTCCCCCTCCGTTATCAAAATATTCACTAAAAAAAGCACGTGCTCTAATCTTTCCTTTGGCATTAGTCGAATCCATTTTGATTTGTCTAACTAACTCTTCTGGTGTGTCAGGATATTCTTCTACTCTATCAAAGTCTCTAACAAAAAAACGCATTACTATTCCTCCAAATTAAAATAGTAATATTTTGTTCACATTTTACTATTTTTGAACACAGGTTCCATGTTTTTGGGAACAGAAGCTATTATAATGGCAGAGGTTTTACCTCTCCGCCATATTGGATTGCACGCTTTATGGTTTGACGACCATAAGTGTAGCGTGCAATTACGTTCGTCACAAATTGATTAAGCAATGTTGGTAGGAAAGGCATTGGGCGTAATACATCAATGATTAGAACAGCTCGATGATCATCGCTGTCGTTCCTTACTTCGTGTGGCCATGAATCATCAAATAGTACTGCCTCACCCTCACGCCAGGTGTAGGGTTGATTATTGACAATAATATGTGGTGGGTTATTTTTAGGAATGTGAATACCTAGATGATATCTCAAATAGCCAAGATATGGTCCTTCGTGCAAGGGTATAGATTTACCTGGTTCGAGAATGGAGAAAAAAGCTTGCATTAAATTGGGAATGCCCTCTAATAACTTACAAAGCATAGGGCACAAAGTACGCCCCTCTTGTAATTCATACCCAAGAAGATACAGCATAAAAACATTCCAGTTTTTTTCTGTAGTGTCTGATATAGCAGCCTCACCTGGATCAATGTCATGGTATCGTGGCAACTGCGGGGTATTCGCTAAAACATGCTCAAATTCAGTTTTTATGGCTTCAGCATGCTGCGTAATGTTGTTCAACGATGGAAACGTTTGTTGGATATCAAAAAAAGTTGGGCGATTATCATAGCCGAGATATCGTCCATAAAAATGATTCACTTTGTCTTTGAAATAATGATAATCCATTGAACGATCCTTTTATTACCGTTTTTTAACGTGCTTCATCAAGCGTTTTCTACGCTGGAGTTGGCGTGCATTTAATTTATTTTTTTTACCTTTAAAGGGGTTGTCGCTACTTTTAAACTCTAATTTTAATGGCGTTCCTACAAGGCCTAAATGTTGCGTGAACCCGTTGGCCAAATAACGTTTGTAACTATCCGGTAAAGAATCAAGTTGATTACCGTGAATTACAATGATAGGTGGGTTTTGTCCACCCGTATGAGCATAACGCAATTTTATACGCCGTCCGTTTACCAACGGTGGGGTATGTTGCGTAGTCAAATCTTGCAATAATCGGGTCACTTTGGGTGTGGAGAATGTTTGTATTGCAGATGCATAGGCTTCTTTAATATCTTTAAAGATCCCTCCCACTCCACTCCCATGTAATGCGGAAATAAAGCGGATTTTAGCAAAATGGGCGAAATGCAATCTGCGCGTCAGCTCTTTTTTCACCTGCTCTTTTTGGTCCTCATCCAAACCATCCCATTTGTTAACCAAGATAACCAATGCTTTGCCTGATTCGATAATAAAACCCAGTAGATGCAAGTCTTGGTCTGTTAATCCATCCCGCGCATCTAATAACATCAAACAAACATGAGACTCTTTAATTGATTGTAAGGTTTTAATCACCGAAAATTTTTCAATTTTTTCACCAACACGCGAGCGCCTGCGAACACCGGCTGTGTCAATCAGCATATAATGCTGCTCATCCCGCTCAAAAGGAATAGCAATACTATCTCTGGTGGTACCTGGCATGTCATATACGACTACCCGTTCTTCGCCAAGAATGCGATTAATCAGAGTCGACTTACCCACATTAGGGCGGCCAGCAAAAGCGATTTTAATCTCATTGTTCTGAGATCCTAATTCTGCAGCAGGTTCAAAGTCAGCTGTTAATGTTTGTAGTAAGGGAAGCATGCCGCGACCATGCGAAGCAGAAATTGCATGCACTTGGGAAAAACCCAGTGATTGGAAGTCTGCGCAAGCAATTTCATCATCCAAACCATCTGTTTTGTTGACGATAAGATACACTGGCTTATTTATTTTTCTAAGATTTACCGCGATGTTATGATCCACTGCTGTGAGACCTGCTCGGCCATCGACGAGGAAAAAAACAGTGTCTGCTTCATTTAGAGCAAACTCAGATTGTTTCGACATCAAGGCGTCAACAGCAGCATCCTCGACACCAACACCGCCAGTATCCACCACAATAAATGGTTTATTTTCAAAGACAGCATCGCCATATTGCCTGTCCCTGGTCAATCCAGGGAAATCAGCAACTAACGCATCTTGTGTACGTGTCAATCTGTTAAATAGCGTCGATTTACCTACATTAGGACGCCCGACTAAAGCAATAACGGGAAGCATAGATTTAACTCACAGATAGACGATTCAATTTACCATTAGCGGTTAGAACATAAATTTTATTACCCGCGACAGCTGGCGCAATATCAATAGGGCCGCTAAGGCGTGTACGCGAAATCAATTCGCCATTATGGGTCGCTAGGACATGTAAGTACCCTGTTCGGTCACCAACAATCAAGCGATGCCCCATTAAGGTGGGCTCCGATAAACCGCGTGCTTTGAGTGATACTTGCTTCCATTTGACTTGACCATTTTGCCTATCAATTGCCCATACAATATCATCACTATCAGTGAGGTATAATGTATTTCCATCCATTGCTAGATTTTTATAGACAGATGCAGGTTTTCGCCATATAAACTGGCCATTTGATAGAGATAAAGCACCTACATAACCTTGGTAGCTTGCCAAATATGCAACATCTCCTCGTACAATTGGGTCGGCATCGATATCCACTAAGCGCTCTACGTCGCTGGATCCGCTGGCAAATGCGATGCTACGCTGCCAAATCACTTGCCCAGTTTGGATATCAATTGCGTCTAATTTACCATCTGAGAAACCTATAATAGCTAATGGGCCTACGATTACTGGAGATGAACTAGCTTTTAAAATTAAGCTGGGTGAACCATGCTCTGAGACCCAGAGTTTTTCACCTGTTTTTACATCAAAAGCATACACAATGCCATCGATTGTTTTCACAATAACTTTATGATTAGTTATGCTTGGCTTAGAAAGTGCGTCACTGGATACTTTTAGCTGCTGCAGTTCACTACCGTCTGATTGCTGCAATAGTATAACGCTGGATCTAGTTGTTCCAACTGCTACATAACCCTCTGCAACTGCTGGCCCGCTCACTATGCCTTGACTAAGCTGTTTAGACCACAATAGTTTACCAGTATTTTTATTAACGGCCTGGACTGTGCCACTTGCATTAGCGGTATATATATTGTCTCCACGTATAACTGGCTTAAGTTTTAAATAAGTACTAGCTTTACTTGATTTGCTCACAGCAACAGACCAATCTTCGACCAATTTTACTTTTGGTTTAAAGTCTTCAAGCGGAGATGGTTTAGGTGTGTTATCTTTGCCCAATAAATAATCATCTATATGTGAGCATGCTTGCAGCAATAGTAATAGCCCTAATGTGATTAATTTTCGATTAACTCGTAACATACAACCTCGTTGTTTAATAAATATGACAAAGTGTAGCCCGTATGGAGCGAAGCGGAATGCGGGGATCAAACCGCCTGGCTATTCCCGCATTCCGCTTC